>JAFEFH010000209.1 GCA_018240695.1 Pseudomonadota bacterium | reverse complement strand
TGGCGGTCAACTCGCCGATCCTGTTCTTCGCCCGCGAGCGCGAGATCGTCGACGAGGCGTGGCCCGGCGACATCATCGGCATCCCCAATCACGGCGTGCTGCGGGTCGGCGACACGCTGACCGAGGGCGAGGCGGTGAAGATCGTCGGCATCCCCAACTTCGCGCCGGAAATCCTGCGCCGCGTGCGGCTCGAGGACCCGATGAAGTCCAAGCAGCTCAAGCGCGCGCTCGACGATCTGGCGGAAGAGGGCGTGACCCAGGTGTTCCGCCGCGTGATCGGCGGCGACAACATCGTGGGCGTGGTCGGCGAGCTTCAGCTCGACGTGCTGAAGACACGCGTCGAGGCGGAATACTCGGTGATGATCGACCTCGAGCCCGCGCCGTTCGAAACGGCGCGCTGGATCTCGGCGGAGAGCAAGGCCGACCTCGAGGCCTTCATGTCGGCCAACCGTGGCGGCATGTCCGAGGATCGCGACGGCGCGCCGGTGTTCCTGGCGCGCAACGCCTGGGAGCTGGGCTACATCGCCGAGAAGAGCCCCAAGGTGAAATTCTCCGACATCCGCGAGCGGGCATAGCAGACGTGCGGCAGCCCGGGGTTTCCGGGCTGGCCGAGGTATGGAAAGCTTGCCGCCTCGTTGAAGGGTAGGGCAGGCCATGCACGACATCGTCATTCGAGGCGGCACCATCGTCGACGGCACGGGCGCGCCGGCGGTCCAGGGCGACGTCGCCATCGACGGCGACAGGATCGTCCAGGTGGGCGGCAAGGCGGGTCCGGGCAAGCGCGAGGTCAAGGCCGAGGGCCGGCTGGTCACGCCGGGCTGGGTCGATGTCCACACCCATTACGACGGCCAGGCGACCTGGGACCCGGTGCTGGCGCCCTCGTCCTGGCACGGCGCCACCACCATCGTGTTCGGCAATTGCGGCGTCGGCTTCGCCCCGGTCCGTCCGCAGCACCAGCAGGCGCTGATCGACCTCATGGAAGGCGTCGAGGACATTCCCGGCATCACGCTGACCGAGGGCCTCAAGTGGGACTGGGAGAGCTTCCCGGAATATCTCGACGCGCTGTCGCGCCTGCCGCGGACCATCGATATCGCGGCCCAGGTCGCGCACCATCCGCTGCGCGTCTATGCCATGGGCGAGCGCGCCATCAATCGCGAGCTCGCGACCGCCGACGACATCGCAACGATGGCGCGGCTCACCGAGGAGGCGCTGAAGGCCGGCGCCGTCGGGTTCACCACCAGCCGCACCGACCAGCACAAGACCCTGGCCGGCGACCTGGTGCCCGGCCGCTATGCCGAGCATGAAGAGCTGATCGCCATCGGTCGCGCGATGGGCCGCGCCGGCCGCGGCACGTTCGGCTTCCTGTCCGACTTCGACGACGAGGCGGCCGAGTGGAGTTGGGTGCGCCAGGTCGCGAAGGAGAGCGGCCGGCCGGTCTGGTTCCTGCTGACCGACCGCAGCTACGATCCGCAGCGTTACAAGCGCCT
Source organism: Pseudomonadota bacterium (assembly GCA_018240695.1). GTDB lineage: Bacteria > Pseudomonadota > Alphaproteobacteria > Reyranellales > Reyranellaceae > Reyranella. The sequence goes on along the minus strand of JAFEFH010000209.1, from coordinate 5,508 downwards.
GATGGAGGGTGTGCGCGCCGCCCGGGCCGACAACCTGCCGCTCTACGCCCAGGTCGCCGGCCGCCCGGTCGGCCTGACGCTCGGCCTCAACACGTCGCTCAATCCGTTCGGCCTGCGCGAGGGTTATGCGGAGCTGACCAAGTTGCCGCCGGCCGAGATGATGGCGCGGCTGCGCACGCCCGAGGTGCGCCGCCTGATCCTGTCGCAGGAAGCCTCGCCGCGCCTGCTCGAGGTGCTGCCGCCGCTGTCGCGCCAGATCGCGACGCGCTGGGACCGCATGTATCCGCTGGGCGACAGGCCGGATTACGAGCCCGCGCCGGAACGCAGCATCGCGGCCCTGGCGGCGGCCGACGGCGTGACGCCGCAGGAATATTGCTACGACTATCTCGTCGGCAGCGACAACCGCATGGTCTATTTCCCGGTGACCAACTACGTGCACGGCGATCTCGAGGTCGTGCGCGAGATGATCGAGGACCCGCACACCATCCTCGGCCTGTCCGACGGCGGCGCGCATTGCGGCGTGATCTGCGACGCCTCGCTCAACACCTCGATGCTGTCCCACTGGGTGCGCGACCGCAGCCGTGGCCCGCGCCTGCCGCTGGAGTTCGTGGTCAAGCGCATGACCAGCAGCACGGCCGATTTCTACGGCTTCCGGGATCGCGGACGTTTGCAGCCGGGCAAGAAGGCGGACGTCAACGTCATCGATTTCGACGGACTGACCCTGCACAGCCCGAAGATGATCTTCGACCTGCCGGCCGGCGGCCGCCGCCTGGTGCAGAGCGTCGACGGCTACGACATGACGATCTGCGCCGGCGCGCCGATCTTCGAGCGCGGCCAGGAGACCGGCGCGCGCCCCGGCAAGCTGGTCCGCTCGACGGCGTCATAGGCTGGGACCGCGGCACTCCAGTGCCGCTCTTCCCTTAAGCTGCGAAGTCTTATGAGCGCCACTGGAGTGGCGCGCTCCCAGCTACCGCTTCGGCGTCCAGCCGTAGGCCTTGGCGCAGGCGCCGCCCATCAGCATGGCGCGTTCGCTGTCGCTCAGGGTCTTGGTCTCGAGGAACGGCTTCACCGCGTTCTCGTAGTTCACGACGGCGAAGGCGCGTGTCCAGTCGGTGCCCCACAGGCAGCGCTCGAAGCCCCAGGCGTCGAACACGCGCTTCAGCGGATCCCAGATGTCCGGGAAAGGGTAGGGCTGCTTGGAGAGCGTACAGGCCCCGCTGACCTTGATCACGCAGTTGGGGCGCTTGGCGAGCTCCACGATCTTCGGCAGGTCCTTCCACGGCTCGGCGGGCGCCGGCGGCACGCGCGGCTGCAACAGGCCCAGATGATCGACGATGAAGCGCGTGTTGGGATGCCGGTCGATGATCCGCATGCCGTCGTCGACCCGGCCCCAGAACAGGAAATTCAGCGGCAGGTCGTACTCGACGGCGGCCTTGCAGATGCGGTCGAGGCCGGGATGGTCGGGCGCACGCTTTTCTTCCTCGCGCAGGAAGATGCGGATGCCGACCGCGCCCGGCGTCTTCTTCCATTTAGCGACCACGTCGGCCACGTTCTTGTCGTCGGGGTCGACCGGCTTCACGATCGCCATGCGGTTGCCGTGTTTGCGCGCCACTTCCTCGGCGTAGCTGCCATCATAGCGGTACATCGAGAAGGAGGAGATGAAGATCGCGCCGTCGACGCCGACCTTGTCCATCTCCGCCACCATCTCGTCGCCGGTCACGTGCGGCGGCCAGTTCGGCACGGTCGCCCACGGACGCTTGGGCGTGTTGGCCTCGTAGGCGTGGACCTGGCTGTCGATCAGCGGGTTCGGCTTCGTCATGGGTCGTTCTCCCTCGATCTATTTTTCGGTGACGGGTGTCGTGATCTTGGCCGCGCGCAGCTTGGCGAGGTCGTCGGCCTTCAGGTCGAGCAGCTCGCCCAGCACCCGGTCGGTGTCCTGGCCTAGGGTCGGCGCGGGGCGGCGGATCTCCGACTTGCCGCCGGTATGGAGCCGGATCGGCGAGATCGGCACGCGGGTCTTGCCGCGGCGCGGATGCTCGACATCGACCCAGAAGCCGCGGGCCTCGAGGTGCGGATCGGTCGCGACCTCCTTGGCGGTCTTCACCGGCGCGCAGGGCACGTGCGCCTCGTTGAGCGCTTTCAGCACCTCGTCCTTGGTCCGCGTCAGCGTCCACGAGCCCACGATGTCGTCGACTTCCGCCATATGCTTGGCGCGACCGATGGTGCTCGACAGCTCGGGATCGTCGAGCAGGGCGGGGCGGCCCAGCATGTGGCACATCGAGTGCCAGTGGCGCTCGGCGGCGGTGAAGATCGCGACGTAGCCGTCGGCGCACTTGTAGGTGTTGTACGGCGCCATCGCGAGAGCCGGATGCCGGTTGCCGGTGCGGTCGGGCACGTTGGTGTCGCCGTCCATCACCGCGCCCAGTGCCGAGGCGAGCGAGATCACGCCCGCTTCGTGCATGGCGATCTCGACCCGCTGGCCCTTGCCGGTGCGCTCGCGCTGCACCAGGGCGCCCAGGATTCCCGAGCAGAGATGGATGCCCGCCAGGAAGTCGCACACGGCCGCGCCCGCCTTGGTCGGCGGCCCGTCGGCATCGCCGGTCGCGTTGGTGATGCCGCTCATCGCCTGGATGGTGACGTCCATGGCCGCGAGGTCGCGGTACGGACCGTCGAGGCCGAAGCCCGAGCTGCCGCCATAGACCAGGCGCGGGTTGAGCTTCGAGAGCACGTCGTAGCCGAGGCCCAACCGCTCCATCACGCCCGCGGCGAAGTTCTCGATCACCACGTCGGCCTTGGCGACCAGCGCCAGGAAGATCTCCTTGGCGCGCGGCTGCTTGAGGTCGAGCACGATCGACTCCTTGTTGGAGTTCAGCATGACCAGCGGATAAGGCTCGGTCTCGCGCTTGCGCCGGCGCAGCACGTCGCCCTCGGGCGGCTCGATCTTGAGCACTCGCGCGCCCATGAAGGAGAGTTGCAGGCCGGCGTACGGGCCGTTGTAGATTTGCCCCATGTCGAGGACGAGCATGCCGTCCAGGGGTCGCTTGATGGTCATGACGTTACCCTTTGCATCAGGCTGCTTTGCCGTCGTCTCGACCGGAGCCGAGCGCAGCGAGGCGGAGTGGAGAGACCTTGTCGAAGCGATTTGCGGCATTTCGGGGAGAGAAGGTCCCTCCACTCCGCTTCGCTCCGGTCGGGACGACGGAAGTTTGCGTCGATCATGGTGCCGGGTGCACTTTGCGCCAATGGCGCGCGATGTCGATGCGGCGCGTGACCCAGACTTTCGGCTGTTCGCCGAGCCAGTCGAGCAGGCGCGCGAGGCCGAGCGCTCGGCCGGGATGGCCGATGATGCGATTGTGCAGGCCGAAGCTCAGCATGCGCGGCGTGTCTTCCTCCAGCACGCACTGCACGGCGTTCTTCATGTAGGTGAAGTACTCGTCGCCCGAGGTCATGCCCTGGCGCGGGAAGCGCACGTCGTTGTGCACGACGGAGTAGGGCACGATCAGTTGCTTGCGCTTGCCGATCGTCATCCAGTACGGCAGCTCATCGTCGTAGGTGTCGCTGTCGTACTCGTAGCCGTTGTCGAGCAGCAGGTTGCGGGTGTGCATCGAGGGCGCGTAGCGGCTGTACCAGCCGGCCGGACGCTCGCCGATCGTCTTCGCGATGCTTTCGGTGGCGAGCTCGATCTGCTCGCGCTCGTAGTCGGGCGCCATGTTGGCGTGCATTTCCCAGCGATAGCCGTGACCCGCCACGTCCCAGCCCGCCTCGCGCATCGCCGCGCATGCCTCGGGATTGCGCTCCAGTGCCTTGGCGATCGCGAACACCGTGCACGGCAGCTTGCGCCTGGTGAACATGCGGTGCAGGCGCCAGAAGCCCACGCGGCTGCCATACTCGAACATGCTCTCGGCGCCGAGGTCGCGCCCCTTCACGGTGGCGGTCGCGCCCTCGGTCAGGCCGGTCTCCGATGCGGGCGCGCCGTCAGGCACCGAGACCTCGCCACCTTCCTCGTAGTTGATGACGAAATTCACCGCGACATGCGCGCGGCCCGGCCATCTTGGATCCGGGGGATTGCGCCCATAGCCCACGAAATCGCGGACGCGGCCGGCCTCTTCATCCGTCATGGATCACACCTCTGTGGGCCAACTCTATCGCGATCCAGCGGGCAGGGGAGGCCCGGGAACGTCGCCGAGCCGTCCTGCGGAGCAAAATCCCTCGTAGACCGGAATAATGTGCTCTAGGGTCGCGGCCATGAACGATATCCGGCGAATCGACTGTGGGCCGCGCATGAGTGAAGCGGTGGCCGTGGGCAACCGTATCTATTGCTCTGGGATGATTCCCGAGGAGACGTCGACCGACATTTCGGACCAAGTCAGGCAGGCGCTGGCCGAGATCGACTCGTTGCTGGCCAAGGGCGGCTCTCACAAGACGAAGATCCTGACCGCCACGATCTGGCTGGCCGACATCGGCGACTTCGCGGCGATGAACGCGGTGTGGGACGCCTGGGTCGTACCCTGCCAGACGCCGGCGCGCGCGACCGTCGAGGCGAAGCTGAACGATCCCCGGATGAAGGTGGAAATCATGGTCGTGGCTGCGCTGTAGGATGTTCTCCTCGTTCTTTCCCCGGCCGACCATCTTCTTCCCCGCCGCCGTCCTGTGGACCGCGCTCTGCATGGCGCTGTGGTATGCCGTGGCGCGCGACCTCGGCCCCCAGCTCAGCCTTGGCAGCCTGTTCGGCTTTCCCTATCCGCCGCCCGGCGCCAACGACGCCGCCGTCGCGGTCGAGACCGCGCGCAATATCTGGCTCTACGAATACATGATCGTCACGGGCGGCGTGTTCGTGGCCGTCGTGCGCTGGCTGCTGCCGCACCGCTGGTTCTGGTGGTCGGTCGGCGTGTCGGCCGCGCTGATCTTCTTCATCTGGTTCCAGGTACAGCTCGACGTGATGATCAACACCTGGTTCGGCAGCTTCTACAACATGGTGCAGCAGGCGCTGGCCAAGCCGGGCAGCGTCACCCTCGACCAGTTCTTCGGCCAGCTCATGACCTTCGGCGGCATCGCCATGGTCTACATCTTCACCGCCGTCGTGACCGATTTCGTCACCAGCCACTTCGTGTTCCGCTGGCGCACGGCGATGAACGACTACTACGTCGCCAACTGGCAGCGCCTGCGCCATGTCGAGGGCGCCTCGCAGCGTATCCAGGAGGACACCCAGCGCTTCGCCCAGACGGTCGAGGGTCTCGGCCAAAGCCTGATCCAGGCCCTGATGACGCTGGTCGCGTTCCTGCCGATCCTGTGGGTGCTGTCGGCGCAGGTGAAGGAACTGCCGTGGATCGGCGAGGTGCCGCAGGCGCTGGTCTTCGTCGCGGTGATCTGGGCGCTGCTCGGCACGGTGATGCTGGCGCTGGCCGGCGTGCGCCTGCCGGGGCTCGAGTTCCGCAATCAGAGGGTCGAGGCGGCCTATCGCAAGGAGCTGGTGCTGGGCGAGGACAATGCCGAGCGCGCGCAGCCGCC
>JAFEFH010000208.1 GCA_018240695.1 Pseudomonadota bacterium | reverse complement strand
GGTGTCGCGCAATCTGAAGGAATCGCTCAGCGACATCCTGGGCGCCGTGCCCGACGGCTTCTACCAGATCCCGCGCTTCGAGATTCCCGAGATGCTCTGGGAAGCCGCCTTCGACCGCAAGGACCCGGCCGGCAATCTCGTGAAGCTGCGCGACTGGTCGGTGCGCTTCCACCTCAACCAGGTCGTCCACAACTTCATGCCGATGCGCTACGACGCGCTGGGCGACTTCCAGGCCTGCCTGCGCGAGGACATGTTCGCGATCCACGGCTTCGACGAGGAGATGATCCTCGGCTGGCACTGCGATTCTAACCTCGCCGCGCGGCTCACGCTCTATCGCGGCCGGGTCGACACGCTGATCGACAAGGCCTTCGGCTATCACTGCGACCACACCCGGGTGGCGGCGGCCAACAACAAGGGCCGCAAGACCACGATGAACAGCCACGACAAGTACATCTGGAACGTCTCGACGCCGTACCTGCCGGCGCAGGCCGACACGTGGGGCTGGCCGGACGTCGAGATCGAGGAAGTGCGGCTCGACCGCGAGACCTCCTACGAGCGCTTCACCGCGGGCCTCGATCGCGCGATCAAGCCCGCCACCGTGCCGTTCACGAACACGAGCTGCGAGTGGCACCTGTTCGACGACCTGACCTACGACCTGCCGCACACGCTGCCGTTCGTCTGCGACCAGGTGCTGACCTATCCGAAGTCGACGGCGATCATGCTGGCCGCGACGCGCCCTGACTTCGTGACCGGCTTCGCCACCGCGTGGCGCGGCATGGGCTTCACCGGCCCGATCCTGGTGCCGCAGGAATGCGAGGGCCTGCCGGCGGGGCTGCCCGGCGTCACCACCGGTCACTTCGACGACCTGGTGCGCAAGACCGATCTCTTCGTCTTCGAATTCGGCCTGGCGTCGCAGAAGCTCGACGACCCGACTCGCACCGGCCGCGAGCCGTCGGCGCTCGACAAGAAGCGGCTGAAGGCGGTGGAGAAGCTGTTCCGCGAGGCCGCTTCGACCGAGCCGCAGACCCGGCCCTCGCATCGCCGGCTGGCGCGCCGCTTCATCGGCGTGAACGTGATCTACAACAAGTATTGGCCGGTCTTCACCGACTATGTCGGCGCCAACATCAACCCGTTTTGCAGCCAGGTCCTGGCCGGCAGCCCGCTGCCGCAGCCGACGGGCATGAAGGCCAAGATCCTGAAGTTCCGCAAGCGGGCGTAGATCATCCGGGACCGCGGGCCTCCAGGCCCGCAGTCATGAGCGGGCCTGGAGGCCCGCGGTCCCGGAAGAACTAGCGGCCGTAACCGAGATAGATCAGGTCGGCGACGTCGCCGAACTTGTCGGCCGGCAGCGTGCGCCACAGGTCGAGGATGGTCATCTTCGCACCCGAGCGCTTGGCCCAGGCCGGGTCGATGTCCTTGTATTCGGGCCAGCCGGTGCCGACGATCAGCAGGTCGCAGTCCTTGACGGCCTGCTCGAGCGACGAGGCGCCGATGACCTTCTCGCCGAGTTCGGTGATGGCGGCGTCCTGCGCGAGCGGGTCGTGCACGGTCACCACATAGCCTTCGTCGGCGAGGCGCCGCGCCAGCTTCACGCTGTGGCTCTCCTCCACGACCGGCGTCTGCGGCTTGTAGCTGAGGCCGATGATCGCGATCTTGGTGCCGGCCTTGGCGAACTTCGCCACGAGGTCGGTGAGACGGCCGATCTGGTGGTTGTTGATCGCGTCGGTCGCCAGCGCCACGTCGGCGCGGACGCCGAGCTTCTCGGCCAGCTTGCCGAAGGCCACGTTGTCGCGCGGGAAGCAGGGGCCGCCATAGCCCATCGCGCCCTTGAGGTACTTCGCCCCGATGCGGGTGTCGGCGCCCAGCGCCTTGGTCACCACGTCGACGTCGGCGCCCGGCAGGCGCTCGCACATCTCGGCCAGCATGTTGGCGTAGGAGATCTTGGTGGTGACGTAGGTGTTGACCGAGATCTTGGTCAGCTCGGCGCTGACCCAGTTCATGCGCTGGACCGGAGGCTTCTTCTCGCACATCTGGAGATAGATGCCGGCCAGCACGTCGCCGGCCTTCTTGTCGCCTTCGCCGACCAGGATCGAGTCGGGATAGAGCATGTCGCGCACGACCGAGCCCAGCGCGATGAATTCCGGGTTGTAGCAGAGGCCGAGGTCCGGCCCGACCTTGCGGCCCGAGGCGGCTTCCAGCGCGTCCTTGATGACGCTGCCGGTCGAGCCCGGCATCACCGTCGAGGTGATGACGACGACATGGTAGCCCTTCTTCTTGCGCAGCGCCTTGCCCAGCGTTTCCATCGCCTGGAGCACGAAGCGGTTGGAGAAGAAGCCGTCGCTGCCCGACGGGGTCGGCACGATCACGAACGAGGCGTCGCTGTTCTGGATCGCCTCGTCGGCGTCCATCGTCGCCTTGAGGCGCGACCGATTGGCGGCGATCAGCTCGTTGAGCTGCGGCTCGATGATCGGCATGCTGCCGGCGTTCATCGCGTCGACCAGCACCTTGTTGACGTCGAGGCCGATGACGTCGAAGCCGCGGCTGGCCAGCACGGCGGCGAGCGGGGCGCCGAGCTTGCCGAGGCCGACCACGTTCACGCGAGGGAGATTTCCAGAGGTCATTTATGATCCACTAAGATTTGGCCCGTTTTCGAGGGCCGGTACTGATACTGTCGGCAGCGGCGGGAGGCAATTGGCGACTTGCGTTGTGCAGTCGCAGGCGCGAAAAATCGGCGGAAAAGCGAGGGACTCCTGATGAAAGTGGAATTTTCGGCCATTCCGAAGGCCTTCAGCGGCAATGTTGCGGCCCTCGTGGGCGGCGACAAGCAGCTCCTGGGCGCCGCCCAGGCGATCGACAAGGCCGGTTCCGGCGCCCTCGGGCGGGCCATGGCCTCCAGCCGCTTCACCGGTGCCAAGGGCCAGAGCCTCATGGTGCTGGGTCAGGCCGGCCTCGGCCGGCTGATGCTGCTCGGTGTCGGCAAGGGCCGCGACCTCGACGCGCGCACCGCCGAGAACCTGGGCGGCCAGATCGTGGCCGACGCCAATGCGGCCGGGCAGACCTCCGTCACCGTCGTGATCGACGCCGTGAAGGGCAGCCGCCTCACGCCGGGCCAGATCGCCGCCCACGTGGCGCTGGGCGCCCAGCTGCGCAACTACCGCTTCGACAAGTACAAGACCAAGGACAAGCCCGAGCAGAAGAACTCGCTGACCGCGATCACCGTCGCCGTGGCGGGCCCGGCCGAGGCGCGCCGCGCCTACGACAGGCTGTCGCCCGCGATCGACGCGGTGTTCTTCACGCGTGACCTGGTGAGCGAGCCCGCCAACGAGCTCTATCCCGTCGAGTTCGCGCGCCGCGCCAAGGAACTCGCCAAGCTCGGCGTGAAGGTCCAGATCCTGGGCGAGGCCGAGATGAAGAAGCTCGGGCTCAACGTGCTGCTCGCGGTCGGGCAGGGCAGCTCGCGCGAGTCGCAGCTGCTGGTCATGACCTGGATGAACGGGCCGAAGAACCAGAAGCCGGTCGCGCTGATCGGCAAGGGCGTGTGCTTCGACACCGGCGGAATCTCGCTGAAGCCGGCCGGCGGCATGGAAGACATGAAGTGGGACATGGGCGGCGCCGGCGCCGTCGTGGGCGCCATGAAGCTGATCGCGGGCCGCAAGGCCAAGGCCAATGTCGTGGCGGTCTGCGCGCTGGTCGAGAACATGCCGGACGGCAATGCCACGCGGCCGGGCGACGTGGTCAAGAGCCTGTCGGGCCAGACGGTGGAGATCATCAACACCGACGCCGAGGGCCGCCTGATCCTGTGCGACGCCATGTGGTACTGCCAGGAGAAGTTCAAGCCGCAGGCGATGGTCGAGCTGTCGACGCTGACCGGCGCGATCATCATCTCGCTGGGCCACGAGCGGGCCGGCCTGTTCAGCAACGACACGCCGCTGTCCAACAAGCTGCGCGGCGCCGGTGCGCTGGTCGGCGAGAAGCTGTGGCGCATGCCGCTGGGGCCGAACTACGACAAGCTGATCGACTCCGAGATCGCCGACATGAAGAACGTGAGCAACGGCCGCGACGGCGGCTCGATCACGGCGGCGCAGTTCCTCCAGCGCTTCGTGCAGCCCGGCGTCGCCTGGGCCCATCTCGACATCGCCGGCATGGCGTGGTCGAGCAAGGGCAACGCCACCTGCCCGAAGGGCGCCACCGCCTACGGCGTGCGCCTGCTCGACCGGCTGATCGCCGACAACTACGAGAAGTAGTCGCGGCATGGCGACCGAGGTCAATTTCTATCACTTGACCCGATCGTCGCTCGAAGACGCGCTGCCGCGCCTGCTGGCGAAGACCCTGCAGGCGAAGGAGCGGGCGGTGGTCATGCTGGGCTCGCCCGAGCGGGTCGATGCGCTCAACGCCCATCTCTGGACCTACGATCCCAACGGCTTCCTGCCGCACGGCTCGGCCAAGGAAGGCGAGGCCGACCGCCAGCCGGTGTGGCTGACCCATCTCGACGAGAACCCCAACGGCGCGAAGTTCCTGTTCGTGGCCGACCGGGCGAAGTCGGAGAAGGTCGGCGACTATGCGCGCTGCTTCGAGTTGTTCGACGGCCGCGACGACGAGGCCGTCGCCGAGACGCGCGAGCGCTGGAAGACCTACAGGGCCGCCGGCCACACGGTCGTCTACTGGCAGCAGACGGCGACCGGCGGCTGGGAAAAGAAGGCGTAGCACCGGCGATGGGCGATCTCGTTCTCACCACCTACGACTGGGTGCCCGAGTGGCCGCGCGGCTTCGTGCGCGACGTGCGCGTGCGCTGGGCGCTGGAAGAGGCGGGCCTGCCGTATCGCGTCGAGAGCACGCCGTTCAAGGATCGCCAGGCGCAGCATTTCTCCCACCAGCCGTTCGGCCAGGTGCCGTGGCTGACCGACGGCGACATCTCGATCTTCGAGAGCGGCGCGATCCTGCTGCATCTCGGCAACCGCAGCGACAAGTTGCTGCCGGCCGATCCCAAGCGGCGCAGCGAAGCCATCGAATGGGCGATCGCCGCGCTGAACTCGGTGGAGATGGCGAGCCTGCCGCTGTTCATCCTGTCGTTCACCCAGGAGAAGCGCGACTCGCCGGGCTGGAAGGTCCTCGAGGAGTTCCTGCACAAGCACCGGCTGGCGCATCTCGAGCCGGTCCTCGCCGGGCGCGAATGGCTGGCCGGCGCGTTCTCGATCGGCGACATCCTGATGGCCGACGTGTTGCGGCTCTGCGATCGCTTCGAGTGGCTGAAGGACTATCCGGCGTCCCGTGCCTATGTCGCGCGCGCGACGGCGCGGCCGGCGTTTGCCAAGGCGTACGCCGACCAGATGGCGTTCTTTGCCAAAGCGGACAAGAGCTGAGTTGGGAGCGCGGGCCTCCAGGCCCGCTCATGATGATGAGGCGGGCCTGGAGGCCCGCGGTCCCAAAAGAGACTACGGACGCGGTTTCCGGAAAGCCTGCCACGCCGCGCCGAGGCGCTCGGCCAAACCGATATTGCCTTCACGTCGGTAGAACGACGGGACGTCCTGCTCGAACGTGCGCATATAGGCCTGGTAGCCGAGCCGTGTGCCGCGATCCGCCTGGGCTTGCAGCGCCAGCAGGTTGAGGCCGTGGTCGACGTCGAACAGCGTCGAGAGATCGGCGCGGTCCTGCACCAGCAGCTCGGCGGCCATGTCGGGCACCGACCACAGCGAGAAGATCGCGGCGAGCTTGGCGCGCTTCGCGAGGTCGAGGCCGGGCGAATCGATGTCGCGCGCGTAGTAGGCCTCGCCCTGGAACGGGCGGCCGCTCACCGTCTCGGCGGGCGTCGGCCAGACATAGCGGGCAGGAAGTGCGCGCGAGGAATAGGTGCGCACGTCGAGACGGAACAGGTCGAAGCCCTGGCGGCGCATGAAACGGTCGGTGTTGTGGAACGCGTGCTCGCTGTCGGAGCCCGTCCCCACGAAATTGACCTCGAGCTGCACGCCCAGCACGCCGAGCGCGCCGAAGCGGTTGTCGAAGGTCTGGAGGATGTCGAAGTCCGAGCCGTCGATGTCGATCTTGAGATAGTCGAGGTCGGTCCAGCCGCGCTCGGCCAGCAGGTCGGTGACGACCACGGGCCTGGCGGGATCGGCGAGCTGGGTCTTCTCCCAGGCGTTGTGGCCGAGCTTGTCCTCGGTGCCGGCCGCCTCCAGCCGCTCGCGGCGCAGCTCGTAGGTGCGCATGCAGGAGAGGCGGTCGCGGATGCGGAAGATCAGCGGCGAGGCCTGGCCGCGCTCGACGTCGATGCGGGTCGCGGACGTCGGCGCCACGAACGCCGTCACGTACTCGACGTCGCGGTTGGTCTCGGCGCGCCGCAGCCGCTCGCATTCCGGCACGCTGGGATCGATCGCCAGCGCGCGCAGGGCGGGCCCGAAGGCGCGCCAGCGCGGATCGATGCCGCCCGAGCAGCCGACGTCGAGCAGCGAGAACCGCGCGTCCGCCAGCCCCGTGGCGACGAAGGAGGCGAACGCGGTGTCCATCAGACCGTGGCGACGGGGGTCGCGGGCGAGCCGACGGCGCCGGGCAGGCGCAGCGGCGGCGCGGTCAGCAGGAAGCGCGAGCGCTTCTTGTCGCGCAGGTAGAGCGCGAGGTCCTTCAGCCACCAGATCTCGCCGAGATTGAGTCCCAGCTTGAACAGGCAGTGATTGTGGATCGGCAGCGACGGATGCTCGGCATTGTCGGGACCGGGCTTGGCGGGCACCGCCTCGACGCCGTAATTGTCGGCGATCAGCGCCGAGATCTGGCTGTCGGTGATCCACTGGAGCAGGCGCTTGTCGCGGCCGTCGAGCACCGCGCACATCGCGTGGACGCGCTGGGCGTCGATGTTCTTGTTCATCTTCACGATCTCGTCGGTGAAGCCGGTATAGAGCAGCAGCATGTCGCCCGGCTCGACCACGACCTTGTCGGCCTCCAGCACCTTCCGGAAGTCGTCGTAATTCACGTATTTGTGGTCGCGGCCGAAATGCTTCTCGAGATCGACCAGCACGGCGCGGCCCTGGATCGCCTTCTCGGCCATGTTCTCGACG
>JAFEFH010000207.1 GCA_018240695.1 Pseudomonadota bacterium | reverse complement strand
CTGATGCCGCGCGGCGCGGCGGACGAGACGCCCGATCCCGCGATGACCGGCGCACTGCTGGCGCTCGCCTATCCCGACCGCATCGGCCGCCGCCGCGCCGGGGCGCCGGGACGCTATCTGCTGTCCGGCGGCCAGGGCGCGGCGCTGCCCGAGGGCGATCCGATGGGCAACGAGGAGTTCATCGTCGTGGCCGATCTCGACGGCAGCGCGCAGAACGCCCGCATCTTCCTCGCCGCGCCCGTCACCGCCGCCGAGATCGAGGAGCTGTACGCCGCCCGCATCGTCGACGAAGACGTGCTGAGCTGGAGCGCGCGCGAGGGCGTGGTGCTGGCGCGCCGCCGCCGCCGGCTCGGCGCGCTCGCACTGGAGGACAAGCCGCTCGGCAAGCCCGATCCCGACAGGCTGCGCCTCGAGATGGCGCGCGGCGTGCGCCAGATGGGCCTCGACGCGCTGCCGTGGAGCGACGAGCTGCGCCGCTGGCGCGAGCGCGTGTCCTTCGTGCGCCGCGCCGACGAGAGCTGGCCCGACCTGTCCGACGCCGCCCTGCTCGCGACCCTCGACGACTGGCTCGGTCCCTTCCTCGACGGCGTCACGCGCCGCGAGCATCTCCAGCGAATCGACCTCGGCGCCGCCTTGCGCACCCTGGTGCCGTGGGAGCAGGCGCGCCGCCTCGACAGTCTCGCGCCCACCCATATCGAGGTGCCGAGCGGCAGCCGCGTACCGGTCGACTACGCCAATCCCGCCGAGCCGACCTTGTCGGTGCGCTTGCAGGAGATGTTTGGTCAGAGCGATACGCCGCGCATCGCGGGCGGCAAGGTGCCGCTCACCATCCACCTCCTGTCGCCCGCACGCCGGCCGGTGCAGGTGACGCGCGACCTCGCGAGCTTCTGGAAGAACGGCTACCGTGACGTGAAATCCGAACTGAAGGGCCGCTATCCCCGCCACTATTGGCCGGACGACCCGCTGATCGCCGAGGCGACCGCCCGCGTGCGCCATCCAAGGCCGCGCTGACGCCGATGCGCCACATCGTCAACGCGCTCTTCCTGCGGGCAGGCCCCGAAATCCTGCTCGCGCGGCGGGCCGCTCATCGCAAAGCCTATGGCGGCCTATGGAGCTTTCCCGGCGGCCATATGGAAGCCGGCGAGACCCCGGACCAGGCGCTCGTCCGGGAAATCCGCGAGGAACTGGGTGTCGTCGCCCTCGCCTACGAGGCCTTGGCGCGCATTGCCGATCCCAATGCGCAGACCGACCCGGCGACCTATCATCTCTATGCCGTCACCCGCTGGAGCGGCGGCGAGCCCGAGATACGCGATCGCGAACACTCGGAGCTGCGGTGGTTCCGGCCCGACGACGCCCTGCTCCTGCCCGATCTCGCCCTCGAAGAGTATCGGCCGCTGCTCCGCGAGCTCGGCCGGCGCTGAACGTTCTTCACGCTGGGCCGAGCAGTATGCTACGGCACTGCCATGCCTTCCGCCCCTGCACTCCCCTTCCAGACCGCCAAGCAGCTCGCCGCCGCGATCCGGAAGAAGAAGGTCGGATGCCTGGAACTGCTCGACCTCTACCTGAAGCGCATCGAGGCCTTTAACCCCGAGCTGAACGCCGTCATCGCCACCGACATCGAGGGTGCCCGCAAGCGCGCGAAGGCCGCCGACAAGGCAGTGAAGGCCGGCAAGAAACTGGGGCCGCTGCACGGCGTGCCGATGACGATCAAGGAATCGTTCGACGTCGCGGGCTTCTCGACGACCTGGGGCGATCCCGCCTTCAAGGACCATCGCGCCGAGCGCCATTCGCTGCTGGCCGAGCGGATGGTGGCGGCCGGCGTCACCCTGTTCGGCAAGACCAACATCCCGCTGAATCTCGCCGACTGGCAGAGCTACAACGAGATCTACGGCACGACCAACAATCCCTGGGACCGCTCGCGCACGCCTGGCGGGTCATCGGGCGGTTCGGGCGCAGCGCTGGCCGCCGGCCTCACCGCGCTCGATGCCGGCAGCGACATCGGCGCCTCGATCCGCAACCCCGCGCACTATTGCGGCATCTACGGCCACAAGCCGACCTGGGGCGTCGTCAGCCCGCGCGGCCATGCCGTCGCGGGCACCACCGTCGCCTATCCCGACATCAACGTCGTGGGACCGCTGGCGCGCGGCGCCGCCGATCTCGAGATCGCGATGGACGCGATGGCCGGACCCGATACGGTCGACGGCCGCGGCTGGACGCTCGCTCTGCCGCGCCCGAAAAAGAAGACGCTGCGCGAGTTCAAGGTGGCGGTGCTGCTGTCCGATCCCAATGCCGAGGTCGACCGGCCCATCCAGGACGCGATCCAGACGCTGGCCGACTTCCTCGGCAAGCAGAAGGCCAAAGTGAGCGACACGGCGCGGCCGGACATCGACACCGCCGAGCTGAACGACACCTATATCCGCCTGCTGCGCGGCGCCACGTCGGGCCGCATGCCGGACGACGTCCACGAACAGGCCGCGCGCGATGCCGCGACCCTGCCGGCCTCCGACATCAGCTATTTCGCGCGCATGCAGCGCGGCAACTCGATGTCGCACCGCACGTGGATACGGCTCAACGAGAAGCGCCACCGCATGCGGCTGGCGTGGGATGCATTCTTCGAGGATTGCGACCTGATGCTCTGCCCGGCCGCGATGACCACGGCGTTCCGGCACGACCATGTCGGCCTGCGCCACAAGCGCACCATCGACGTGAACGGCAAGAAGCTGCCGGTGGTCGACCAGATCTTCTGGGCGGGCTACGCGGGCGTGACCCTGATGCCGGCGTCGGTGGCGCCGATCGACCAGGATGCGGACGGCCTGCCGATCGGCGTGCAGATCATCGGCCGCCCCTACGACGACTACACCTGCATCCAGTTCGCCAAGCTGCTGGAGCGGGACTATCGCGGCTTCGTGCCGCCGCCGGCATACACGTAAGACATAAGAGAAGAGAGAGCAGGACCGACATGGCCGACCCGAAGATGAACCTCAAGGATCACATCCGCTCGATCCCGGATTTCCCCAAACCCGGCATCCTCTTCTATGACATCTCCACCCTGCTCGCGAACGCCAAGGCCTGGCACGAGGCGATCGAGCGGCTGGCCGAGACGGCGCGCCGCCACAAGCCCGACGTGATCGCCGGCATCGAGTCGCGCGGCTTCCTGCTCGCCGCGCCCCTGGCGCTGGCGCTGGGCACCGGCTTCATCATGCTGCGCAAGAAGGGCAAGTTGCCGGGCATCACCGTGCGCCACACCTATGCGCTGGAATACGGCACCGACACGATCGAAATCCAGCAGGACGCCATCAAGAAAGGCGCGCGCGTGCTGCTGGTCGACGACCTGCTGGCCACCGGCGGCACTATGGCCGCCGCCGTCACCTTGCTGGAGCAGGTCGGCGCCGTCGTGCCGGCCGCCGCCTGCATCATCGAGCTGACGTTTCTGGAAGGCCGCAAGAAGCTCTCGGTGCCGGTCGAAACGCTGTTGCGGTACGACAGCTAGGACCCTGCCGGAGCGACCGCGTGAAGCTCTTTGTGGCCCTCGCCATTGCCGGAATTGCCCTGAGCCTCGTCCAGAGTGCCGGCGCGCAGTCACGGCCGCCAAACGAATTGCCGATGTACGGCGGTATCGCGAAGACACCTGCGATGATCGCGGCCGACAAGAAATTCATCGCGGACATCGAGGCGAAAGGCGAAAGCCGGACGAGCGCTTCGGACAAGGAGGTCGCGCTGGGCTGGCGATACTTCATCGAGCGCCAGGATGCCGCGACGGCGATGAAGCGCTTCAACCAGGCGTGGCTGCTCGACCAAAACAACGGCGACGCCTATCACGGCATGGCGATCGTCGTCTTCCAGCGCGACAACGACGCATCGGCCTCCGAGTTGTTGTTCAAACGCGCCTTGGCCGCTCCCCGCAGCGCTCCCAACGCCGGGGTCGACTACGGCCGCTTCCTTTTGATGCAGAAGCGCCCGCGCGATGCCGTGCTTGTGCTGGAACAAGCCGTCCGCCGCCCCGGCGTTGCGCCCGATGCGCAAGCGCTTCTCGCTCTCACCTACCGCGATCTCGGGGATTGGCCGAAAAGCTGTGCGGCAGCCAAGGCCGTTCGGCCGGTCCAGCCCGTCCTGAAGGCGGAAATCGACACTGTCCTTCAAGACAGAAAGTGCCGTTAGGCGAACCGGCCGAGGCCCGTGGAATCGGGCTTAAATGCCGCGACGTGACCAAGATAGGTCGTTGGCCCGAACGCGCGTAGAATGAGGCCTGCGGGCGCGGTCCCTTTTATTTTCTCCTTACTAAAAGGGAAAAAACGGCGCCGGAGGAGCGAGCGGTCGATGGTGTCCATTCCCGAGTGTTTTTCCGAGAGCTACGCCGAGGCGCGGGCCAAGTTCTGCGGCGCCGCCGCGACAGCTGGCGGCGCGCTGCGCTCGTGGCTGAACCCGCACGCGACGGGGCCGGACGGCGGCAAGCTCTATCTCGACACCGCGCGCTTCGGCGATCCGGATGCCAAGCACATGCTGGTGATGATCTCGAGCACACACGGCGTCGAGGGCCATTGCGGCTCGGGCGCGCAGATCGCCTGGCTGCGCACCGGCGGGCCGGCGAAGCTGCCCAAGGACACCGGCGCACTGATCGTGCACGCGATCAACCCTTACGGCTTCGCGTGGACGCGCCGCGTCAACGAGGACAATGTCGACCTCAACCGCAACTTCGTCGACCACGACAAGGGCTATCCGAGGAACGACGGCTATCTCGAGATCGCCGACGCCATCCTGCCGCAGCGCTGGGACGAGGCGAGCATCGCCGAGACCGAGCGGGTGTTCGCGGCCTACGCCCAGAAGCACGGCGCGTTCGGCCTTCAGGGCGCGATCAGCAGCGGCCAGTATACGCGGCCCGACGGCATCTTCTACGGCGGCCTGAAGCCGACCTGGAGCAACCGCACGATCCGCCAGATCGCCCGCGAGGAGCTGGGCCGCGCGAAGAGGGTCGCCGTCATCGACTACCACACCGGCCTGGGGCCGTTCGGCCATGGCGAGCTGATCTGCACCGTGCCGCCCGGCGCCAAGTCGTTTCCGCGCGCCAAGGCGTGGTACGGCGACGAGATGACCTCGCCCGAGGGCGGCACCTCGACCTCGGCGATCGTCGCCGGACCGATGCTCGACGCCTTTCCGCAGGAGCTGCCCGATGCCGAGGTGACCTCGATCGCCATCGAATACGGCACCTACTCGGTGCCGGAAGTGCTGGGCGCGGTGCGTGCCGACAACTGGGTGCACCAGCGTGGCGACCTCAAGTCGGCGCTCGGCCGCGAGCTCAAGGCCAACATGAAGGAGCGTTTCTTCCCCGCCGGCGACAAGTGGCGCGAGATGGTGTGGGCGCGCGCCGACCAGACGATCGGCTGGACCCTCAAGGGCCTCGGCTCCCCCTGAGGCGCGGCGGATGAGCCTGATACTGCCGGACGAGGACTCGGCCCGCCTGCGGCTGCGGCAGGCGCTGCACCGCGCGCCGCTGTTCGCCGACCTCGACACCTCCAGCATGGCGGCGGTCGAGGACGAGCTGGTGCTGATGGTGCTGCCGGGCGGCACGCCCTTGTTCCACCAGGGCGACGAGGCCGACGCCGTCTACGTGATCGCCAGCGGCTGCCTCGGCGTGTTCCGCCACCAGGAGGCCGGCGCCACGCGCGAGCCCGAGCTGATGGCCGAGCTGACGCCCGGCCACATCGTGGGCGAGATGTCGCTGCTGTCGCACACCCATCGCACGCGCTCGGTCGCGGCGCTGCGCGACAGCGAGGTCTGGCGGCTGGCGCGCGACAGGTTCGACGCGCTGACCGCGCGCCATCCCGAGGTCCTGCCGGCGATGATGCGCAACGTCGCCATGCGCAATGCCGTCGGCCCGACCAAGCGCCGCCGCCAGCCGCGCACCTTCGCCATCCTGCCAGCGGGGCCCGACGTGCCGGCCGCGCGCTTCGCGGTGCTGCTGTCGAATGCACTCGGCCGCATCGGCGACCAGGTCCAGATGCTGGGACCGGACTCGCTCGGCGAGGAGCCCGAGTGGTTCGCCAAATGCGAGATGACCTCGTCGTTCGTGCTCTACCGCGCCGACGCGACCCTGACGCCGTGGACCGAGCTCTGCCTGCGCCAGGCCGACTGCCTGGTCGTGGTGCGGCGCGCCGACGACGGCCAGCCGACGCGCCTGCCGTTCGAGATCGAGGCGGCGCAGACCGGCGCGGTGTTCCACCGCCGCCGCGAGCTGGTGCTGCTGCACGACAGCCACGATCCCAGGCCCGGCACGACGGCGCCGATGCTGGCGGGCGGCGTCTACGGCCAGCACCATCACGTGCGGCTCGACCTGCCGCCCGACTTCGACCGGCTGGCGCGGCTGATCACCGGCCACGCGATCGGCGTGGTGATGGCGGGCGGCGGCGCGCGCGCCTTCACCCATATCGGCGTGCTGAAGGCGCTGCGTGCCTCGGGCGTGCCGGTCGATCTCACCGGCGGCACCTCGATGGGCGCCATCGTCGCCGCCGCCTGCGCCGCGCGCTGGTCGGACCAGGAGATGCAGGTGCGCTTCCGCCGCGCGTTCGTCTCGTCCAATCCGCTGAGCGACTACACCTTCCCCTTCGTCTCGCTGTTCCGCGGCCGGAGGGTCACCGAGCTGCTGCGCACGGCGTTCGGCGACATGGATATCGAGGACCTGATCCTGCCGTTCTACTGCGTGACGGCGAACCTCACGACCTCGACCGCCGACGTGCACACCACCGGCAAGGCGTGGCGCTGGCTGCGCGCGTCGGTGTCGCTGCCGGGCGTGCTGCCGCCGTTCAACGATGCTGGCCAGGTCCATGTCGACGGCGGCGTGATCGACAACCTGCCGGTGCGCGAGATGCGCCGCATGGGCCGCGGCCTCACCATCGGCGTCGACATCGACACGGCCGGCGCGCTTTCGGCCGGCGCCGGCGTCGAGGATTCGTGGTCGGCCTGGGAGTTCTTCCGCCGCATGGTGTGGAAGCGCAAGGAAACGCTGCCGATCCCGTCGATCGTGCGCATCCTGCTGCGCTCGGCGCTGGTCTCGAGCACCGCGCGCGCCGCCGAGGACCGCGCCGCCGCCGACCTGCTGATCGTGCCGCCGACCCAGCAATACGACCTGCTCGACTGGACGAGCTTCGACCGTTCCATCGAAGCGGGTTACGCCGCGACGATGGAGGCGCTCGACAAGG
>JAFEFH010000206.1 GCA_018240695.1 Pseudomonadota bacterium | reverse complement strand
GCTTCATCGCGATGAAGCGGCCGGCCTCGAAGCTGTCGACGCGGTAGGCGCCGCTGCCGAGCGGTATCTCCAGCGAGCTCTTCTCGAAGTCGCGCGTCGCCCACCAGTGGCTGGGCAGCACCGGCACCTGGCCGATGATGCTGGGCAGCTCGTTGTTGGTGCCGTCGGCGAAGGTGAACTTCACCGCGCGCTCGCCGACCTTTTCCGCCTTCAGCACGTCCTGCCAATAGACGGCATATTGCGGCGCGCCCTTGGCCTTCAGCGTGTCGAACGAGAAGATCACGTCTTCCGGCGTCACCGGCTTGCCGTCGTGCCAGCGCGCCTCGGCGCGCAGGGTGAAGGTCGCCCACGACCGGTTCTTCGGATACTCGATGGTCTCGGCGAGCAGGCCGTAGGCGGTCGCCGCCTCGTCGTTGGTCTGCTCGGTCAGCGTCTCGTAGATCGCGCCGACGGCGCCGGCCGGCGTGCCCTTCAGGATGAACGGGTTCAGCGAGTCGAAGCTGCCGCGGCCGGCCAGCTTGATCGTGCCGCCCTTGGGCGCGTCGGGATTCACATAGTCGAGATGCCTGGCGTCCTTCGGATATTTGAGATCGCCGTGCGTGGCGAAGCCGTGGCTCACGATCGTGTCGCCGCCGCCCTGGGCGCGGACGATAGCCGGGCCGCCGCCGATCCAGAGTGCGGTCGTGCCCGCGAGGATGCCGCGCCGTCCGATGGTCGATTTGTGCGCCATGAAGCCTTCCTGTTCCGCTCCTTTTATATAGCGCGGCCAAGTTGGGCCTTACCATGGCAGGCAGGCAGGCAGGCGGGGCGCGTCCCCTAATCCGCCTTGAAGCCGGAGGCCTTGATCACCGGGCCCCACTTGGCGTCGTCCTCCTTCATGATCTTCGCGAGCTCGGCCGGGCCGTAGCCGGTCGCCTCGAGGCCGATCGGGTCGATGCGCGCCTTCACGTCGGGCTGCTTCACGGCGTCGACCGCGGCGGCGGCGATCTTGTCGACGATCGCCTGCGGCGTGCCGGCCGGCGCGAACAGCGCGTACCAGGCCGAGCCCTCGATGTCGTAGCCGCTCTCCTTGAACGTCGGCACGTCGGGATAGTGCGGCGAGCGTTTGGCGCCGGCGGTCGCGAGGATGCGGCCCTTGCCCGATTGCGCCAAGGTGCCGAGATCGGCGATCGGCAGCACGGCGGCGGGGATTTCGCCCGACATCAGCGCCTGCAACACGTTGGCCGTGCCCTTGTAGGGCACGTGCGTCAGCTCCAACCCGGCGGTCTTGGCGAACATCAGGCCGAAGAAGTGCGGCAGGCTGCCCACGGCGGCCGAGGCGAAGTTGGCGTAGCGCCCGCCTTTTTTCGCCAGCGCCACATACTCGGCCAGGGTCTTGGCCGGGACCTCGGCGCCGACGCCGAAGGCGATCTGGAAGGCCGCGACGTGCGCCACCGGCACATAGTCCTTGAAGGGGTCGTATTCGAGCTTGGTGTAGGAGTGCGGGAACGCCACCATGTTCGCGAGCGGCGTCATCAGGACCGTGTTGCCGTCCGGCGCCGCGCTCTTGACCGCAAGGTTGGCGATGATGCCCGCGCCGCCCGGCTTGTTCTCGACGACCACCGGCCGGTCGAGGCTGACGCGCATCTTCTCGGCGATCAGGCGGGTGACGGTGTCGCTGCTGGCGCCGGCCGGATAGCCCAGCACGATGCGCAGCGGCGGGCCTTCGGCGCGGGCGGCGGTGGCGCCGGCGAGTGCGGCTGCGGCGGCGCCGGCGAGAACGGCGCGGCGGTTCGGGGCGTGCATGGAAACCTCCCTTGATTCTCTTTCGGCGAAAGCTACGGCTTGCCTGCGAAAATGTCACTTCGGGGCAAATTGACTTCGCGGCGCCGGGGTCGCACCTTCGGCGCATGACCGACACCATGAACTTCGCGCCCGAGTTCGACGCGCCGATCGACTACATGCGGCGCACGCGCGACTATTACGTCGCGCTGGGGTACGACAATCCCTATCGCTGGGCGCACTATGTCGATGCGCCGTTCACGCCCCTGAAGAAGCCGCTGAAGGACAGCACGCTCGCGCTGATCAGTACCGCGGCGCCCTACCAGCCCGACAAGGGCGACCAGGGACCGGGCGCGCTCTACAACGCGTCGGCCAAATTCTACACGGTCTATTCCGGCGACTCCGCGGCCGAACACGACACCCGCATCTCCCACATCGGCTACGACCGCAAGCACACGACGGCGAAGGACAGCGGCACCTGGTTCCCGCTGCCGCTGATGCGCGAGTTCGCCGCCCAGGGCCGCTTCAAGCTGGCGCCGCGCTTCCACGGCGCGCCGACCAACCGCAGCCAGCGGGTCACGCTCGAGACCGACGCGCCGGAGATCCTGGCGCGCTGCCGGCAGGACCAGGTCGACGCCGCGCTGCTTGTCCCTACTTGACCCGTCTGTCACCAGACCGTGAGTCTGGTCGCACGCTACCTCGAACGGAACGGCATCCCGACCGTGGTCATGGGCGCCGCCAAGGACATCGTCGAATGGGCGGGCGTCCCGCGCTTCCTGTTCAGCGACTTCCCGCTCGGCAATTCCTGCGGCAAGCCGCACGAGCCGGACACGCAACGCTTCACGCTCGACCTGGCGCTCAAGGTGCTGGAGAGCGCGATCGGCCCGCGCACGACCGTGCAGAATCCCATTCGCTGGAACGACGACGGCGACTGGAAGAACGACTACAACAACGTCTCGCGCATGCCGGCCGAGGAAGTCGCGCGGCGCCGCGCCGAGAACGACAAGATCAAGCAGACCGCGCTGGAGCAGCGCAAGAAGGCAGGGATCGCCTAGGAGAGCCATGAGCAAGCCGTTCGCCGGCGTGAAGGTCCTGGACTTCACGCGTGTCCTCGCGGGGCCGTACGCCTCCTACCAACTCGCGCTGCTCGGCGCCGACGTCATCAAGATCGAAAGCCGCGAAGGCGACGACATGCGCTACGGCAGCCGCGCCAACGACTGGGAGAAGCGCGGGCTCGCCGCGCCCTGGGTCGCGGTGAACGGCAACAAGCGCTCGATCACCATGGACCTCAAGCAGCCCAAGGCGATCGAGTTCGTGAAGCGCATGGCGCCCAAGGTCGACGTCGTGATCGAGAACTTCCGTCCCGGCGTGATGGACAAGCTCGGCATCGGCTACGACACGCTGAAGCAACTCAACCCGAAGCTGATCTACGCCGCCGTCTCGGGCTTCGGCCAGGTCGGGCCGGACAAGGCGACGGCCGCGTTCGACGGCATGATCCAGGCGATGTCGGGCCTGATGTCGGTCACCGGCTTTCCCTCGAACGGGCCGACGCGCGTGGGCTTCGCCGGCGCCGACGTGATGTCGGGCTTCACGGCGGCCTTCGGCATCGCCTCGGCGCTCTACCAGCGCACGCACACCGGCAAGGGCCAGCTGGTCGACGTCTCGATGATCGATGCGGTGACCGGCTTCCTCGCCCAGCAGTTCACCGAGCACATGATGACCGGCCGCGTGCACGAGCAGGCGCAGAACCTCTCGGTGACGCGCAAGCCCACGGGCAACCTGTTCAAGACCAAGGACGGCTGGATGGTTCTGGCGGTGATGACCGACCCGCAATATCACCGGCTGATGAAGCAGCTCGGCCACGAGGCCGTGGCGTCCGAGGACCGCTTCAAGGACTGGCCGACGCGCATCGCCAACAACACCGCGCTGCATGAGCTGATCGAAGGCGCGATGAAGCAGAAGAGCTCGGCCGAGTGGGGCGAGATCTTCGCGAAGAACGACATCCCGGCCGGCCGCGTGCTCACCATCCCCGAGGCGGTGAAGCTCGACCATTACGGCCGCCGCACGATCATGCAGTCGGTCGAGACCGAGCATGGGCCGATCACGGTCGTGGGCTCGGGCTTCCGGCTCGAGCACGACGGCGGCTCGATCGAGCGGCCGCCGGCGACGCTCGGCCAGCACACCGACGAGGTGCTGCACGAGGCGGGCTACTCCGCCGCCGAGATCGCCGAGATGCGCGCCGCCAAGGTCGTGTGACGCGGCACGCCGCCGCCTTTCTCGCCGCGCTGCTGGCGATGACCGCAGGACCGGGCTTCGCGCAGGAGCCGGTCGATGCCGGGCTGTTCTGCCAGAAGGCCGGCCGCAACAAGGCGATCTACCAGCAACTGCTTCCGGCCGGCGAGACGGCGCGCGCCGGCGCGGTGCCGGGCGCCGTGACCTGCGGCTGGACGTTCACGCAATTCAACGGTCCCGACGTGCTGGTCACGCTCGACAGCCGGCCGATGAAGTCGCCGATCGTGGCGCGGCAGGAAATCCTGATGGCCCGCCTGCCCGAGAACCGTCGCGGTGCGACCATCGAGCCGCTGCCGCGGATGGGCGACGATGGCCTGAGCCGCGCTATCCGAAAAGACGGTGCGCTCATGCTGTTCGAGATCGAGGCGGTGAAGAACCGGCGGCACTTTTTACTGACCGTGCGCACGCGCGACGGCGCGGCGATCGACCAACGGATCGCCGACGCCACTATCAGTTTCCTCGGCAGCGGTATTCGCGCCGTGCCCCAGCCCTAGCTGTCCGGACCCTAGTGGCGGTCGCGGTCGTGCTCGATGATGACGCGCGTGGGCTGGACCGTCTTCTTCTCGATGGTGATGTTCTTGGTCTCGGTCGGCGCCGCGGGCGCCGGCGTGGACGCGGCGGCCGGTGCCTGCGCCGTGGAGGGGCTGCTGCCGGTCATGCCGCCGCCGCCGAACATCACGAAGCCGCCGACCAGGACGGCCACGCAGAGCGCGCCGACCATGAAATAGAGAAGACCGTTACCCGAACCCGAATTGCCGTCCGTCATGGTGTCCTCACCCGGTTGTTCGCAGGTGGCAACGCGTCGCAGGAACGGGAGTTCCGGGCGTCCGCGGCTATTCTGTCCGGACTTTTGGAGGATTCGCCCAGTAGGTCATGCTTTTGACCGTGCTGCCCGGTCCAATCTCGGCGCGCACGGACACTTGGCCATGGTCTCCGCACGAGAGGTGGGGAGCGAACAGCCCGCCCATGCGAACGGCTTCACCCTTGAAAGACGTCGTGCAGACGGAGCAGGTCGGGCAATTGTCAGATACCGGCGCAGCTTCGCACTGGAGGCCATATCGTTTTGCGGTCGAGGCGAGTCCATCGGATTGGATTTTTCGATGAAGGAAATCGTCCAGCCGGGGATTCTCCACCCATCGGTCCATACGGCTCGACGACGCCGGGAGGAATCCCTCCTCGGTATAGCGGGCGGCCTTGCCGATCTCCGTCGAGGGGCATGTCACTGTGCAGGCCGTAACCATCGCAAGGACAGCGCAGCAAGCGCCCATCCTGATGGCGCCAAGAAGATTCGGCATTTCCGCTCCTGTCTCCGACTGGCTCACTTCTCGGATTGTCATTCCGTGCGTTTGCGCTCGAGCGGAGTCCAATAAGTCATGCTCGTTACATGCTCGCCCGGTCCAATTTCCGCGCGGATGGCGACCGTGCCGACGGAAGTACAGGAGCCGAATGGCTCCGCGAAAACGAGCGCTTCGGCCCTCGTCGCTCCAGTGCAGACATAGCAGTCCGTGCAGTTTTCTACCCCCGGACGGACGGCGCACTGGAGTCCGTGATGTCGGGAAAGCGCTCGAACGCCTTCAGATCGGATGGTGCGGCGTATGAACGAATCCAGCCGCGCATTCGCGAGCCATCGGTTCTCCTGCTCTTTGGTGCCGAAAGCCAACGGTTCGCCCGTGTAGCTGACAGCGCCTGCCAGCTCCGACGTGGGACAGCCGCTGCAAGCGGCAAGCATCGAAGCCGCAGTCATCATGGCTGCGGCTCCCAGACGACCGGATCGTGCGCCGAATATCGTGTTCTCAAGCGCGGACGAAAGAACGCGCATCAGATCGGCGTTCCTCAAAACTTGCCCGCGTCCGGTGCGAGCGGCGGGCGTTCCCAATTCGTCATCGCCGAGAGACGTCCCCTGCCGAGGTCTACTTGTATCAGCATGCGCCCTTTCGCAATGCATGAATGTCGCCCTTCCTGCTCAGCCACCTGTTTGGCGATGCTGGCGCGACACACGTAACAATCGGGGCAGGTCGCCGCCTCCTTGGAGACGCAGTCGAAGCCGTATTGCGACTTCAGTGCGTCCACCCCGCCATAGGCAATCGCCCGGCGCAGGAAGCGCTCCAAGCCGTCGTTGCGTACCCAGGTGTTCAAGGGCTCCGAATAGCGCCGATCGGCGATGAGCCAATCGTAGCT
Source organism: Pseudomonadota bacterium (assembly GCA_018240695.1). Taxonomy (GTDB): domain Bacteria; phylum Pseudomonadota; class Alphaproteobacteria; order Reyranellales; family Reyranellaceae; genus Reyranella. Next base: position 1,014 of record JAFEFH010000206.1, on the reverse strand, counting down.
CGCCGCTTCGTCGATCGGGCTAAATGCGACGCATTTGATACTCGGAACACAGCCGGTAGTGCAGAAGGGCAGCGCCAGCGCCACGAGCGCTGCCCAGATTTTCCATCGACATGCGGAGAGTGACGGCAAATGTCTAGTCCACATCGTTGCGACCTTAAGGAGATTATTGTGTGAATCAACCAACTTAAGGTTGTGCCTTGTTATGGCGTGTTCGGCTGTACTTGCGGCGGAGCCACATAAGGTCGGTAAGTCGGATCGAGCATGTCTCTGCCCCAACCAGGAAATTTTCGCTCCAAGCCTTTGTTGCGAATGGCGGTGCTCAGATCGATATGCATGGGCTTCCCTACGGTGAAGTTGAGAGAATTGCTGTTCTGAATCTCCCCGCCGTCCGTCCCCATCTCGTAGCTCGGGTCATGCGCCTTGTAGTCGAGATCCTTGGAGTTTATCTCAGCGGCGGCTTGCTGGCCGGTTCGCCACTTCCCCATTACGTCGGCGTAAGGTCCTCTATAGACCGTTGAAACGCCTTTGCTGGAATCTACTCCGCGCACTGGATCGTAGAAGGGTGAATAGTCGGTCTCGACGCCGACCAATTTTGCGCCATCCATTCCCAACGGCACGAGTTCGTTGGTGTTGCGTGATTGGGAAAGCCCATGCATTTCGCGATGGATTTTGTTGTCAGGACCGATCAGCGCAAGATAGGCGTGCCCTCGATGCAGTATCGGCAAATAGCGCATCTGGATGCGCCAATCTCCGTCCATTTCTCGCGGGAAATTTTCCGCGTCCGCTGGAGTCAGGACTCGACGCGTGCCGCGGCTCGCGTTGGGCGTGGGGTTCAGATCGGTACTGTCCTCGTCTTTGTCCATGGTGCTGCCTTCCTGAGATTGCGTTTAGCGCGTTGACATTTGATGCGTAATACGCAATATTCAAGAGGCGCAGTTGCGGAAATTTTTGGCGCGCCGAAGGAGGGCAGTTACGAAAAGTAACGCATTTAGTTTCGTGATTTAAAAACGGGAA
>JAFEFH010000205.1 GCA_018240695.1 Pseudomonadota bacterium | reverse complement strand
CGGCAGGCGGTCGAAGCCCAGCGCGCTGACATAGCCGTTCAGCGCCGAGGCGGCGGTGCGCACCTGGCGCTCGGCGATGTCCTCCCACTTGGCGTTCGCCGCGTTCTCCAGCGCGCGCACGTCGAGCGAGAGCTGGTCGATCAGCTTCAGGCGATGCGCCCCGACCACCAGCTCGTCGATCAGCCAGCCGAGATGCTGGCGGTCGACGCCGAAGTGGCTGAGCGCCTTGTCGTCAGCGCCGATGCGCCGCATGTTCTCCAGCCAGTAGTCGGCGGCCTCGCGCGCGAAACGCTCGGCGCGATCCTCGAGCACGCCGGACGGCGAGGCGTCGCGCCCGTCCTCGTCGCCGAACACGTCGGCGAAGATGGCGCCGAGATCGACCGACGCGCCGGTCGACTGCGCCGCCTGGCTGCCGCTCTTGCCTTTGTTCTGGTCCTCCGACGCGCGCGCGGTGGCGATGCGGAAGTAGATGTCGCGCAGCGCCGAGTCGGAGACCTGAAGCGCCGCGATGATCTCGCCGAACAGCTGGTGCTGGATGCAGGTCGACAGGCCGCGCAGCACGGTCTGCACGAGGTCGCGCTTCTTGGTCCGCGCGTCACCGTCGGCGGCGCTGTGGAAGCCGGCGAGGCGATCCACGAGGCGGCGCACCTGGATCTCGAGCTGGCCGCGCACCTGGGCGCGCTTGATGGCGGGATCGCAGACCGGCGTCAGGCTCTTCACCAGGTAGGCGACGCCGCCGTCGTTGGCGCGGAACGCCTCGTCCCACGCCTTGGCCGGATCGGCGAAGTGGCGGCGCACCTCGAGGTTCTCGGTGAAGTGCGTGCGCAGCTCGGCGGCGCGCGCGGCGAAGGCCTGGGCGATGCCGGTCTCGCGGCCGCCGTCATAGTCCATCAGCCGTTCGTCGATCACGGTGGGATTACGCAGCCAGAAGCTGTTGTCGAACGGCTTGCCGTTCCAGTTGGCCGGCCACTCGCCGCGGAAGTTGTTGACCAGCGAGTTGCCGAGCCGCGCGCTCCAGCGCAAGCGGCGCGATTCCTCGGTCTCGCCCGCCTTCTGCTCGAACTCGCGGTCCATCTTGGTCAGCACCAGGAACAGCGCGTTCTTCTGCTTGGCGCGATCCGCCGGCGTGGCGCCGATCGTCTGGTCGATCCACGCCGTCATCATGTCGGAGAGGTCGCGGACTTCCTGGTTGCCGTCGGGGATGCAGAGCAGGATCGCCGACAACTCGCGCTCGGCGGAGTAGCGCTGGAAGAGATAGGCGACCTTGCCGCGCAGCAGCAGCTCGCGCAGCGGGTTGGCCCCTTCGGCGACGCCCTTGGCCTTGGCCACGTCCTCGAGGCTCGCGAGCTTGAGGCGCGAGCGGGCGCCCGGGAAGTCGAGCAGGTCGGTATGGTCGAAGAAGTCCCACGGCTTCTCGTCGATCGCGACCGACAGCTCGGCCGTCAGCGCGCAGACCAGCGAGCGCGGCAGGCGCGCGTCGGGCGCGGTACCGCGGTCGGCGGGCCGCGGCCGCACCAGCAGCGTGTCGTTGGCGTCGGCGCCCAGCTTGTCGAGCGTCAGCACGTCGATGATGCTCTTCTCGCGCGGGATCAGCGCGTCCATGCCGAGCAGCGCCTCGGGGGCGAACGACAGCTTCTGAAGGCCGTCGTAGAGCGTGAGATAGAGATCGGTGAAGGGCTGGAAGTCGTACCACAGCACCGACCACAGCCGGGCGCGGTCCTGGCCCGACAGGCGGGGCGCCAGCTCGATCGCCTCGCGCCAGTATTCGGTGCGCAGCTCGGCGGTGATGCCCGCGAAGAACGTGTCGAAATACTCGATCAGGTCGAGCACGTCGTCGCCGTCGAGGTCGCCCGGCGGCGTCGGCAGCGCCTTGGCGCGCAGCTCGGCCAGGCGCTTGCGGATCGCCTCGCCGTCGGGCCGCTCGAACGTTGTCTTCTGATGGTCGAAGTCCATCAGGAACGAGTTGCCCAGGATCTTCACGATGTCGGTCTGGGTGAGCAGCCGCACGCGCACCGGGAAGTCGGGCGCGGTGTCGCTGAGGCCGAGGCCGAAGCGCGTCACCAGGCCGGTCGACTCGCGGTTGCCCGGCGGGTTGATCTCGCGCAGGAAGTCGTAGGTCTTGTCGGCGAAGCGCGCCTGCAACGGACGGCCGTCGCGGCTCGCCAGGATCGACACGAGATAGGACTTGCCGGCCTGGCTGGGGCCGAACACGCCGACGCACATGCGGCGGCGGGCGGCGCGCGCGAGCTTGCGGCTCTGGTTGCGCACCTTCTGGAGCTCGCTGATCAGCGACGGTGCCTGTTGCGCCACGGTCGGCGACTGCGCCGCGGCGTTCTTCAGCCAGCCCACGCCCTCGCTCGCCGAGACAGCCAACGCCTCGCAATCCTGGGCCAGTTTGAGATCGACGGTGTCCATTGGGGTCAACCTGTCTTGAGCATGCCGGTGTCGAGCCAGTAGCCCTCACGGCGCGGCAGCGTTTGAAGACGTAGCGTGAGCCGGTCGAGAGCCACGGCGCGGCCATCCCGATTGGTCACCTGGCGGAGGCGGAAGCGCTCGACGTCGCCCGAGTCCTTGTCCTTGGGCTTGACGCGCGACAGAGCGATCTTGAAGGGCGTCTCGCGCGCATGACGCTCGGCGTACTCCGGCTTGGCGAACTCCAGCGCATAGAGACGCGCGGCGGGCCAGCGCACGAGGTCGAGCTGGCGGGCGCCGAGCCACATGGGGCCGCGGAACTCGAAGGCCACCTCGGGCAACTCGTACTCGCGGTTGTCGAGGTCGACGTCGCGATAGACGAGGTCTTCCTTCTGCAGGCGGCCGCCGCCATCGAGCTTGCCGATGAACTTGGCGATGCTCTTGGAGCGCAGCAGGTCGGAGCGGAACGAGAAGTCCGGCAATTGCGACTGGGCCAGCGCCGCGATCATCGCGCCGACCGCCACCGTGGTCTTGGGATCCTCGACCCGCAGCCGCGCGTCGCGGAACGGATACCAGGCGCCGACGCGGTACTCGTGCAGCGAGATCACCCGCTCCGGCGGCAGCGGCAGCAGCTCCATCAGCAGCGCGCGGATGCCGGGCAGGCGCGAGGGCCGGCCGCTCAGCAGCAGCACGTCGCAATCGTAGGCGTGGACGATCTCGGCGAGCGGCGCCAGCACGCGCGCCATCTCGGCCCGCACCGTCTTGTCGAGCTCGACGAGGTCGACCGGGAACTCGGTGTTCTTGAGGTCGAAGTCGCGCGCGCCGCGCTTGCGCACGGCGTCGTTCACGAAGGTCACGACTTCCTGCGAGGGCTTGGCGCCGCCGGGGAAGAAGGAGTCGTAGGCACGCGGCTCGGCGCTGACGACGCCCGACGACGGATCGTAGGTCTCGGCCAGGCGCAGGAACTCGAGCGCGATCGGATGGGCGATCTGGAGCGCGAACTGCTGGCGCAGGTTGCGCTGGATCACGTCCTCGCCGCCGCGGTCGCCGCCCAGCAGCTCGGCCATCAGATCGGCGGGATTGGCGATGCCGGCGGCGCGCATCGCGACCTCGATCGGCGGCAGGACATGCGCCTGCACGACACGCAGCAGGATGTCGTCGCCCGCGACGCTGAAGCCCTCGCGGAACTTCTGCTCGGGGAACAACGTCACCGACGTGCCCGCCCCCTCGAGGCGATACGAATTGATGATCAGGTCGGTCGTGCCGCCGCCCACGTCGATGCTGGCGATGTTGAGGGCGCCGTCGATCGCCTTGGCGCGCGGCTTGCGCGCGATCTGGAAGAAGCGGCGCGCGTCGCCGCCGAAATTGCGCGCGACTTCGGTGTAGAGATAGACGAGCTGGGTGCACGAGGCTTCGTCCCAGTCGGTCAGCACGCGCGGCGCCGGCGCGGCCACGTCGTCGAGCTTCCAGCCCATCATCATCCACACGAGATCGCGCGCGGCCTCGGCGCGCTTGCGGAAGATCAGGCGCTCGGCCAGCGGCATGCCGGTCGGCAAAGTGAGGACGATGCGGCGCAGGCGGCGCGGCGTCTCGGCATGGGCGCGCCGGCCGCGCTGCTGCGGCGAGTTCATCAGGGTCAGCGCCTGGAGCAGCACCTCCGACAGCGAGAAGGTCATGATCGACGAGCGCGAGTAGAGCGGCTCGAAGACCGGCAGATGATCGGCCGAATCGGCTTCGGGTTCGACCAGGTGCAGCGGCTCGCCCTTCTGGTTGATGAGCTGCGCCATCGGGCCGGCGGCGGCCGGCATCGCGGTCTGGTCCTGGGCGTAGGCGATGTTGAAGCGCCACTCGTGGGTCTGCGGCTCCTCGTCCCACAGATAGCGCTTGGGGCTCGACATGCCGGTATTGCCTTCGGTGCCGCGGCGCTGTGCGGCGAGGCGCGTCGCCTCGGGGCCGACGCGCGTCATGGTCGGCCACACGAAGGCATCGGCGCGGCCGCCCAGCCGCGACAGGTGGTTCTTGCCGAACCAGGCCTGCGCGAATTCGATGCGCGATTCGAACGGCTTGGTGTGCACGCACTCCGGATGGGAGAGGTCGCGCAGCGCCAACTCGTAGGAATCGTTGAGGTTGATGCCGAGCTCGCCGGCCGCCTCGATCAACAGGCCGCAGGTCCGCGAGTTGCCGACGTCGAGCACGAGATCGACCTCGATTGCGCCGCGGCCCGGCCGCTCGGCGTCGCCCACCAGCTTGATCGGCGGGAAGTGGATCGCTTCGGCCAGCAGGCCGAGGAAGGCGAGATAGCGCGCGGTGGCTTCCTGCGGCTTCTGCTTGATGTCGCTGTCGATCTCCTCGGCCGTCGCGCGCGGGAACAGCTCGCGGAACAGCTCCTCGAGCCACTGGCCCATCCAGCCCTGGCGCAGCAGCCAGTGGTTGGCGCGCTGCTGCGGGGCCAGCGCGAACAAGGCCCCCGCGGTCACGTCCTTGGACGACGGCGCGAGATAGGCGCGGCCCTCGGCCTCGGCGATCAGCCCGGTGTCGAAGGCCAGCACGGCGCGATAGCGATGGCCCTGCTCGTCGCGGAAGCCCTCGCCGTAGCGCTGCTCGAGGTCGACGACGCGGATGCGCGCCCAGTCGGCAGGGCCTTCGCGGAACTGGTTGTTCGGCCGCATCTGGAGGAACGGCACCGGCACCCACTTGTCGATGAAGGGCGCGAGCGCGTCCTTGGCGGTGACGGCGAGATTGGGCTCGGCGGCGCGGCGCCGGCCGTTCTCGACCACCTCGTACTGGCCGCGCACCGGATCGAAGTCGAGCTGCACGAGATCGTCGACCGAGCCCGCGGCCCCTGTGTCGTGGAAGCCCCATTCGCGGACCTTGAGACGCGTCGGATCGAAACCGAAATCGAGGAACTGAATGCCCGAGCGGGCGATCAGGGTCGTCGGGCTGGGATAGCTCGGCAGTCGGGCAAGTTCGCTCATGTGACCCTGTGCGTTCCGGTGACCAAGTCTATGAAATTAATGACCAATCTGCACGTTATAGCTCTTGCTGTCGCCGGGCTGGCTGCCCTTGCACTGGGCCGTGCCGTCGGGGCCGACCTCGCAGTTGACGACGTTGCGGGCGTAGGTGCGGCCGTCGGTGCACTTCGGATTGGCCTTCTCCTCGATCACCAGCTTGCCGTTGTCCCACCGCGCCTCGGCCGGCGCCTCGCAGGCCGCGCCGTTCTTCTGCACGAACTTCACCTTGCCCTTGCCCTTGTCGTCGAGCGTGTAGTCGGGCCGCAAATCCTTCTCGCCCTGCGCGGTCGCAAGACCGGTGCGGGACTTCCAGTCGCCTTTCAGGAACGCGAGATCCTGATTCTTCTTCGCTTCGGGCGGCACGACCATCGGCTTGGGCGCGTCGGCCTGCTTGTCCTTGTCGCCGGCGCCATCGGGGCCGGCGCCCTTGTCGTTACCCTTGTCCGCGTTCTTGTCCTTGCCTTGCACGTCCTTGTTCTCCGTGACGTTCTTCTCGTCCGGACCCTTGAGGCCGATGCCCTTGCCGTCGCCGCGCTCGATCGGTGCGTTGGGATCGACACCGACGATCACGCCGTTGGCGCCGACGATCCCGGCCGCGCAGTCGCCACCCTTGTTCGCCACCGCATCCGTGAGGCGCGCGAGCTCCAGACGTAGGTCTTCGTTGTTCTGTTGCAAGGTGGCCATGCGCGTCTGCTGCAAGTCGAGCGGCTGACGCACCGCCAGTTCGAGGGCACGCTCACGTGCCTCGGCCGCGAGGCGCGGCTCGAGATGCGGCAGGTACGGACGAACGAACCAGGCGAGCAGCGCCAGCAGCGCGAGCAACAGGAGCGCGAGCAGCAGCCATTGCCACCACTCGGTGCGCGCACTCGCGCGGGCGAGCGGAACCGCGGCCGCCGGCGCGGAGACCATCACGGCTTCGGGGATCGCGGCCGGCGCGGGCGCCGGCATCGGCGGGCTCGCCAGGAACACGCCGGGCAGCGCCTGGTCGGCCGAGAAGCCCCAGAAGGTCATGACCGGCCGGCCGTCGACGACGTGCAGGGTCTCCTCGCCGGGCGCGGTCAGCGCGTGGCGCAGCAGGCGCGCGAAGCTGCGCTCGGCGCCGGAGCGCTCCGGCGCTTCCATCTCGTCGGCGAGCTTCGCCATGTCGGCATGCAGCGCGCGCACCTTGTCGAGCACGGCCGTGCGTTCGGCCTCGCCGAGGTCGCTCAGCCGCCGCGCCGTGCCGTCGAACGGCGCATACCAGTCGATGCGCCGGCCCGTCGGATCGACCTCGGGAATCGCCAGCAGGTCGGCATGCTCGCGCGAAAGGCGCTGGGCGATGGCCGCGCGCAGCTGTCCGGCGGCGCGCCACACCGGGTCGCCGCCGAGGCCGAGCGCGCGATAGCGCTGGAGCGGCTCACTGCCGAGAAGGGGACCTGCCGCCATATTCGCTCCTCAGCGTCCGCCGCGCGGGCACGACATCGCATAGTTCCAGCGCGTCCCCCACATCTCACCTGTTACGATCACATCGACCGAATAATCCCCGGCGACCGGGCGCCAGTCGAAGCCGAAGCCGCCGCGGCCGCTGCGCGGCCCATGGGTGCCCGCGATCACCTGGCCGCGATAGATCACCTTGATGTCGTCGGGCTTCACGAAAAGATTGTAGTTGATGGCGACGAACCCCGGCTTGTCGCCGAGATAGTGCCTGTTGCGCGTGACGCCTTCGCCACCGGAATCGCCCGACCAGTCGCACGGCAGCATGCCGGGCGGCGGCCGGTTGACCGGCGGGGCGTGCGCGGTCTGCGGCGGCGGCGCGGGCTTGGGGGCGGGCGGTGGCGGAGGAGGGGGCGGCGGCGCGGCGGCGACCTTCGGCGGCTCGACCGGCTTGCACATCTCTTCCTTCTTCTTGAGGTC
>JAFEFH010000204.1 GCA_018240695.1 Pseudomonadota bacterium | reverse complement strand
TGATTTCGGCGACGTCGGCGGTATCCACGAAGAACTTCATATAAAATACCCCAATGGCCAGTGGTTCGGACGTGCGCGGTGCCACAATTTCTAGCAGATGGGACCGCACCCGTGGGGGCTGAATCGGTGGAAAAGACCGTGCCCCCGGAGACGGGCCAGACCGTGAAGCGGACAGTGCGGGTGCTGCTGCCGCTGCCGCTGGCGGATGCCTACGATTATAGCGTCCCCGAGGGGCTGGAGGTTGCGCCCGGCGCCTTCGTGGTCGCACCGCTGGGCAAGCGCGACTGCATTGGCGTGGTGTGGGGCGAGGGCACGGGCGAGGTGCCTGAGGCGAAGCTGCGCGACATTGTCGGCATCCTGCCGGCGCTGCCGATGGCGGACGCGCTGCGCCGGTTCGTCGATTGGGTCTCGGCCTACACTTTGGCGCCGCCGGGCGCGGTGCTGCGCATGGCGATGAGCTCGCCGTCGGCGCTCGAAGCGCCCAAGACGGAGCTGGTCTATCGCCCGGCCGAAACTTCGGGCGACGAGGCGCTGAAGCTCACGGCCGCGCGGCGCCGCGTGCTCGAGGCGCTGAAGGAAGGCCCGGCGATGCCGGCGGCCGAGCTTGCGCAGGTCGCGGGCGTCGGCACGTCGGTGGTGAAGACCATGGCGTCGATCGGTCTCCTCGAAGCGGTCGAGCGCACGCTGCGCCGGCGCTTCCCGCAGCCCGACGGCGAGCGCGAGGGACCGGTCCTGTCCGACGCCCAGCGCGCCGCGGCCGATGCGCTGGTGGCCAAGGTCGAGGCTGATGCTTTCTCCGCGACCCTGCTCGACGGCGTGCCGGGTGCGGGCAAGACCGAAGTCTATTTCGAGGCGATCGCGGCGGCGCTGAAGGCCGGCCGGCAGGTGCTGGTGCTGCTGCCCGAGATCGCGCTCACCTCGCAGTGGCTGAAGCGCTTCGACGACCGCTTCGGCTGCACGCCGGCGCCGTGGCATTCGGGCCTCACCAGCCTCGAACGCCGCGAGACCTGGCGCGCCATCGCCGAGGGCAGGGTGGGCGTCGTGGTCGGCGCGCGCTCGGCGCTGTTCCTGCCGTTCGCGAAGCTCGGGCTGATCGTCGTCGACGAGGAACATGACGGCTCGTTCAAGCAGGACGACGGCGTGGCCTACAATGCGCGCGACATGGCGGTGGTGCGCGCGCGTCTGGTCGGCGCGCCGATCCTGCTGGCCTCGGCGACGCCGTCGCTCGAGAGCGTGACCAACGTGTCGAGCGGCCGCTATGGCGCGCTGCATCTGCCGGCGCGCCACGGCGGCGCGACCATGGCGCGCTTGCAGGCGATCGACCTGCGGCGCGACGCGCCCTCGCGCGGCAAGTGGCTGTCGCCGCCGGTCGTCGAGGCGATGAAGCAGACATTGGCCGCGGGCGAGCAGACCCTGCTGTTCCTCAATCGCCGCGGCTATGCGCCGATGACGCTGTGCCGCGGCTGCGGCAGCGGCATCGAATGCCCGCAATGCTCGGCCTGGCTGGTCGAGCACCGCTTCCGCCGCACGTTGGTCTGCCACCATTGCGGCTACTCGGAGCCGCCGCCGACGGTCTGCAAGAAATGCGGCACGCCCGATCAGTTCGTGGCCTGCGGGCCGGGCGTCGAACGGCTGGCGGAGGAGGCGCTGGAGCTGTTCCCCGAGGCGCGGCTCGAACTGTTCACGTCCGACTCGCTGATGAACCGCACCGAGGCCGCCGCCGCGGTCGATCGCATGATCGCGGGCGAGATCGACATCCTGATCGGCACGCAGATGGCGGCGAAGGGCCATCACTTCCCGGGCCTGACCCTGGTGGCGGTGGTCGATGCCGATCTCGGCCTGAACGGCGGCGACCTGCGCGCCGCCGAGCGCACGTTCCAGATGCTCTATCAGGTGGCGGGCCGCGCCGGGCGCGAGGACCGGCCGGGCCGCGCCTTCGTGCAGACCTATCAGCCCGAGCATGCGGTGATGCAGGCGCTGGTCTCCGGCGACCGCGACCGCTTCGTCTCGGCGGAGCTCGCCGACCGCGAGCTGGCGGGCATGCCGCCCTATGGCCGGCTGGCCTCTCTTATATTGTCCGGCCCAGATCCGGCCGCGCTCGACAATGTCTGTGCCGCGCTGGCGCGCAACGCGCCGCATCGCGACGGGGTGACGATCCTGGGGCCCTCGGTGGCGCCGATGGCGCTGCTGCGCGGCCGCCACCGCCGCCGCTTCCTGCTCAAGACGTCGCGCGATGTTGCGGTGCAACCGCTGCTGCATGCGTGGCTGGAGAAGATCGGCCTGCCGGGTTCAGTGCGCCTGCAGGTCGATGTCGACCCTTATTCCTTCCAGTGAAAAGGACCCGGGAAAAGGGAGGTAATACGGGCCCTTAGCGTCCTTGCGCGGGGAAAAACAGCATGGTAGCAACGCGCGCTTTTGGCGGCGTGGGGCTGTTTCGTGCTGCCGGAAAAAGCGTAGGGGATTCAACGGCTTACCTGTCGGCCGCGCCGGCACTGGAGAGGCTTTCGACGTGTCAACTTCTGCCGCTTCAGGCGTCGCTGGACGCTATGCCAGTGCCCTTTTCGAGCTGGCCGACAACGCCAAGTCGCTCGACCAGGTCGCCCAGGACCTCGGGTCCTTCCGCAAGATGCTGGGCGAAAGCCCCGATCTGGCGCGCATGATCGCCAATCCGGTGATCGCGCGGGACCAGCAGGGCAAGGCCCTGCTGGCCGTGCTCGACGCCGCCGGGATCACGGGCATCACCCGTTCCTTCATCGGCACCGTGTCGGCCAACGGCCGTGCGCGCGACCTGCCGGCGATGATCACCGCGTTCCTCGCCGAACTGGCGCGGCGCCGCGGCGAGACCACGGCCACGGTCACCTCGGCCGTGCCGCTGACCGAGGCTCAGCTGCAACAGCTCACCGAGACGCTGCGCAAGATGCTGGGCGACGCCAAGGTTTCCATCGACGCGCGCGTCGAACCCGACATTCTCGGCGGTCTGCTGGTGAAAGTCGGTTCGCGCCTGTTCGATTCGTCCATCCGCAGCAAGTTGCAGCGCCTGCAGCTTGCCATGAAGGGAGTTGCCTAAATGGATATCCGTGCCGCCGAAATCTCGGCCATTCTGAAGCAGCAGATCGCGAACTTCGGCAACGAAGCCGAAGTCGCCGAGGTCGGCCAGGTCCTCTCCGTCGGTGACGGCATCGCGCGCGTCTACGGCCTCGACTCGGTCAAGGCCGGCGAGATGGTCGAGTTCCCGGGCGGCATCAAGGGCATGGCGCTCAACCTCGAGAGCGACAATGTCGGCGTCGTGATCTTCGGCGAGGATCGCACGATCCGCGAAGGCGACACCGTCAAGCGCACCGGCACCATCGTCGACGTTCCGGTCGGCAAGGGCCTGCTCGGCCGCGTGGTCGACGGTCTCGGCAACCCGATCGACGGCAAGGGCCCGATCCAGTCGACCGAGCGCAAGCTCGTCGAGGTCAAGGCGCCCGGCATCATTCCGCGCAAGTCGGTGAACGAGCCGATGCAGACCGGCCTCAAGGCCGTCGACTCGCTGGTTCCCGTCGGCCGCGGCCAGCGCGAGCTGATCATCGGCGATCGCCAGACCGGCAAGACCGCCGTCGCCATCGACACCTTCCTGAACCAGAAGTCGATCAACAAGGGCACGGACGAGAGCCGCAAGCTCTACTGCGTGTACGTCGCGGTCGGCCAGAAGCGCTCGACGGTCGCCCAGATCGTGAAGACGCTCGAGGACAACGGCGCGATGGAATACTCCATCGTCGTCGCCGCCACCGCCTCGGACCCCGCGCCGATGCAGTTCCTGGCGCCGTACACCGGCTGCGCCATGGGCGAGTATTTCCGCGACAACGGCATGCACGCCGTGATCGTGTACGACGACCTTTCCAAGCAGGCCGTCGCCTACCGCCAGATGTCGCTGCTGCTGCGCCGCCCGCCGGGCCGCGAGGCGTATCCCGGCGACGTGTTCTATCTCCACTCGCGCCTGCTTGAGCGCGCCGCCAAGCTGAACGAGAAGAACGGCTCGGGCTCGCTGACCGCGCTGCCGATCATCGAGACGCAGGCCGGCGACGTGTCGGCCTACATCCCGACCAACGTGATCTCGATCACCGACGGCCAGATCTTCCTCGAGACCGAGCTCTTCTACCAGGGCATCCGTCCGGCGATTAACGTCGGCCTGTCGGTCAGCCGCGTCGGCTCGGCCGCGCAGATCAAGGCGATGAAGCAGGTCGCCGGTACGATCAAGCTGGAGCTCGCCCAGTATCGCGAGATGGCTGCGTTCGCGCAGTTCGCGTCCGACCTCGACGCCTCGACCCAGAAGCTGCTGGCCCGCGGCCAGCGCCTGACCGAGCTGCTGAAGCAGGGCCAGTTCGTGCCGATGGTCGTCGAGGAGCAGGTCGTGTCGCTCTACGCCGGCACCCGCGGCTTCCTCGATGCCCTGCCGCTCGCCCGCATCGGCGAGTTCGAGCGCCAGCTGCTCGAGGCGGTGCGTGCCGAGGGCTCGATCCTCGCCTCGATCCGCGACAAGCGCGAGATCGTCAAGGAGACGGACGACAAGCTGAAGGCGTTCATGACCGACTTCGTGAAGAAGTTCGGCTAACCGGGACTGGTCTGAAAACCGATGCCCAGCTTAAAGACCTTCCGTCTTCGTATCCGAAGCGTCCAGTCGACGCAGAAGATCACGAAGGCCATGAAGATGGTGGCCGCCGCCAAGCTGCGGCGCGCCCAGGAGCAGGCCACCGCGGCCCGTCCCTATGCCGAGGCCATGGACAAGATCCTGGCGTCGCTGGGCGCGAGCTTCAAAGGCGGCCTCGGCCCGCGCCTGCTGGCCGGAACCGGTTCCGACAGGGTGCACCTGCTGATCGTCGCCGCCGGCGACCGCGGCCTGTGCGGCGCCTTCAACAGCTCGATCGTGCGTGAGGCGCGCCGCCAGATCCGCGTGCTCCAGGCCGAGGGCAAGACCGTCAAGCTGTTCTGCGTCGGCCGCAAGTCGCGCGACCTGCTGCGCCGCGACTACGGCTCGCTGATCGTCGAGTCGGTCACCGACCTCGGCCGTCCGCGCCTGTCGTTCGCCGACGCCGAGAAGGTCACCAGCCGCGTGATGGAGATGTTCGAGGCCGGCGAGTTCGACGTCGCCACGGTCGTCTTCAACCAGTTCAAGTCGGCGATGACCCAGATCGTCACCGCCCAGCAGCTGATCCCGCCGCCGGCGCCGGAGGCTTCGAGCGAGGCCGCCCCGTCGACGATGGGCGGCGCGGTCTACGAGTTCGAGCCCGACGAGGCCGAGATCCTGGCCGACCTGCTGCCGCGCAACCTCACCGTCCAGATCTATCGCGTGCTCCTCGAGAACGCGGCGAGCTTCTACGGCTCGCAGATGACGGCGATGGACTCCGCGTCGCGCAACGCGGGCGAAGTCATCAAGAAACTGACCCTGCAGATGAACCGCTCGCGTCAGGCGTCGATCACCAAGGAACTCATCGAGATCATCTCGGGCGCCGAGGCCATCTAGGCCGCGCGCTGCAAGCAATCGAAGGAAGAAGGGAACCGTCATGGCCACCAACAATATCGGCACGATCACGCAGATCACGGGCGCGGTCGTCGACGTGCGCTTCGACGCCGACCTGCCGAACATCCTGAACGCGCTGCACGTCAAGGCCGACGGCCGCCTGATCGTTCTGGAAGTCGCGCAGCATCTGGGCGAATCCGAAGTCCGCGCGATCGCGATGGACACGACCGACGGCCTGGTGCGCGGCGAGAAGGCCATCGACACCGGCGCCCCGATCGCCATGCCGGTCGGCCCCGAGACCCTCGGCCGCATCCTGAACGTGATCGGCGAGCCGGTGGACGAGCGCGGCCCGGTCAACAACAAGTCGACCCTGCCGATCCATCGCAGCGCGCCGGAGTTCGTCGAGCAGTCGACCGAGGCCGAGATCCTCGTGACGGGCATCAAGGTCATCGACCTGCTCGCGCCGTACGCCAAGGGCGGCAAGATCGGCCTGTTCGGCGGCGCCGGCGTCGGCAAGACCGTGACGATCATGGAGCTGATCAACAACGTCGCGAAGGCGCACGGCGGCGTGTCGGTGTTCGCCGGCGTCGGCGAGCGTACCCGCGAGGGCAACGACCTCTATCACGAGATGATCGAGGGCGGCGTCATCAAGCTCGACGGTCCGGGCTCGAAGGTGGCGCTGGTCTACGGCCAGATGAACGAGCCGCCGGGCGCCCGCGCCCGCGTCGCGCTGTCGGGCCTCACGGTGGCGGAGTACTTCCGCGACGCCGAGGGCCAGGACGTGCTGTTCTTCGTCGACAACATCTTCCGCTTCACCCAGGCCGGCTCGGAAGTGTCGGCGCTGCTGGGCCGCATCCCGTCCGCCGTGGGTTATCAGCCGACGCTGTCGACCGACATGGGCGCGCTGCAGGAGCGCATCACCTCGACCAAGAAGGGTTCGATCACCTCGGTGCAGGCCATCTACGTGCCCGCCGACGACTTGACCGACCCGGCGCCGGCGACCTCGTTCGCCCACCTGGACGCGACGACCGTGCTCAGCCGCTCGATCGCCGAGCAGGCGATCTTCCCGGCCGTCGATCCGCTCGACTCGACCTCGCGCATGCTCGATCCGCGCGTCGTCGGCCAGGAGCACTACGACGTCGCCCGTTCGGTCCAGCGCGTGCTCCAGCAGTACAAGTCGCTTCAGGACATCATCGCCATTCTCGGCATGGACGAGCTTTCGGAGGAGGACAAGCTGGTCGTGGGCCGCGCCCGCAAGATGCAGCGCTTCCTCAGCCAGCCGTTCCACGTCGCCGAGGTGTTCACCGGCACGCCGGGCGTGTTCGTGAAGCTCGAGGACACGATCAAGGCCTTCAAGGCGATCGTCGCCGGCGAATACGACAACCTCCCGGAAGCCGCCTTCTACATGGTGGGCACGATCGACGAGGCCGTCGCCAAGGCCAAGAAGCTCGCCGCCTAACCGATCATGGCAAAGGTCAACTTCCGTCTGGTCATGCCCGAGCGCGAGCTTCTCGCGACCGAGGCCGACATGGTCGTGGTGCCGGGCAGCGAAGGCGACTTCGGTGTCCTGCACGGCCACGCGCCGCTGATCTCGACCGTCCGCGCGGGCGTGCTCGAGGTCATCCAGGGCACCAAGGCCGAGCAGCGCTTCCTGGTCATCGGCGGCTTCGCCGAGGTGACCCCCGAGCGCTGCACGGTGCTGGCGAACGAAGCCATGCCGTTCGAGTCGGTGACCGCCGAGCAGCTCGCCGAGCGCGAGCGCACGGCGGAGCGTCACGTCGCCGAGGCGACCAGCGACCACGAGAAGGCCGCGGCGCACAAGGAACTGGCCGTCGCCAAGGACCTGCGCCGCGCGCAGGCCTATTACGCGTCGCGCTAACTTCAGTCGCCACGCAAGTAATCAGTACC
>JAFEFH010000203.1 GCA_018240695.1 Pseudomonadota bacterium | reverse complement strand
GTCTTCTCGAGCTGCGGCACGCGGATCAGCGCGTTGTCCATCAGGATCTGGAACTGGTCCCAGTCGTCCGGCAACATGCCGAACTCGAAGTCGTCGGGGATGACGTCCTTGTTCCACGGCTTGGCCTCGGGCTCGAAGCCGCCCATCAGCAGGCCGCCGACCTCCTCCTTGAAGTAGATGTAGCCGTCGGGATCGCGCATCACCGGCAGGTCGCGCGGCACGCCCTCCATCTTCTCGGTGACGATGTACATGTGCTCGCAGGAATAGAGCGGCACCGTGACGCCGACCATGCGGCCGACCTGGCGCGCCCACTGACCGCCGCAGTTGACCACGACCTCGGCCGCGATCGGCCCCTCGGTCGTCTGCACGCCGCTGACGCGGCCGTCCCTGGTGTCGATCGCCGTGACCCGCGTCTTCTCGAAGATGCGCACGCCGTTGTTGCGCGCGCCCTTGGCCAGCGCTTGGGTGATGTCGGCGGGATTGGCCTTGCCGTCGCCCGGCAGCCACACGGCTCCGACGAGATCGTCGGTGCGCATGATCGGATACTTCTCGCCCGCCTGCTGCGGCGTCAGCTCCTCGCAGACCACGCCCTGCTTGTTCGCGGTCGCCGCCGAGCGGCGCAGGTAGGTCATGCGCTCCTGGGTGCGCGCGACCGAGAGCGAGCCGCACTGCTTCCAGCCTGTCGCCAGCCCGGTCTCCGCCTCGAGGCCGGCATAGAGCTTGGTGCTGTACTGGA
This sequence comes from Pseudomonadota bacterium, assembly GCA_018240695.1. Taxonomy (GTDB): domain Bacteria; phylum Pseudomonadota; class Alphaproteobacteria; order Reyranellales; family Reyranellaceae; genus Reyranella. The sequence goes on along the minus strand of JAFEFH010000203.1, from coordinate 6,684 downwards.
TGAGGCGCGTCAGGTTCTGGAAGCCGCGCAGCTGGCCGACGAGACCGGCGGCATGCCATGTCGTGCCGCCGCTCAGCCGCCCCTGCTCCAGCAGCACCACGTCCTTCCAGCCGTTCTTGGCGAGATGATAGGCCGTCGAGCAGCCCATGATGCCGCCGCCGATGACGACGACGCGGGCGTGGCTGGGAAGGGTCATAGCCGCCCCGCGACCGCAGCCTCGTACATCTTGCGCATCTCGGGAACCCCCGCCTTCACCGGATTGCCACCGGCCGTCGGATCGACGGCCGCCATCTCCGACAGCCTGTCGAGATGCTCGACCTTCACGCCGAGTTCGGCCAGCGTGTGCGGGATCCCGACCTCGCGCCGGAAGTCGAGCGTCCACTGCATGAAGCCCTCGAAGCTGGGCGTGCGCAGGTCGAGCCAGCGCGCCAGCCGCACGACCTTGTCCTCGATCGCCGCGCGATTGAACGTCACGACATAGGGCATGGCGACCGCATTCGTGAGGCCGTGATGCGTGTCGAGCACCGCGCCCACCGGATGCGACAGCGCGTGGATCGCGCCCAGGCCCTTCTGGAAAGCGGTCGAGCCCATCTGAGACGCCGCCAGCATGTGGCCGCGCGCCTCGATGTCCCGGCCGTCCTTGACCGCGCGCGCGAGGTTGTTCTTCACCAGCCGCATGCCTTCGACGGCGATGCCCTCGGCATAGGGGTGATAGCCCGGCGCGCAGTAGGCCTCGAAACAGTGGATGAAGGCGTCCATGCCCGTACCCGCCGTCAGCTTGGGCGGCAGGCCGACGGTCAGCTCGGGATCGGCGATGACGATGGCCGGCATCATCTTCGGGTGGAAGATCACCTTCTTGGTGTGCTGCTCGGCGTTGGTGATGACCGAGGCACGGCCGGTCTCCGAGCCGGTGCCCGCCGTCGTGGGCACCGCGATGGTTTGCAGGATCGCGGCCGGATTAGCGCGCGTCCACCAGTCGCCCACGTCCTCGAAGTCCCACAGGGGCCGCGTCTGGCCGGCCATGAAGGCGATCGCCTTGGCGGTGTCGATGCCCGAGCCGCCGCCCCAGGCGATGACGCCGTCATGCTTGCCGGCGCGCAACACGCGGATACCGGCCTCGACGTTGGCCGCGACCGGGTTGGGCTTCACATCGCTGAACAGCGCGACCTCGATGCCTTCCTTGCGCAACGCGATCATCGCGTCGGAGATCATCGACAGCTTGGCGAGGCCCGGATCGGTGACCAGCAGAGGCCGCTTGAAGCCCAGTGCCCTGCAGGCATCGGCCAGCTCGCGGATGCGGCCGGCGCCGAAGCGGATGGCGGTCGGATAGTTCCAGTTGCCGAGGAGCGGCGTCTCGGACGGCTTGGACGGCATCAGATGATTTCCATGTAACGCTCGAGTTCCCAGTCCGTGATGGCCTTGCGGAATTCCCGCTCTTCCCATTCACGTGTTGCAGAATAATGATCGACGAAGGCGTCGCCGAAGAGATCGCGCGCCGCCTTCGATCCCTTGAGCCGTCCGGCCGCCTCCATCAGCGTGCGCGGCAGCTGCGTCTTCGCCGGATGCTTCTTCTCGTAGCTGTTGCCGGCGACCGGCTCGCCGGGATCGAGATCGTGCTCGATGCCCCATAGGCCCGCGCCCAGCGCCGCGGCGAGCGCCAGGTAGGGATTGGCGTCGGCAGCGGCCACGCGATACTCGATGCGGGTCGACTTGGCCGATCCCGGAATGACGCGCAGCGCCGTGGTGCGGTTCTCGACACCCCAGGCCGACGCGGTCGGCGCCCAGAATCCGGGAATCAGACGGCGATAGGCGTTCACGGTCGAGGCGACCATGGCCAGGGTCTCGGGCATCAGCGCCTGCTGGCCGGCCACGAACTGGCGCATGGTGCGGCTCATGCGGTGCGGCGCCTTCTCGTCGTGGAAGACCGGCTTGCCGTCCTTCCACAGCGACAGGTGCATGTGGCCGCCGCAGCCCGGCCAATCCTTCGACCACTTGGCCATGAAGGTGGCGAGCCAGTCGCGCTTCTGCGCCAGCACCTTGGTGTAGAGCTTGAAGAGGGCTGCCTTGTCCGCCGCCTCGAGCGCGTCGGACACGCGCAACGCGGCCTCGACGACACCGGCGCCGGTCTCCGTGTGCAAGCCCTCGATGCCCATGTCCATCGTCTCGCACATCGCGAGCAGGTCCTTGTACCAGTCGGACAGGACCGAGTTGCGCAGCATCGAGTAGCCGAAGAAGCCGGGCGAGATCGGCTTCAGGTTGCGATAGCCCTTTTCGCGCAGGGAGTGGGCGGTCTCTGCGAAGACGAAGAACTCGTATTCGAAGCCGACCTTGACCTCGAAGCCGAGCTTCTTCGCGCGCGCCAGCGTGCGGCGCAGGGTGGCGCGCGGGCAGACCGGCTCGAACTTCTCGGTGAACTCGCAGAGAAACAGGAGATTGCCGGGCTCGGTCGCGATCTCGCGGCAAGTCTCCGGCAGAAGGCGCACGGACGCGTCGGGGTAGCCGGTGTGCCAGCCGGTCAGGGTGACGTTGTCGTAGAGCTGGTCGTTGGAGTCCCAGCCCATGACCACGTCGCAGAAGCCCATGCCGCCCTCGAGCGCGGAGTGGAACTTGTCGATGTGCAGGTACTTGCCGCGCAGGACCCCGTCGATGTCGTGGACGCCGACCTTGACGTGGGTGAGGCCGCGTTCCTCGACGATCCTCCGGGCGTCCGCCGCCGTCCTGACTTCCCGAGGCTCCATGAAATCTCCCGCGGTCCCCCCCGCCGCGGCGGAGTTTGGCAGATAGGCCTTGCGTTGCAAATCGAGCGCCGGGCAGCCTATGGTTCGCCGTGGCGACACCTGCATCTTCGGCCCGCGCCCGCACCCACGACATCCTGCGGCACTCGAGCTTCAGTCCGGCGGCCCAGCGCTGGCGCGCCTTCCATCTGGTCGCGCTGGGCGTCGGCCTGCTCGCGGTGGCGCTGTCGTCGATCGATCGGCTGCCGGACGACGTGCAGCGGTCGCTGACGGCGACCATCGTCGTGGTTGCCGTGGTCTTCTTCGTCGAATTCGTGGTGCGCCTGTGGGTGGCGCCGGAGGCGCTGCGTTACGCCGGCATGTCCGCAACCGCCGCGCGGCTGCGCTGGGCCTGTTCGGTCGACGGCCTGATCGGGCTGCTGGCAGTCGTGCCGGCGCTCGTCGTCATCGTCGATACGGTGCGGGTCGGCCGCGAGGTCGACGCGATCCTCTGCCTCCTGTGGGTGTTGAAGCTCGGCCTGCACGCCCCGGCCATGGGCACGCTCGCGCGTGTGATCTCCAACGAACGCGCGACGCTCGCTTCGGTGCTGATCGTGTTCGTGATCGTGCTGGTCATGGCCGCCACCGCCACGCACCTGTTCGAGCGCGACGTCCAGCCTGACCTGTTCGGCGACATCCCCTCGGCGCTGTGGTGGGCGGTGGTCACGCTCAGCACCACCGGCTATGGCGACATGGTGCCCCACACGGTGGGCGGCAAGATGGTGGGCTCCGTCGTCATGGTGAGCGGCATCCTGGTGCTGGCGCTGATGACCGGTATCCTCGCCACCGGCTTCGCCGAGGAAGAGCGCCGGCGCGAGTACCTGCGCGTCTGGGAACAGGTGACGCGCGTGCCGATGTTCACCGAGCTCGGCACCGTCACCCTGTCGGAGATCGTGAGCAAGCTGCGCGTCCGTCACTATCCCGCCCGCATCGTCGTGGTGCGGCGCGACGAGCCGGGCGACGCCATGTTCTTCATCTCCGGTGGCGAGGTCGAGGTGCGCCTGCCGCACCAGCCGGTCCGGTTGGGCCAAGGCGGCTTCTTCGGCGAGATGGCGCTGCTCGATCGACTGCCGCGCAGCGCGACCATCGTCACCACCCAGCCCACCACGCTGCTTGTCCTCTATGCCAGCGACTTCTACGAGATCGCGTCGCACATCCCCTCGCTGGTCGAGGCGGTCGAGAAGGAAGCGCAGCGGCGCCGCCTCCAGAACGAGACCGCGATGAAAGGCGACCTGCGATGAACGTCGACCTCCTCGTCGTCGGTTCGGGTGCTGCCGGCTTCTCCGCCGCCCTCACCGCCGCGCATGCCGGCCTGAAAGTCCTGATGGTCGAGAAGGAGCCGCTGTTCGGCGGCACCACGGCCTATTCGGCGGGCGTGATCTGGATCCCGGGCAACCGGCACGGCCGCGCGCTCGGCATCGCCGATTCCAAGGCGGACGCCCTGACCTATCTCCAGCACGAGGCCGGCAACCGGCTGAATCTCGACCTCGCCAACGCCTTCCTCGACAACTGCAATCCCGCCGTCGAATTCATCGAGGCCAACACGCACGTACGCTACGAGGCCGTGCCGATCTGGGCCGACTATCACCCGACCAAGCCCGGCGCCGCCAAGGGCGGCCGCTCGCTGCTGCCGCTGCCGTTCGACGGCAGGCGACTCGGCAAGCGGTTCCGCCAGCTGCGCGCGCCGATCCGCACGATGATGGCGTTCGGCGGCATGATGCTCGGCCGCAACGACCTGCCGCACGTCTTCAAGATGACGCGCTCGGCCAAGTCCGCCCTGCATGTGGCCGGCATGACCGCACGCTATGCCTTCGACCGGCTGAGCCATGACCGCGGCACGCGCCTCACCAACGGCAACGGTCTGATCGCCGCCCTCGCCCTCTCGGCCGAGGAACGCGGCATCGAGCTGTGGCTGGAGAGCCCTGTCGTCGAGCTGATCCAGAAGAACGGCAAGGTCACCGGCGCGGTCGTCCAACGCGACGGCCGGCGGACGGAGATCGCCGCGACGCGCGGTGTCGTGCTGGCCTGTGGCGGCTTCCCCGCCGATGCCGATCTGAAGGCGCGCTACTACGGGCATATGAAGGCAGGCCATGCGCACCGCTCGGCGCCGCCGCCGGGCAATCGCGGCGACGGCATTCGCCTCGGCCAGAGCGCGGGCGGCGCGATGGCCGAGGGCGTGGCCTATGCCGCGGCGTGGGTGCCGGTGTCGCTGGTCCCGCAGCCCGACGGGTCGACCTTGCCCTTCCCGCACTTCTACGAGCGCGGCAAGCCCGGCTATATCGCCGTCGATCCGCGCGGCCGGCGCTTCACCAACGAGTCGGCCTCGTACCACGACTTCGTGCCGGCCATGGTGGAGGCCTGCCGCGGCGGCCGCGAGACGATGAGCTGGCTGATCTGCGACCATCGCGCCATCCGCCGCTACGGCATGGGCGCGATCGGACCGGCGCCGCTGCCGCTCGGGCCGCACCTGCGCAACGGCTATCTGCTGAGCGCGCCGACATGGCGCGAGCTCGCGGCCCGGATCGGCGTCGAGGCCGCGACCCTCCAGGCGACCATCGACCGCTTCAACGCCAATGCCGCGCGTGGCGAGGATCCCGACTTCGGCAAGGGCACCGACGCCTACCACCGCTTCAACGGCGATCCCGCGCACGGTCCCAATCCCTGCTTGGCCCCGCTCGAGAAGGCGCCCTTCTATGCGATGAAGATGATCCCGGGCGACATCGGCACCTTCCTCGGCCTGCGCACCGACGGCCATGCCCGCGTGCTCGATGCCGGCGGCCGGCCGATCCCCGGCCTCTATGCCGCGGGCAACGACATGACCAGCGTGATGGGCGGGACCTATCCGGGCGCGGGCATCACCATTGGCCCTGCCCTCACCTTCGGCTATATCGCAGCCCGGCATGCGGCCTCGGCCGCAGAAGCCCCTTTTTCACGAAGGCTTTAGGTATGTCGCAGATTACGCCCGTTATCCTGGTCGGTGGCTCCGGCAAGCGCCTGTGGCCGCTCAGCCGCGAGAGCATGCCCAAGCAGTTCGTGCCGCTGCTCGGCAAGCAGTCGACCTTCCAGCAGACCCTGGAGCGCGTGGCGGATCGCGGCCTGTTCGGCAAGCCGGTGATCGCCACCAACGACGCCTATCGCTTCATGGCCGAGCAGCAGGCCAAGGACATCGGCATGGAGATCGACATCCTGGTCGAGCCGTCGCGCCGCGATTCAGGACCGGCGATGGCCGCCGCGGCGGCCTATACCCGCAGCCTCGGCGCAAAGGCCGTGCTGGCGCTGGCGTCAGACCATCTGGTGATCGGCGCCGAGGAGTTCCGCCAGGGCTGCCGCGACGGCCTCACGGCCGTGCAGCAGGGCGGCATCGTCACCTTCGGCATCCCGCCGACGGAGCCCAAGACCGACTACGGCTATATCCGCCCCGGCAGCGAGACGATCGGCCCGGTTCAGAAGGTCGCGGCCTTCGTCGAGAAGCCCGACGCCAAGACCGCGCTGCGCTACATCGCCGAGGGGCTGCTGTGGAACAGCGGCAACTTCCTGTTCCCGCCGGAACTGCTGCTTTCCGAGATGAAGCGCTTCGAGCCCGCGATGGCCGCCGCCGCGGAAGAGGCCGTGGCCAAGGCCAAGAAGACCGGGTCGACCGTGTTCCTCGACGGCGAGGCGTTCGGCAAGGCGCCGGCCAAGTCGATCGACTACGCCGTCATGGAGCGCACGGACAAGTGCTGGGTGGTGCCCGCCAAGTTCCGCTGGTCCGACCTCGGGACCTGGGACGCCCTGCTCGACGTCGGCAACGCCGACTCCGCCGGCAACGTCACCGAGGGCCCGGTCGAACTCGACCATGTGCGCAACTCCTACGTCCGTTCCGACGGGCCGCTGACCGCCGTGATCGGTGTCGAGGAAGTCGTGGTCGTGG
>JAFEFH010000202.1 GCA_018240695.1 Pseudomonadota bacterium | reverse complement strand
TTGGCCGCGCGCGGCCAAAAGCGTCCAGGCGCGGTATTCCGCGACGGAGGGGTCATGGGCGACAAGACTGTGGCCTATGACCCCTCCGCCCGCGTATGACGCGGGCACCTCCCCATTTGAATGGGGAGGAGATCAAGGAGTGACGATGCCCGGAGCGTTGGACGGCCTGCTGGTGGTGAGCGTCGAACAGGCGGTTGCCGCCCCCTATTGCGCGGCGCGGCTGGCCGATGCCGGCGCCCGCGTGCTCAAGATCGAGCGGCCCGAGGGCGACTTTGCCCGCGGCTACGACGCCTACGTGCACGGCTGGTCGAGCTACTTCGTGTGGCTGAACCGCGGCAAGCAGTCGGTCGCGCTCGACTTCAAGAACAAGGACGACTTCGCCCTGCTCCAGCGCCTGATCGCCAAGGCCGACGTGCTGATCCAGAACCTGGCGCCCGGCGCGGCGCAGCGCGCGGGCTTCGGCTCGGCCGAGATGCGCGCCAAGCACAAGCGCCTGATCACCGTCGACATCTCGGGCTACGGCGATCACGGCCCCTACAAGGACCGCCGCGCCTACGACCTGCTCGTCCAGGCCGAGAGCGGCATGGCGTCGATCACCGGCACCGAGCATGCGCCGGGCCGCATCGGCATGTCGGCGACCGACGTCGGCACCGGCATGTACGCGCACGCCGCCGTCCTCGAGGCGCTGATCGCGCGCGGAATCACCGGCGAGGGCCGCGCCATCTCGCTGTCGCTGTTCTCGGCGATGGCCGAGTGGATGACGGTGCCGCTGCTGGCCAAGGAATATTCCGGCTACGACTGGCCGCGGCTCGGCCTGACGCACCCGATGATCGCGCCGTACGGCGTCTATCCCAGCGCCGACAAGGTGCCGCTGCTGATCTCGATCCAGAACGACCGCGAGTTCAACCGGCTGTGCGAGGGCGTGATGGGCAAGCCCGGCCTCGACAAGGACCCGAACTTCGCGACCAACAAGGCGCGCAACGCCCGCCGCGAGGAGACCAACAGGATCGTGGCCGACAGCTTTGCAGCACAAAGCTTCGAGCAACTCGCGGCCAAGCTCGACGCCGCCCAGATCGCCTGGGCGCGCGTGAGTTCGGTGGGCGATCTCTCCAAGCACCCGCAGGTGCGGCGCATGACCTTCGCCTCACCCAAGGGCGAGGTCTCGATCCCCGCGCTGGCCGCCGCCTACGACGGCCAGTCCGAGCGGCTGGGCGACGTGCCGGCGCTCGGCCAGCACACCGAGCAGGTGCGGCGCGAGTTCGCCGCGTGATCTCGCGGCCCCAATGAACAGGCCAGCATGAACCGCGTCGTCGAGAGCGCCCGGCTGGCGAGCTTCGGCGCCGCCTACTTCTTCGCCGCCGGCGCCTTCATGAGCTACTGGCCGGTGTGGCTGCGCAACCGCGGCATCACCGACGCCGAGATCGGCACCCTGTTCATGGCCCGTCAGCTGGTGGGCGTGGCGGCGATGCTGGGCATGGGCTTCATCGCCCACAAGCTGGGGCGCCTGCGCAGCCTGCTGTTCGGCCTGTCGATCCTCGCGGTCGTCATGCTGGTCGGCTACGAGTTCTCGTACACCTTCCTCGCGCTGATGCTGGTCGGCCTGATCTGGGGCGTCGTCTGGTCGCCGATCATGGCGCTCTACGACGGCGTGCTGGTGAACGAAGCCCGTGCCCGTGGCTTCGTCTACGGCCGCCTGCGGCTCTGGGGCTCGGTGGCGTTCATCGCCGGCACGCTGACGTGCGGCGTCACGGTCGACCGCGTGGGGCCGCCCTCGGTGCTTTTCGTCGGCCTCGCGGGCGTCGTGCTGCTGGTGCCGTTCGCGCTGCTGCTGCCGGCCGGCGAGCGCCACGATCCCGCCAAGCCGCGCCACGCGCCGTTCGGCCTGTTCGAGCTGTTCCGCAACAAGCCGTTCGTGCTGTTCATGGTGGGCGCCGGCTTCTGCCAGTCGAGCCACGCCGTGCTCTACAGCTTCGGCACGTTGACGTGGCGCAGCGCCGGCATCGACGACGTCACCATCAGCATGCTGTGGGGCGAGAGCGTCGCGGTCGAGATCCTGATGATGCTGGGCAGCGGCTGGATCGTGGCACGCATCGGTGTCACCGGCCTGATCGGCCTCGGCCTGGTCTGCGGCCTGGTGCGCTGGACCGGCATGGCGTTCACGACCGACCTGCCGGTGCTGATCCTGTTGCAGGCGCTGCACGCCGGCACCTTCGCCGCCTGTCACCTGGGCGCCATGGCCTTCATCCAGCGTGCCCTGCCGCCGGGCGGCGTGGCCTTGGGCCAGAGCATCTATTACGCGCTCGGTACGGGCGCCACGCAGGCCGTGATCTACCAGTTCGCCGGCATCCTCTACGAACGCTACGGCCAGCACGCCTTCCTCGGCATGACGGTGATCAGCGCGGTCGGTCTCGTGTGCGTGATCCTGCTGGCGCGGCGCTGGAGCGGCGGACCGATCGTCGGCACCGCTTCCCAGCCTGCCTGAACTTTCCGACGGGACAGAAACTAGGAGTGTTCATTCCGCGCGTTTCGCCGGACAACGGCAAGGATTGCCGCGACAAGGCAGCCCGCCACGATCCCGACCATCAAGTCTTCGACCAAAGTCAGGCCAAACGTGGTCAGCAACACCGCGGCAGTCCGCCATCCGCGCAGGAGATTCACGAACTCGGCCTTCTCGGCCATGTTCCAGCAAACCACGAGCAACACGCCAGCCAGGGCCGACAGCGGGATATACCGGGCAAGGGGGGCGGCCAGCACCATGAACAGCAACACGAACAAGGCATGCATCATCCCGGCCAGCGGGCTTCGCGCACCCGCCCGGACGTTGGTCGCCGTGCGCGCGATCGTGCCGGTGACGCTGATCCCCCCGCACAGTGCCGAAGCGATATTGGCGACACCCTGCGCCACGAGTTCCATGTTCGAGCGATGTTTCCGTCCCGTCATGCTATCGGCCACTTTCGCCGACAGGAGGCTCTCTATGCCACCGAGCAGAGTGAACGAAAGCGCAGACGGCAGCAGTTGAAGCATCAACATCGGAGAAGCGTCGGGCAGACGAGGCGTCGGCAGGCCGTTCGGGATGCCACCAAACCGGCCGCCGATCGTTTCCACCGGAAGGCCGAGGAGCGCGGACACTGCGGAGGCCAGAATGACCGCGATGAGCATGCCCGGCCACGCAGGCCAGCGCCTGCGTACGACAAAGATCAACGCTGCCGAGCCCGCTCCGATGGCAAGCGCCGCAACGCTGATGGTCGGTGCGGCGTTCGCCAAGATCACCAGCTTCGGGATCAGCCGCCCCGGTTCCGCGGCCGACAGATGCAGGCCCAGGAGATCGCGAATCTGGCTCGCAAAAATCGTGATCGCGATCCCGCAAGTGAATCCCACGGTCACCGCATGGGGCACATGCCGGATAAGCGAGCCGAGACGAGACAAGCCGACCAGAGTGATGAAGACACCGGACATGAGCACCGTCAGCAACAGGCCATCCAGGCCGAAGCGCGCCGTCGTATCGGCCACCAGCACGATGAACGCGCCTGCCGGTCCGCCAATCTGGTAGCGACTGCCGCCAAGCGCCGAAACGAGGAAGCCGCCGACAATCGACGTATAGAGTCCACGTTCGGGTGAAACGCCCGACGCGACGGCGATCGCCATCGACAGCGGAAGGGCGACAACGGCCACGGTAAGCGCCGCCAGAAAGTCTTTCTGAAGCGCGGCCGCGTTGTAACCTTCGCCCAGCACCGTGGCGAGCTTTGGTCGGAACTGATGGGCAGATGCGGTTCCGTCAGGCATGGGTCAGCTCCGAGAGCTTCTTTCGTTTTCGCGCGACGGCTCTTTCCCCAGGGAAGGCGGGGTGGAATCGCGCAAGCGCACGCCTCGCCCGCCGCCGACGCTGATGCTGTTCTCGCTGATCAGTTCGATGCCTTCGCGTTCCAAGGCTGCGACGACGCGGGTAAGGCTTTCGACAACGCCACGCACATAGCCATCGCTGGATTCCATCCTTTGGATCGTCGGCAAAGAGACACCGGCGCGCTCTGCGAGCGTGCGCTGATCAAAGCCCAGGAGGGCACGGGCGGCGCGAAGTTGGGCGGGCGTAAGCATCGGTTGTGATGCATAATACATCAATACCAATAGACAATATAGCAGTTTGGGCGCCTGAGAATTCACTTTTCGTCAAAGGATATTCTCTCAAAAAAAGCGGATATCGCTTGACATAATTGCGATATTCTCTATACTGGCGCGCGCATTCGCCTCCGGCAGGCTTCGACGTGCTCGAGAACCTGCGGACGCAATAGGCGCGGATCCGGCGGGAAACCAGTCGAAACACGCAGGTGCCGCGTTCCAGTCCAATGCTCAGCAAGACGAGAATGAAGCGGCCCCGTTATTTTCCCGTTTGTTTAACGGGAGCGGCCGCGGCCCGTGACCGGCCAGATCTCGACCAGCGTGTCGCCCTTCACGATATGATAGGCCTCGTAGAGGTTGACCGTCGGGTCGCAGTGCGGCGGCGTCAGGATCACCTGCTCGCCGTGCGCGGGCGCGGCCTTGCCCTCGGGCGCGATCACCGCGAGATGCTCGTCGCCCATGAAGCGCGTCGTGGCGCCGGCGACGGCGCCACCCAGGATCATCGGCGGGCCCTTCTCCGTCGCCATCGCCTTCAGGCCCGCATCGACCGTGACCATGCCGGGCGTGTTGGCGCTGACCACGCGCGCGTCGATTTGGAGCGCCTGCTCGAAGGTCGGCTTGTCGAGCCCGCGCAGGTCGCAGACGTTGTAGTCGTGGTCCATGAACACGTAGGACCCGACCTGCAACTCGGTGAAGACGCCGAGTTTGGCGTCGATGAAGTGCGTGCCGGTGCCCGAGCCGGTGACGATCGCGGGCTTCAGCCCGGCCGCCGTCAGCGCGTCGACGATGCCCTTCAGGTAGACCGTGCGCTCCTCGATCTTCTCCTTGCGCTCCTTGAAGTCGACGATGTGCTGGTGGCTGCCGCAATAGAACTGCACGCCGGCATATTTCAGCGACTTCAGGCCCGCCACCTTCTTCACCAGCTCGAGCGCGGCCTCCGGCGACGCCACGCCGGTGCGGTGGATGCCGGGATCGATGTCGACGATCACGGTGAGCGGCTTGCCGGCCTTCTGCGCCGCCGCGGCCAGCGCCTCGACGTTGGCGGGATGGTCGACCACCAGCATCAGGTCCGAGACCTTGGCGTTCAGCGCCACGAGGCGCGCGATCGCCTGCGGCGTCACCACCGGCGAGGTGATGTGCATGGCCTGCACGCCCTCTTCGGCCAGCGCCTCGGCCTCGCCGATCTTGGCGCAGCAGACGCCGAGCGCGCCGGCCGCGATCTGGCGCTTGGCGATGTCGGCCGACTTGTGCGTCTTGGAATGCGGGCGGAGCTTGACGTTGTGCTCCTTCGCGAAGCGCGCCATCTCGGCGATGTTGCGGTCGAGCATCTCGACGTCGAGCACCAGTGCCGGCGTGTTGAGCGAGCGGCGCGAGCCCTGCTGGCCGATCAGGTGGCCGTGGAGCTTCCAGGCTTCGAGGGCGGACACGTCGCTCATTACTTCTTCTCGCTGGGTTGGGTGGGCGGTTGGAGGTTGCGCACGACCATGGCCTCGCCGGTCGTGCCGCGGTTGACGCCGGCGCTCTTCATGAAGGCGTTGTCGGCGCCGGTGCCCCAGAGCGCGACGCCCTGGGCCAGCAGGCCGCCATCGACCTTCACCGTCTCGCCGGTGATGAAGCGGGCCTCGTCGGAGACCAGGAAGGACGCCACGTCGGCGATCACGTCGGGCTCGCCGCGGTCGGGCCATGGCTGCTGCGTGAACTGCTTCTCGTACTTGTCGGGCCGGCCGCGATGGACCAGCGGCGTCGAGATCACGCCGGGCGCGATGCCGACGACGCGGATGCGGTGCGGGCCGAGCTCGGCCGCGACGTTCTCGATCAGGTTGATGACCGCGGCCTTGGCGGCGGAATAGGCATGACTGCCGCCGCCGCCCACCATACCCGCGATCGAGGCGGTGACCAGGATCACGCCGCCGGTCGGATTCTTCTTCAGCGCCAGCGAGGCGTGCTTCATCCCCAGGAAGACCGAGCGCGTCAGCACCGCGAAGGTGTAGTCCCAGTCCTCGACCGAGGTCTCGGCGATCGGGCCGAAGGCGCCGCCGACGCCGGCGTTGAGATAGGCGATGTCGAGCCGGCCGAAGCGCGTTTCCGCCAGCGCCACCGTGGCGGCGACGTCGGCTTCCTTCGCCACGTCGCAGCGGATGAAGGCGATGGCGTCGGCATGGCCGTTCGCCTTGGCGGCCGCCAGCGTCTCGGCGCCGTTGGCCTCGTTGAGGTCGGCCACGACCACCCTGGCGCCGTCGGCGAGGAAGCGCATCACCGTCGCGCGGCCCATGCCGCTCGCGCCGCCGGTCACGATGGCGACCTTGCCCGTCAGTCTGCTCATCGTTTCAGCATACCTGCCCTCGCCTTCCCCCCCAAGCGGGATGGGCCTAACATCGTCCCCAACGAGACGCATCGGGAAGGAGACGCGGGCGATGAGCATCACCATCCGCCAGGTCGGGCCCTGCTTCGCGGGCGAGGTGTCGGGCCTCGACATGCGCATCCCGCTGTCGACCCAGGACGCCGCCGCCATCCATGCCGGCATGGACCGCTATGCGGTTCTCGTCTTCCGCGACCAGGAGATAGACGACGCCCAGCAACTCGCCTTCACCCGGGCGCTGGGCACCATCGAGCATGCGATCGGCTCCAGCCTGCGCGCCGCCGCCGACAACCGGCTGCCGTCGACCTTCGCCGACGTCTCGAACCTCGACAAGACCAACACGCCGTTCGCGCGCGACGACCGCCGCCGCCTTTTCGCGATCGGCAATCGCCAGTGGCACTCCGACAGCTCGTTCAAGGTGACGCCGGCCAAGTATTCGCTGCTGCGCGCCGTGTCGATCCCGAGCAAGGGCGGCGACACGCAATTCGCCGACATGCGCGCGGCCTACGACGCGCTCGACGACGAGACCAAGGCGCAGGTCCAGGACATGGTCTGCGAGCACAGCCAGATGTTCTCGCGCCAGCTCATCGGCTTCTTCGACTTCACCGAGGAGGAGCGCCAACGCTTCAAGCCGGTGCGCCAGTGCATGGTGCGCACCCATCCCGTCACCGGGCGCAAGTCGCTCTATCTGTCGAGCCATGCCGGCGAGATCGTCGGCTGGCCGATGCCCGAGGCGCGCAGCTTCCTGCGCGACCTGATCGAGCACGCCACGCAGCGCGAGTTCGTCTACACGCACAAATGGCGCATCGGCGATCTCGTGATGTGGGACAATCGCCAGACCATGCACCGTGCCCGGCCCTTCCCCGCCGACCAGCCGCGCGACATGCGCCGCACGACCCTGGCCGGCGACGGGCCGACGGCGGTCCAGGCCGAGGTCCCGACCGCCGCCTGACGTCAGGCCTTGAAGCGCGCGATCGCCTTCTCGTCGAA
>JAFEFH010000201.1 GCA_018240695.1 Pseudomonadota bacterium | reverse complement strand
GGCCAGAAGGCCATCGACTGGATCAAGGGCATCGTGGCCGAGCCGGAAATCGGCGTGATCTACAACGGCAAGGTCGTGAAGACCGTCGAGTTCGGCGCCTTCGTGAACTTCCTGGGCGCGCGCGACGGCCTCGTGCACATCTCCGAGCTGGCGCCGCGCCGCGTCGCCAAGGTCACCGACGTCGTCAAGGAAGGCGACCAGGTGAAGGTCAAGGTCCTGGGCGTCGACGATCGTGGCAAGGTCCGCCTCAGCGTCAAGGCCGTCGACCAGCAGACCGGCGAGGACATCTCGAACAAGCCCGCCCCCGCCGAAGCTCCGGCCGGCGAGTAAGCGAAAGCCTCATCGAAACGAAGACGGCGGCCGAAAGGCCGCCGTTCTTGTTTTCGCTATTGCGCTACCAGGCCGACCAGCCGCCGTCGACCAGCAGCGTGACGCCGTGCACGGCGTCGGAATCGGGTGAAGCGAGATAGACCGCCGTGCCGGTCAGCTCTTCGGGATCGAGGAAGTCGCGTTCGGTCGGTGTCATGTCGCGCATCTTCTGGATGTAGGCCGCCTGGTCGGGCCCGCGTAGATGGGCGTTGAGCGGCGTGGCGATGTTGCCGGGGGCGAGCGAGTTCACGTTGATGCCGTGACGGCCGATCTCTACCGCCAAAGCCTTGGTGAGATTGACCACACCGCCTTTGGAGGCGCAGTAGGCTGGACAGTTGGGTCCGGCGCCGGTGCCGAAGATCGACGAGACGTTGATGATCTTGCCGCGGCCCTTGCGCTTCATCTCCGGCACGACCGCCTTGGTCATGAAGAACGTGCCCTTGAGGTTGAGGTCGAGCTGTTCGTCCCAGATCTCCTCCGTGGTCTCCTCGACCGACACGGTGCGGAACACCCCGGCATTGTTGACGACGATATCGACGGTTCCGAGCGTGCTCATCACGCCGGCGACGAGACGATCGATCTCGTCGACCTTGGAACAGTCGGCCTTGAGCGCGATTGCCTGGCCGCCCTTCGCCGCGATCGCCGCGCACACCGCCTGCGCGGCGGCGTCGTTGCGCGAATAGTTTACGACGACCTTCGCTCCCTCGGCGGCGAAGCGCCGGGCGATGCTTTCACCGATGCCCTGCGAAGCGCCGGTCACGATCGCCACCTTGTCCTTGAGCCGCATGTCCCCCTCCTTACGCCAAAGAAACGGCCGCATCCCCGGCTTCGACGGACTCGCCTTCGGCGATCATCACCGCGGCGATCCGGCCGGCGCGCGGTGCCGGATGGGGCACCTCGGTCTTCATCAGCTCGAGAATGAACAGCACGTCGCCCTCTGCCACCTCGTCGCCCGCCTTGACGAACACCTTCCAGACGTTGCCGGGCGCTATGGTCTCTATAGTTTCGGCCATCGCTTGATCCTTTCAGAGGAGGCTGTCGACGGTGCACAGCGCATCGAGGCGTTGCCGAGCGGTCTGTGCGTCGCCGACGCTGAGCAGGTTGAAGTCGTAGAGATCGCCGGGCCGCGACTGTGCGAGCTGCCAGAAGCTCGACGTCGGCACCGTGAACGGGCAGATGAAGCCGCCCATGGTCAGCGCGTCGCTCACCAGGATGATCGGCGTCTGGCCGGCGAGGTTGATGCCGCCGATCGGGTAACCGAAGTCGATGATATTCGACGGATCCGAGCCGTTCTCGGGCGGCTTGTCGGTCGCCTTCGCGGCGAAGGCGAAGGGCGGGCCTTCGAGGCGAAAGCCGGTGCGGTCGCTCTTGCCCGACAGCTTCCAGGGCGACGACAGGAACATCGCGATCGCCTCTGGCGCCAGCCAGTCGTCGTGCGGACCGGCGACGACATCGACTGTCCAGCGGCGCACGCCGTCGAGCGGCGGCCGCGCCTCTGCGCGGACCTCCCGGCCGGCGCGGGCGTCGGAGGATGCGGGCAGCATGGCGATCCGATCGCCCGGCTTCAGGGCGCGGCCGCCGACGCCGCCGACACTGGCCTTCTGGAAAGTCGCCCGGGCGCCCAGGAAGACCGGCACGTCGAGGCCGCCGCTCACGGCGATATAGGTCCGCGCGCCGGTCTTCGCGGCGCCGAATTCCAGTACCTGTCCCGCCTTGGCCTCGAGGCTGCGCCAGCGCTCGAGCGGCACGCCGTCGAGCTTCGCACTCATGTCGGCTCCGCACACCGCGAAGACCGCCGGCGCCTCGAAGCGCAGGGTCGGGCCGAGGAATTGGCATTCGATGCCCGCCGCCGTGCCTGGATTACCGACCAGCAGGTTGGCCAGGCGGAACGACCACGAGTCGAACGGGCCCGACGGCGGAAAGCCGAGCGACATATGGCCGATGCGGCCCGGATAGTCCTGGACCGACGTCTGCAGGCCGGACTTCATCACGCTGATCATGGTGCCACCGTCTTGGCCCATGTCCGGTACTTGCCGGCGGAGAAGGTATGATAGTCGACGACCGCGCCCTCGTAGGCGCCGGCCTTGACCTTCTCGTCGATCCAGTCGTACTCGGCGCGATCGATCGGCAGGAAGCGCACGCGATCGCCGGGCCGCAGTCGCACCATCGGATCGCCGACGCCGCGCAGCCTGCCTTCGGCGCTCCAGATGGGCACCGGCGTGCGGGCGAAGATCTGGTAACCGCCCGGCGATTCGACGGAGTAGATACAGGTCGAGGAGCCGCCCAGGCCGATCGTACCCTGCGGCGTGACGGTGCGCGGCGGATTGTACTTCGGCGCGCTGAGGCGGCAGCGCGGATCGAGCGCCATCATGAACGGCAGGCCGGGCCACGAGCCGATCGCCGCAACCCAGTATTCCGTTGCGGCATGCACGCGCGCGAAGTCGGCCGCATCGGCCAGACCGTTCGTGGCGGCGATGCCCTCCGCGTCGTAGCCGCGCGGCGCGATCTTGGCCGCATAGTCCTCGATGCAGGCACGCGTCCAGGGATCGAGATAGAGGGCGGGGATGTAGTGGAGGCGGCTCGGCAGATCGGCTGGGCCGGCGGCGGCCATCGTCTCGGCGAGCCGCGCGATCTCGCGTTGGAGGTCGTCGTAGCCGATGCGGTCGCTGTCGTAGTGGAGCAGCACCGTTGCGAAGCAGGGCGCCGCGTCCAGAACGCCGGCGACGGCCGCCTGGCGCACGGCGAGTGCCAGCCCCTGCGCCCGGAAATTCACATCGAGGCTCATTTCGTTGCCGAGCTCGACGAGCATGAAGGCATCGCCGGCAGGCCGATATCGGGGCGTCTCGAAGATCATCTCCAGGCTTATCTAGCAGCCGGCAGCACGGGCAGGAGGAGCGCGATCTGTCGCGCGATTTCGACCGCGGTCGGCGTATCGGAATGTACGCAGATCGTCGAGGCCCGCACCGGCAGGTCGTGGTTGCCGACCGTGGTGACGAGGCCCTCGGTGAACGCACGCTGTACGCGGGAGACGGCCTTTGCGGGATCTATCGGTTCGTGTACGCGCGG
This sequence comes from Pseudomonadota bacterium, assembly GCA_018240695.1. Classification (GTDB taxonomy): domain Bacteria; phylum Pseudomonadota; class Alphaproteobacteria; order Reyranellales; family Reyranellaceae; genus Reyranella. The sequence continues at coordinate 4,037 of JAFEFH010000201.1, read as the reverse complement.
CGCGATGACATTGCCGTCGTCGAGATAGTCGAGATCGGCATAGAACTCGGCCATCAGCGTCACGCCGGCATCGCGGGCTGCCGCCTCGTGGTGCGTGCCCGCCAAGCCCATCAGCGGCACGCCGAAGCTCTTGGCGACCGTGCACAGCGCGTCGGACAGGCGCCGATCGCGGGCAGCCATGCCGTATAGCGCGCCGTGCGGTTTGATGTGGCGGAGCGGCATGCCGGCAGCGTCGAGGAAGCCGCGCAGTGCGCCGACCTGATAGGTGACGAGGTCGACCATTTCCTGGGGCTCGAGCTGCATCTCGCGGCGGCCGAAGCCCTGCCGGTCGGGCAGCGAAGGATGGGCGCCGACCTCGACGCCGTTCTCCTTGGCGGCCGCCACGGTGCGGCGCATCACGGTCGGGTCCGAGGCGTGGAAGCCGCAGGCGACGTTGGCGATGTCGATGAACTCCATGATCGCTTCGTCGTCGCCGAGACGATAGATGCCATAGCCTTCCCCGAGGTCGCAGTTCAACGAGATCGACATCCGCTCTCCCCAACAACGCCCACTACGCGTTCACGCTGGCAGGGTCGGGGAAAGTTGGGATATTGTAAATTTCGAATATAGGATATCTGATTTCGGAATAATCGATGCGACTGACATTTCGGCAGGTTCGCTACTTCGTGGCTGTCGCCGACTCCGGCCAAGTCTCCTCGGCCGGCGCGTCGATCGGCATCGCCCAATCGGCGATCACGGAGGCGATCAAGGCGCTGGAGGAGGAACTTGGCGTCAAGCTGTTCGAGCGGCGCAGCAAGGGGCTGGCGCTGACCCAGGAGGGCCATCACTTCCTGAGCCATGCACGGCGCATCCTGTCGACGGTGTCGGACGCGGCTCAGGCGTTGCGCAGCGTCAGCCGCGAGACCAGCGGCACCATTCGGGTCGGCATGACCTACACCGTGATCGGCTATTTCATCACCGCCTACCTGGCGCGCTTCCGTCGCGCTTTTCCCAACGTGAAGGTCGAGGTGCTGGAGTACGAGCGCCCGAAGCTCGAGCGCGAGCTGAGCAAGGGCACGCTCGACCTCGCGGTAATGCTGGTCTCCAACCTGCAAAACCACGCCCTGATCGAGTCGCGCCTGCTGGTCGCATCGCCGCGGCAGCTCTGGCTGCCGCCCAACCACGACTTCATGCGCCGCCGCGACATCACTCTGGCCGACGTGGCGACCCAGCCCTACATCATGCTGACCTGCGACGAGTCCGAAAAGACGACGATGCGCTATTGGCAGAATGCCGGGCTCGCGCCCGACGTGCTGCTGCGCACCTCATCGATCGAGGCGGTGCGCAGCCTGGTGGCGCACGGTAGCGGCGTCGCCATCCTGTCCGACATCGTCTTCCGGCAATGGTCGCTCGAGGGCGATCGGCTGGAAGCGCGGCCGCTGGTCGACAAGATTCCCAGCATGGATATCGGGCTGGGCTGGCCCCGACGTCGCGGACTCAACGCGCCGGCGCAGGCCTTCGTCGACTTCTGCCTCAGTGAGATGAGGCGCCAGGATTGAGCCTGGCTGCTGCTATCGGGAAATCAGAAATCATCTTTTCGTATTTCATATTTCCATGATTGACCGATTTATGGCCACGTTCACTTTATGCCGTTACCCACTGCCGCGCAGACGAATGCCGCTTCGCCGATCGCGACGCGTCCCGCCGCGGCCGAAAGGCCGGCGGTCGTGACGCCGCTCAAACGCAATGCCGGCATCGAGATCAAGGGGCTGGTCAAGCGCTTCGAGACCGCGACCTTGTATGACGGGTTCGACCTCACCCTGCCCGGCGAGAAGATCACGGCGGTCTTCGGCCCGAACGGCTGCGGCAAGAGCACCCTGATCAACATGATCGCCGGCATCCTGCCGTACGACGGCGGCTCGATCCTGATCGACGGCAAGCCGATCAAGAGCACCCGCGTCGCCTACGTCTTCCAGAATTACCGCGAGGCGATGTTCCCGTGGCTGCGTGCCGTCGACAACATCCGCTATCCGCTGAAGTACCAGAAACTCGACCCCGCCGAGGGCGAGCGCCGGCTCGGCAAGCTGCTCGCCGACTTCGACGTCCGCTTCGACATCAACCGCTATCCATATCAATTGTCCGGCGGCCAGCAGCAGCTGGTCTCGATCATGCGCGCGCTGATCGTCCAGCCGGAGGTGCTTTTCCTCGACGAGCCCTTCTCGGCGCTGGACTACGAGCTGACCCTGATGATGCGCGATCAGCTGCAGCGCGTCATCGTCGAACGCGAGATCACGACCTTGCTGGTCTCGCACGACCTCGATGAAGCGATCTATCTCTCCGACCATCTGTTGATGCTGACGCGCCAGCCGACCCGCATCGCCGATTTCGTCGCTATCGACCTGCCGCGGCCGCGCCGCGTCGCGACGTTGTCGGACGACGGCTTCGTGGCGCTCAAGGCGCATTGCCTGAGTGTCTTCGAGCGCGAGGTCCGCCGCGGCGGCGGAGGCCAGCTGTGAAGGGCGCCGTCTTGCGCCCGCTTCTGCCGCTGCTGGGCGCGCTCAGCCTGCTGGCGCTCTGGCAGATCTGCACCGGTCTCCGGCTGATCGATCCGTTCCTGCTGCCCGGGCCCGTCACCATGCTGCAGTCGCTGGTCGACAGCCTGCGCGCCGGCCCGCTGCTGCACGACTTCCTGGCGACTATCGGGCGCACGCTGCTGTCGCTGCTGATCGCGCTGCTGATCGCCGTGCCTCTCGGCATCCTGCTGGGCTCGTCGGAGAAGCTCTATCGCGCCGTCGAGTTCATCGTCGACTTCTTCCGCTCGACGCCGGCCACCGCCGTCTTCCCGCTGTTTCTCGTGTTCTTCGGCGTCGGCGACAGTACGAAGATCGCGGTCGCGGCCTTCGGCGCGTCGCTGGTAATCCTGTTCAACACCGCCTACGGCGTCATGAATGCGCGCAAGACGCGTCTCCTGGCGGCGCGCGTGATGGGAGCGTCCCGGCTGCGCGTGCTGGTCGACGTCACTTTGTGGGAATCGCTGCCTCAGACGTTTATCGGCATCCGCAGCGGTGTCTCGCTGGCGCTGGTGATCGTCATCGTCGCCGAGATGTTCATCGGCTCGCGAGACGGGCTGGGGCACAGCATCCTCGATTCGCAGATGCTTTTCGAGATGCCGAAAATGTATGCCGCAATCTTCCTGTCGGGAGCGCTGGGCTACGGATTGAACGCCGTGTTTCTCATGATAGAGCGGCGGTTCATTCACTGGGGAGGGAAATAATGGGTCGGGGACGTCGAAGCATCTTGAAGGCGGCGGCGATCGGCATTCTGTCGATCATGGGCGCGAGCGGGGCCTCGGCCCAGGACAAGGTGAAAGTCGGCATGCTGCCGGTCAGCTCGGCGCTGCCGTTCTACGTCGCCCAGGATATGGGCTACTTCGCGGCCGAGAAGATCGAGGCGGAAGGCGTCACGATCCCTTCGATCGCGCTGCTGATCCAGGCGCTGGTCACCAACGAGGCCGACGTGATCGCCAACCTGTCGACCGGCGATGGCACCAACATCAACAGCCGCAGGCCGAACACGGTGACCTACATCTCGCTCAACGGGCAATCGGCCAAGTACCTGACCGACCAGTTCATCGTCCGCGCCGACGTCAAGGCGGAGTCGCTGAAGGACCTCAAAGGCGCGCGCATCGCCTCGGTACCGGGCGCCGGTTCGCTGGCGGCGGCGCGTGAATCGCTCAAGGCCAACGGCCTGAAGGAGGGCGACTACGCCCTGAGCGAGCAGCAGCTGCCGCAGCATATGGCGCTGCTCAAGGCCGGCACGTTCGAGGCAGCCTTCACCTTCGAGCCGTTCGCCACCATGGCTGTGCAGGCCGGCATCGCGCGTCGACTCGAGGGCGGCGTGATCGCCCACTACCTGCTGGGCTCGCCGGACAAGCTCGCCTTCGGCGCCGGCGGCGGGCTCAACGGTTCGTTCATCCAGAAGCGGCCGGACGTCGCCAGGCGCTTCGCTGCCGCCTGGTACAAGGCCCTCGACCTGATCGACAAGGAGCCCGAGAAAGT
>JAFEFH010000200.1 GCA_018240695.1 Pseudomonadota bacterium | reverse complement strand
CGCCACGGCGTCGAGCAGGCCGAACATCAGGCAGGCCGCGAAGGCCGGAAACGGCCGCCACTTGCCGAAGATGATGGCGGCCAGCGCGATGAAGCCCTGCCCCGCCGTCATGTCGCGGCTGAAACCCGCGCCTTGCGCGATCGAGAGATAGGCGCCCGCAAGGCCGGCCATAAGCCCGCACAGCAGGAGCGCCCGATAGCGCAGCCAGGCCACGGAGATTCCCGCCGCATCGACCGCCAGCGGCATCTCGCCCACGGCGCGCAGGCGCAGGCCGAAGCGCGTGCGCGCGATCAGCCACCAGGTGAGCGGCACCGACAGCAGCCCCGCATAGACCAGCACGTTGTCGCCCGCGCGCGGAAAGAACAGCGGCATCAGCCGCTCGCCTTCCGCCAGCGCCGGCGTCTGCCCACCCTGCGCGAACCACGCATTGCCCAGCACCACGGTGAGCCCGGCCGCCAGGATGTTGAGCGCGACGCCGCTCACCACCTGGTTGCCGCGATGGGTGATGCAGGCGAAACCGTGCAGCAGCGCCAGCACCTCGGCCGCGACGACCGCGGCGGCAACGCCTGCCCAGGGCGAGTCGGTGACGGAAGCGGTCGCAGCGGCGAAGAAGGCGGCCACCAGCATCTTGCCCTCGAGGCCGACGTCGATGATGCCGCTCTTTTCGGAGAACAGCCCGCCCATGGCGCAGAAGACCAGCGGCGTGGCCACGCGCAGGGTCGCCGCCGACATCAGGAAGAGAATGGAGAGCGCGTCGTCCATCACGTCCGCCGCGCCAACAGTGCCTGCAACCACGGTCGCGGCAGATGCTCGAGCGCGCCCGAGAACAGGATGACGAGGCCCTGGATCACCACGACCATGTCGCGCGTGATGCCGGGCTCGTCGAAGGCCAGCTCGGCGCCGCCCTGTTGCAGGGCGCCGAACAGCAGCGCCGCCAGCGCCACGCCCAGCGGATGGTTGCGGCCCATCAGCGCGACCGCGATGCCGGCGAAGCCGTAGCCCGCCTGGAAATCGAGCAGCAGCCGATGCTGCACGCCCAGCAGTTCGTTGATCCCGACGAAGCCCGCCAGCGCGCCCGACAGGCACATCGCCAGCAGGGTCATGCGCCGGATGTTGGTGCCGGCATAGACCGCCGCCGCGGGATTGTGGCCCATCGTGCGCAGCGCGTAGCCCCACGAGGTGTGCCAGAGGAAGAACCACACGCCGGCACAGCAGGCGAGCGCCAGCACGATCGAGAGGTTGAGCGCGGGGCCCATCAGGGTCGGAAGCTCTGCCGACGGGCCGAAGGGCCGGCTCTGCGGCGTCATCGAACCCGGCGCGATCAGCACGTTCACCATCAGGTAGACCATCAGCGCCGAGGCGACGAAGTTGAACATGATCGTGGTGATGACGATGTGGCTGCCGCGCCACGCCTGCAACCAGGCCGGCACCGCGGCCCAGGCCGCGCCGAACAACGCCGCCGCCAGGATGGCGACCGGGATCATCAGCCAGATCGGCAGGAGCCCGTCGAGCGCCAGCACCGCCAGGCCGCAGCCCAGTCCGCCGATATAGGCCTGGCCCTCGCCGCCGATGTTGAACAGGCCGGCATGAAAGGCGACGGCGACGGCGAGACCGGTGAAGGCGAAGTTGGTGGCGTAATAGAGCGTGTAGCCGATCGACTGGGACGAGCCGACCGCGCCCACGACCAGCAGCTCGAGCGCCCGGAACGGGTCGACGCCGATGATCTCGACGATGATCCCCACGACGACGAAGGCGAGCGCGATGTTGACCAGCGGCAGCACGAGCATGTCGGCCCAGCGCGGCAGCGGCGGCAGGGGACGACGCGGCGCGCTCATGCCGCGCCGGCCATCATCAGGCCGATGCGGCGCTCGTCGGCAAGGCTACCCGCGACCTCGCCCACGATGCGGCCGGCGAACATCACCAGGATGCGGTCGGCGAGCGACAGGATCTCGTCGAGCTCGACCGACACGACCAGCACCGCACAGCCCGCGTCGCGGCTCTTCACCAGCTCGCGATGGATGAATTCTATCGCGCCGATGTCGACGCCACGCGTCGGCTGGCCGACCAGCAGCACGCGCGGCGCCCGCGCCATCTCGCGCGCCAGCACGAGCTTCTGCTGGTTGCCGCCGGAGAAGCTCGACGAGCGCAGGTCCGGTGCCGGCGGCCGCACATCGAAGCGCTGCATCAGTGTCGCGCAATGCGCGCCGACCGCCGGATTGTCGAGGAGATGATTGCGCGAGAACGGCTCGTCCTCGTGATAGCCCAGGATCGACGTTTCCGACGCGGCGAACGCCCCCACCATGCCCTGGCGCAGCCGATCCTCCGGCACGTGGGCGACGCCCAGCGCGCGCATTTCCGCCGGATCGCCGGGATGCGCCGCATCGATCGCATGCCCGCACACTTCGACGCGCCCCGCGCTCGGTGGACGGAGGCCCGCCAGCACCTGCAAGAGCTCCGTCTGGCCGTTGCCCGAGACGCCCGCGATGCCGACGATCTCGCCTGCGCGCAGCTCCAGCCCGATATCGTCGAGCAGCCGCACGCCGCGCCCGTCGACCAGGGACAGATGCTCGGCGCGCAGGCGCACCTCGCCGGGCGCCAACGGCGCCTTGTCGATATGCAGGCGCACCTGGCGGCCGACCATCAACTCGGCCAGCTCCTCGAGGCCGGTCGCGCGGGTCTCGCGGCGGGCCACCAACTCGCCGCGCCGCATGACATGGACCGTGTCGGTCACCGCCAGGATCTCGCGCAACTTGTGGGTGATCAGCACCACGGTGACGCCATGCTCCTTCAGCGTCGCGAGGATGCGGAACAGCCGGTCGGTCTCCTGTGGCGTCAGCACCGCGCTTGGCTCGTCGAGGATCAGGATGCGCGCGCCGCGGAACAGCACCTTCAGGATCTCGACCCGCTGCTGCTCGCCGACCGACAGATCCGCCACCAGCGCGTCGGGATCGATCGCGAGCCCGTATTCGCGGCCCAGCCGCCCGAGCTCGGCGCGCGCCGCCGCCATCCCGCCGGCCAGCAGCGGTCCGCCCTCGGCGCCCAGCACGAGATTCTCCAACACGGTGAAACTCTCGACCAGCATGAAGTGCTGGTGGACCATGCCGATGCCGTGCGCGATCGCGTCGCGCGGACTGTCCATGCGCACGGCCCGCCCGTTGATGCGGATCTCGCCGCCATCGGCCTGGTAGAGGCCGTAGAGGATGCTCATCAGCGTCGACTTGCCGGCACCGTTCTCGCCCACGATGCCCGCGACCGAGCCGCGCTCGATCCGGAGCGACACGCCGCGTACGGCGTGCACGCTGCCGAACGACTTGTCGATCGCCTCGAGCTCGATCGCCGGCGCGACCGGCGTCAGGGCTTGCACGAATTGTTGCTCATATAGTCGTGGACGGTGATCTTGCCGGCGATGATGTCGGCCTTCGCCGCGTCGACCTTGGCCTTCATGTCGGCGCTCACCAGTTTCTCGTTGTACTGGTCGAGCGCCCAGTCGACGCCGCCGTCCTTGAGGCCCAGCACCTGCGTGCCGCCCTTCCACGAACCGTCCTGCGCCGCCTTGAAGCTGCGATAGGCTGCGAGATCGACGCGCTTCAGCATCGACGTCAGCATCGTGCCGGGATGCAGGTAGTTCTGGTTGGAATCGACGCCGATGCCCAGCTTGCCGCGATCCTTGGCGGCCTGGAGGATGCCGATGCCGGTCGAGCCGGCGGCCGCATAGACCACGTCGACGCCGCGGTCGAACTGGCCCTTGGCGAGCTCCGCGCCGCGGCCGGGATCGTTCCAGGCCGCCGGCGTCGTGCCGGTCATGTTGGTGATCAGCTCAGCTTTGGGATTCGCATACTTGATGCCCTGCTCGAAGCCGCACTGGAAGCGGCGCACCAGCGGGATGTCCATGCCGCCGACGAAGCCGATCTTCGCCGTCTTCGAGGCGAGCGCCGCCAGCATGCCGACCAGGAACGAGCCTTCCTGCTCCTTGAACACGATCGACTGCACGTTGGGCAGATCGACGACGCTGTCGATCACGGTGAAGCGCACCTTGGGAAATTCCTTGGCGACCTTGCCGAGGGCCACGGCCTGCGAGAAGCCGACGGCGATGATCGGATCCTGCCCGCGCTGGGCAAATCTCCGCAGCGCCTGCTCGAACTGCGTTTCGTTGGTGGGCTCGAACTCGGCGACGGTGCTCGACGTTTCCTTCTTGAACTTCTCGATGCCGTTGGAGACGCCTTCGTTGAAGGACTTGTCGAACTTGCCGCCGGTGCTGTAGACGACGGCAGGCTTGATCTGCGTTTGCGCCAAGGCCGCGGTTGCCATCGCCGCCGATGCCAGCAGCGCCACGATCGATCCCAGGCCTCTCTTCATCCCACGTCCCTCACGTCTTGCGGTCCCGCACCGTAGGTCCAAGTGTGGACCGGGCCGCCGCACCGGTCTAGCGACCAGCGGGCCGCCTCATCCGAAACGGCGCAGGGAATAGGGCTCGACGGCGATGCTGGGCGAACGGCCCGCGATCATCTCGGCGGTGAGGCGGCCGAGCACCGGCGCCAGCGTATAGCCGTTCGAGCTCACGCAGTTGTAGAAGCCCGGCAGGCCCGGCACCTCGCCCAGGATCGGTGCACGGTCGATGTTGACGTTCATGCCCGCCCAGATGCGCACCGCGTGAAGGCCGGCCAGCGCCGGCACGGCACGCTGGGCGATCCAGAGATTGCCCTCGACACTGGGCCGCAGCGCCCGCGAGAGCTTCTCCTGCGCATCGAGACCCGCCGTCCAGCCGCCGCCGATCATGAAGGCGCCGGAGCTCGCCTGCTTGAGGGTCAGGTGGCGGCCGGCATAGGCCACCAGCCGCGACAGCGTGGGCGCCACAGGCTCGGTGACGATCATCTGCAACGGCGCACCGCGCACCGGGATATCGACGCCCGCCATCCGCGCGACCTCGGCCGCCCACGGGCCGGCCGCGTTGACGATCCGCTTGCAGCGCACCTCGCCGCGGCCGGTCCTGATCCGGTAGGAGCTGCCGTCGCGCTCGATCGCGAGCACGCCGCTGCCCCGCCGGACGCGCACACCGAGCGTGCGCGCCTTGTCGGCCAGCGCGTAAGTGGCCTGCAACGGATTGATCTTGCCTTCGCCCGGGCACCACTCCGCGGCGATGGCGACGTCGCCGATGGCGGGCTCGAGGTCGCGCAGCGCCTTGCCGTCGATCAGTTCGGCCTCGATACCGCGACTCCTCTCGAGCGCGATCTTGCCTTTCAGCAATTCGACGTCGGCGGCGCTCTCCGCGAGCATCAGCCCGCCGGTGATCTTGATCTCGAGGTCGTGCCCGGTATCGGCCTGGATCTCCTGCCACAGCCGGATCGATGCCGGCCCGAGCGGCAACGTCTCGGCCGACCGGTTGGCGCCGCCGGCCGTCGGCTTGCCGGTGAAATCGAACGCCAGCAGTTGCACATGCAGGCTGCCCGCGTTGGCGCCCGAGGCCTGGAGATTGATGTCGTCGCGCTCGACCACCATGGTCTCGATGCCTTCGCGCGCCAGCCAATAGGCCGCGCACACGCCGGCGACACCGCCGCCGATCACCACCGTGTCCACGGTCTCCGTCGGCAGAGGCTCCGTCTCTTGCGGCCGCGCCATGTCGGGCGGCACGAAATCGGTGTGGCCGGTCCATTCCGGCTGCTCGACCGCGAGCGCATGGATCGGCACCGGCTTGGCCGGCGGCCGCGGCGCGAACAGGCCGAACTCGCCGACTTCGCTGTCGCAGAGCCGCGCGATCACGGCCGCGCAGTAACGGCCCTGGCAGCGGCCCATGCCGGCCCGCGTCGCCCGTTTGATCGCCGCTGGCGTGTCGTAGCCGGCGCGAATCCAGCCGCGCACATCGCTCGCCGTCACCTCTTCGCAGCGGCAGACGAGTGCGCGATTGTCGATCCCCGACGGCTCGAGCGGCGCGGCGTCGAACAGGCGCCATAGGGCATTCTGGAAGCGCCGCGCACGCCGCACCGATCGCTGCGCACGCCGGATGCCGGACGCTGCGAGGCCGAGATCGCGCGCGATCGCCCCCGCCGTCACCACGCCCTGTGCCTGCGCGGCCTGCGCGCCGCCGAAGCGCGCGCCGTCGCCAATCGCGAAGACCTCAGCGATGCTGGTGCGGCCTTCGTCGTCGATCACGGGTTCCATCGAGCCGTTGCCGCGGCGCACGAAATGATGGCGGCAGCCGAGCGCGCGCGCCAGTTCCGACGACGCCGCGAAGCCGTAGCCGAGTGCCACGATGTCGGCGTCGATCGCCATGTCGCCTGCCTCGACGCGGCTTACACGGTCCTCCCCGAGAATGCGGGTCACACGATGGCGCCAATGAAGCACATCGCGCAGGCGACGCACGAGGCCCAATCCGGCAAGCGCCAGGCGCGGATTGGCGACGGCCGCGAGCGCCAGTTGCGTGAGATCGCCCAACCCAGGTTCGGGCGCCGATTCGAGCACCGCCACGACATTGGCGCCGCCTTCGATCAACTCCGCCGCCGTTTGCAGGCAGAGCGGACCATTGCCCGCGATGACAATGCGTTGGCCGGGCGCCACGCGGTACGAACGGGCCAGCGTCTGCAGGGCACCGACCGTCATCACGCCGGACAGGGTCCAGCCAGGGACGATCAAGGCCTGTTCGTAGGCACCGGTGGCCAGCACCAGGCGCTTTGGCCGGAACAGGATGGAGCGGCCGGCGACCAGCGCCGCGACCTCGGTAGCGGAGAACGCCGACCAGACCGTCGTCTCGTTCAGAATACGCACGCCCGCGCGCATCGCTCTGTCGCGCAACGCGAGACCCTCGCGGAATTGGCGATCGAGACTCGCGACGTCCGCCGACTGCGACTCCGCGAGCGGCTTGAAATACTGGCCGCCGGGCGCCAGCCGCTCGTCGGCCACGATCACCTGGGCGCCGGCCTCGGCCAGCGCGCGCGCCGCCGACAAGCCGGCCGGGCCGGCGCCCACCACCAGCACGTCGCAGGCGATCTCCTCGGCCGGCAGCGCGGGCGGCGGCGCGAGAGTCGGCGTTTCGGGCAGCTCGGAGCGAACGTCCATGCCGGCTTCGATCTTGGTCAGGCAGGCGCGTTGGCTGGGCTTGCCGTCGACCGTCACCAGGCAGTCGAAGCACACGCCCATGCCGCAGAAGGGCCCGCGCGCCGCGCGCCGTCGGGTCTCGCGGAAGGCCACGATGTCGGCGGCGGACAGGGCAGCAGCGATGGTCTCGCCGGGCAGCGCCTCGACCTCGCGCCCGTCGAAGGTGATCTTGACCGGCTCGGCGGGCCGCATGTTGGGATGCCTGAGGCGCATGGCGACAGGTCTACAATGGTTCGCAGCCGCACGACACGACGAAGTGTCGCGTCAGCGGAAGCGCGGCATCACCTTGGTCCAGAAGGCTTCGATCGACTTCATCAGCTTCGGGTGCGGGACGAGGCTGTTGTAGGTGTAGGCGAACACCCAATCGACCGGTTGGCGCTTCTGCTGCGCTTCCATGCCCTTCAGCACGGTGTCGACCGTGCCGACATAGGCGTAGCCCATGGCGATGATCTCCTCCGGCGTCAGCATCTTGCCGGTCTTGGGATCGGTGACGCCCTTGCGGAAGCCGAACGGCTCGAACCA
>JAFEFH010000001.1 GCA_018240695.1 Pseudomonadota bacterium | reverse complement strand
GCCATGCCGTCGCGCGTCAGCTCCATCTGCGCGCCCAGCGCCGAGGTCAGCCGGCCGCGCTGGTAGTCGTTGGCGGCGCGGTCGATCAGATCCTGGCGGAGATCGTCGAGCTTCTTCGTGGTCTCCGGGGCGGCGTGGATCGCATCGTCGCGCTCGGTCCGGTAGAAGGCGTCCGGTGCATGGAACAGCGCATCCTGGCGCGCGGCCATGAAGCGGTTGATCTCGCTTTCGACGCGCGTGTCATTGGCGATCTTCTCCTCGCGTGCCACGAGTGGATCGGGCGGCGGCGGTGCTGGCTCGGTCTCCCGCGCGGCGAACATCGAGTCGGGAAGGTCGATGTAGCCCATCAGCCCCTTCCCGGGAAAAGGTTGAGCAGTCGTCGAGACGTTGATGTTTCCATGTCAACGACCATAGAGGCATTGCGCGTAAACACTCATCTTGGTCACGTCCATCGATATAATGCCGCCCAGGTTGCAACGGATGGATCGGGAAGGAAGGGAATCACGGCCGCGGCGCTGGCGATTTTCGGCGCTGAAAGATCGTTCGACACTAAGAGACGCTTCCTCGCTGGACGGCAACGTGCCGCCCATGGAATGCTCACGCCAACGACAAGAACCGGAGGACGCCATGCTTCGCCGAACTTTCGTTTCCACCCTCGGCGCGAGCGTCGCCGCTCCGGCGCTGATCACGTCCAGCCGGGCAGACGACTGGCCGGCCCGGCAGGTCAAGGTCGTGATCCCCTACCCGCCCGGCGGTCCGACCGACATCTCGACGCGCATCGTCATGGAGAAAGCCGGCCAGTTGCTCGGCCAGCCGATCCTGTTCGACAACAAGGGCGGCGCGTCCGGCATGATCGGCGCGGAGTACGCCAAGACGCAGCCGGCCGACGGCTACACCTTCCTCGCCGCCACGGTCGCCATGGTGGCGATCACGCGGCACCTCCAGCCGATCCCGTTCGATCCCGACAAGGACTTCCTGACCGTCGCGCGCATGTCGACCTCGTGGGCGGCGCTCGCCGTCCATCCGTCGGTGCCGGCAAACACGATGGCGGAGTTCATCGAGTACGTGCGCGCCAATCCGGGCAAGGTGAACTACGGCTCGGCCGGGCTCGCCACCATCACGCATCTCTACGGCGAGATCCTGAACCTCGAGGCCGGCATCAAGCTGGTGCACGTGCCCTACAAGGGCAGCGCGCAGGCCACACAGGATCTGCTGGGCGGCCAGGTACAGGCGCAGTTCGACCAGACCGTGCTGCCGCACGTCCTGGCCGGCCGCCTCAAGGGCCTGGCGATCATCGCCGACGGGCGCTGGCCGCATAAGCCGGAGATCCCGACGCTGAAGGAAACCGGCTACGGCAAGCAGGGCGGCGAGAGCTGGTACGGCGTGCTCGCGCCCGCCGGCACGCCGGCCGCGATCGTGACCAAGATGTCGGCCGCGATCGACAAGGCGCTGAAGTCGCCTGACGTGCTGGAGAAGCTCGACAAGGGCGGCGCCAAGGCGACCTATCTCGATCCCGCCGCAATGCGCGCGCAGATCGACACCGAGTCGCGCTACTTCGCCGACGTGATCAAGCGCGGCAACGTCAAGATCAACTGAGGCCGTCAGTATCGCTTGCGGTTGGTGAACATGCGGTCGGTCTCGGCCGCCAGCACGCCGCCCAGCAGCATCGGCTTGGCGAACGGCGTGGCGTCGACCACGTCCTTGGCCGAGATCTTGATCGGCTCGCCGACCGACGCCACGAGCGCGGGGCTGAACGCGGAGCTTGCGTAGACGACGCCGCCTATCTTTGCCCAGACCAGCGCGGCCATGCACATCGGGCAGGGCTCGCAGGTCGTATAGAGGATCTTCGACTCCCAGCCCTTGTTGCCGTGGCGCCGGACATAGTCGTTCATGCAGGCGACCTCGCCGTGCAGGATCGGATTGTCGTGCGTGGTGTTCACGCCCTCGGCCACGATCTCGCCGGTTGCTGCCTCGGTGATGACGGCGCCGTAGGGATAGTAAGGATTGCCGGCGGCGACCTCGATGGCGCGCCGCATCGCCTGCTCGTGCCGCGCCATGGAAACCGGCGGCAGGGCCGCGCGGGCGGGCCTGGCGCCGGGAACGCAAATCAGGCCGCCCAGGCCCAGCAGCAGGGCACGCTTCGAGATCATGTGGAGAGCTCCTCGTCGGGTTGATTGAGGAAGATCGCGATCGCCAGCAGGGTCATGTAGAAGCGGAACGCCGCTTCCTGGCCGTTCCACGCCTTCGATTGCCACATCGCGAACCATTCGCCGCCGATCACCAGGAAGCCGGTGAACCACAGCAGGAAGCCGAGGCCGGCCCCCGCGAGCGCCCAGCGCTTGGCCGCGTTGAAGCGGCGGGCGTCTGCGCGCAGCGCCCGCAGCAGGTGAAAGGCGCCGATGGCGAGCAACGTACCGACCGCGGCCTCGGTCAGGATGATTGCCCAGTATCCGACAGTCCACAGCATGGGCGAGGTGATGGCGCGGCTCTTCAGGGCGTTGCCGGGAAACGTCGTGTCCATGCCGAGCGTGTGGCGCACGAATTCGTAGTTCGACCCGTAGTCGACCAGGTTGTTCAGCGTGACCAGCAGCGCGAACAACGCCGCCGAGGCGACCATCGCGATCTTCACCAGCCGGATCGTCAGCATGGGTTTCTCTCCTATCGGGCGAACCAGGCGCGCGGCCACAGGCACGACAGCGCGAGCACCAGCAGCAGGCCGGCGCCCGCCGTCAGGAAGGCGAATTTGTAGCCGGCCAGGAAGCCCGCGGACGCGGCATGGGCATGCAGCGCGGTCAGCACCGACGCGCCGCTCACGATGCCGAGCGTGCGCGTCAGTTGCGCGAGACTGCCGGCCACGCCGCGGTCGCGTGCCGGCAGGGTATCGGTGACGAGATCGATATAGGCCACGGCGAGCAGGCCCTGCCCCACGCCCTCGGCGATCAGCAGCAGCGCCACGACGGGCAGCGGCGTCGTGGCATCGACGAAGGCGAGCGGCAGCAGCCAGAAGCCGACCAGCGCCACGCCCGCGAAGGCCGTCGGCCGCCGCCCGAAGCGCGGCACCAGGCGCGCGGCCAGCGGCGCCCCGGTCAGGCCGCCCGCGAACGACAGCGCCAGCATCGCGCCGGTGGCCAGCACGGGCAGCTTCAGCACGTTCACGAGGTAGTACGGCGTCAGCAGCAGGATCGAGAATCCCGCGAGGTTGGCCAGCACGTTCATGGCGTTGGGCACGGCGAAGCTCATGTCCGCGAACAGCGCCGGGCGAATGATCGGCTCGGCGACGCGGCGGCTGCGGACGAGATAGGCGAAGATCAACGCGACCGCGAGCACGGCCATCGCCAATGCCTGCCAGCCGGGCACGGCGGCGCGTTGCGACAGCACCAGCGCCAGCAACAGGCTGCTCATGCAGGCGGCGAGGAGGACGGCGCCCGGCGCATCGAAGGAGCGCGGCGGCAGGCGCGGCGACGGCAGCAGCCCCGACAAAGCGAGCGTCACCGCCGCGATCGGCACCCGCATCCAGTAGACCGCGGGCCAGCCCCAGAGCTGCACGACGACACCCGCCAGCACCGGGCCGATGGCGGAGGCCAGCAGCAGCGCCATCGAGAAGCCGGCCAGTCCCTTCAGGCGCTGCTCCGGCGGGTAGACGGAGGTGGCGAGCGCCGGGGCGCAGGAAAGCGCCAACGCCGTGCCGACACCCTGCCCGGCCCGCGCCCACAGGAAGAGCGGCCAGCTCGGCGCGAGCGCGCAGGCGGCGCAGCCCACCACTGAGGCGGCAAGCCCGATGCGGAAGATGCGGCGGTGGCCGAACAGGTCGCCGAGCTTGCCGCACACCAGCATCAGCGAGCCGTAGACCAGCACGTAGCAGATCACCAGCCACTGCACGTCGGCGAGCGGCAGGCGGAAGTGGGCGGTGATCGCCGGCAGCGCCACGTTGACCGCGATGTCGAGCGGCGCCAGCGAGGCGCCGAGGCCGACGATCGCCAGGCCGGCGATCGGACGAAGGGGCGGAGCTTCGGCCATCTCCCCCTCGACCTAGAGCCTCGTCCGAAGCTCGGTCTTGAGGATCTTGCCATAGTTGTTCTTCGGCAGCGCGTCGACGAACTTGTAGTCCTTCGGCCGCTTGAAGCGCGCGATATTGTCGAGGCAGAGCCGGTCGAGCTCGGCGGCGGTCACCTGGGCGCCGGCCCGCGTCACGACGAAGGCCACGACGTCCTCGCCCCACTCCGGGTGGGGCCGGCCGACCACCGAGCACTCGGCCACGGCGGGATGGAGGTTCAGCACGTCCTCGATCTCGCGCGGATAGATGTTGGTGCCGCCGGAGATGATCATGTCCTTGGAGCGATCCTTCAGCGTGAGGAATCCGTCCTCGTCGAAGGTGCCGACATCGCCGGTCCACAGCCAGCCGTCGCGCAGGGACTTCGCCGTCGCCTCGGGATTGTTCCAGTAGCCCGCCATCACCGTCTCGCCCTTGACGATGATCTCGCCGACCTCGCCCAACGCGACCGGGCGACCATCCTCGTCGACCACGCGCACCTCGACGCAGGCATCGGCGACGCCGGCCGAGGCGAGGCGTTCCTCCCAGCGCGGATGGTCGGTCTGGCCGTGCATCTCGCGCGACAGGTGGGTGATCGTCATCGGGCTCTCGCCCTGGCCGTAGAGCTGGCACAGCACGTTGCCGAGCAGCTTCATCGCGTTCTTGAGGTCGCTCACATACATCGGCGCGCCGCCGTAGCTGATCAGGCGCAGCGCGCCCGGCTTCAGCTCGCCGAGCCGCGGATGCTCGATCAGCCGCTTCACCATGGTGGGCGCGAGGAAGA
Source organism: Pseudomonadota bacterium (assembly GCA_018240695.1). Classification (GTDB taxonomy): domain Bacteria; phylum Pseudomonadota; class Alphaproteobacteria; order Reyranellales; family Reyranellaceae; genus Reyranella. The sequence continues at coordinate 114,656 of JAFEFH010000001.1, read as the reverse complement.
TGCTGCAATCGGGCCAACGGTTCATCAGCGCGATGGTCTCGGCCACGTCGTAGTGGCCGCTGTCGGGAAAGACCTGCACGACGCCGCGCGCCATCATCGGGAAGTTCCACAGGCCCGAGCCGTGACTGATCGGCGCGGCATGGACCATCGAGCTGCCGGGCGGCGGCCGGTCGACGTCGGCATAGTAATTGAGCGTCATCGCCAGCAGGTTGCGGTGCGTGAGCGTCGCGCCCTTGGGCCGGCCGGTCGTGCCCGAGGTGTAGAACAGCCACGCCGGATCGGTGGGCTCGGCCTCGGCCATCGGGCTGGGATCGCCCACCGCCATGAAGGTGTAGGGACGCGTGGTGACGTCGACGATCTCCTTCACAGAGAGCGCGTCCTTCACGGCCTCGGCGATCGTGACGGCGAGATCGGGCGTCACGAAGCACAGGCGGGCGCCGGAATTGTCGAGGATGAAGGCGAACTCCTTGGCATGCAGCTTGGCGTTCATCGGCACCGCGCACATGCCCGCGTGCCAGATCGCGTACATCACCTCGAGCGATTCCACGCAGTTGGTCATCGCGAAGGCGACGCGGTCGCCCGGCGCGAGGCCGAAGCGCACCCGCAGGTGCGTGCTCATCACCGAGACCTTCCGCCAGAGGTCGCGGTAGCTGAGATGGGGCTCGGTGCCGCGGGCGAGCGCGGTATGGTCGCGGAAGGCCTGCGCGGATTTGAGCAGCAGATGGGCGATGTTCATGGCGGCCTCACTATTGCAGGCCCGTCGGCGACCGCGCAATGTGAGGACCATGCAGGAATTCGATTTTGCCATCGTCGGCGCCGGCATCGCCGGCGTCTCCGCCGCCTACCATTTCGCGCCGCGCGCCCGGGTGATCATCCTCGAGCGCGAGCATGTGCCGGCCTATCACACGACCGGCCGCTCGGCGGCGCTGCATTCGGAGACCTACGGCAGCGCCGAGATCCGCGCCATCACGGTCGCCACCGGCCGCTTCTACCGCAATCCGCCGCCGGGCTTCGCGGAACGGCCGGTGCTGACGCCGCGCGGCGCGCTGATCGCCGGCCGCGCCGAGCAGCAACCCGCCCTGCAAAAGGCCGCCGCGGAGTACGCTTCGCTGGTGCCGAGCGTGCGCTGGCTGGAGCCCCCCGAGGTGCTGGCCCGCCAGCCGCTGCTGAAGCCCGAAGCCGCCGGCGGTGGCGCGGTCTTCGAGCCCGAGGCCGACGACATGGACGTGGCCGCGATCCACGCGGGCTTCCTGCGCGGCGCGCGGGCGGCGGGCGCGGTGCTGCGGCTCAATGCCGAGGTCGCCGCGCTCGATCGCAAGAACGGGCGCTGGGAAATCAGGCTGGGCGACGGCGAAACGATCGCGGCGGCCAACATCGTGAACACCTCGGGCGCCTGGGCCGACGTGGTGGGCGGCCTCGCGGGCGCCCGTCCGGTCGGGCTGGTGCCGAAGCGGCGCACGGCCTTCACCTTCGACGCTCCGGCCGGCGTCGCGATCGAGAAGATGCCGATGGTGATCGACTTCGACGAGAGCTGGTACATCAAGCCCGAGGTCGGCCAGTTCCTCGCGTCGCCGGCCGACGAGACGCCGTCGCCGCCCTGCGACGCCCAGCCCGACGAGATGGACATCGCCATCGCCGTCGACCGCATCGAGACGGCGACGACGCTCCAGATCCGGCGGCTCAAGAACAAGTGGGCCGGCCTGCGCAGCTTCGTGTCCGACAAGAACCTCGTCGTGGGCTATGACGGTTCGGTGCCCGGCTTCTTCTGGCTGGCGGGCCAGGGCGGCTACGGCATCCAGACCGGCGCCGCGGCGGGCCGTCTCGCCGCCAGCCTCGCGCTCGACGGCAAGCTGCCCGCCGACATCGTCGAGCTCGGCGTCACCGAAGCGGCGCTCTCGCCGGGACGCTTCACGCAGCGTTGATCGCGATTGCCTTCTCGGCGCGCGCGCGAGGGTTCATTGTCGAAGCGCCACCGGATACCCAAGGAGACCGCCATGACCTCGCCCCGCCTGTTCGCCGCCTCGGCCGCGCTCCTGTTCGCCGTCGGCAGCGCCGTGTCGGTCGCGTCGGCCGGCAGCAAGGTGAAGTGCAGCGGCGGCAATTCGTGCAAGGGCACCAGCTCTTGCAAGACCGCTCAGAATGCCTGCAAGGGCCAGAACTCGTGCAAGGGCATGGGATGGACGGAGACCGCCACGGAGGCCGACTGCCTCACCCGCGGTGGCAAGGTCCCGTAAGACTGCAATTTTTCGAATGCATGCGAATGTCTTGTGTGCCTATCGATGCAAAGAGGCTATCCTTATGTTTTCCTTACTCTATTCTCGATTCGTGCAGGCCTGCCCTGTACCATTGAAATAGGAGGATGCCCGGCTTCGCCACCAGCACCGACGAGGGCAACGTGTTGAAGTCCAAGTAGTCTTCGACACTTTTTCGAAAGTGCGGACGTCCGGGAAATCCCGGACGTCCGCTTCTCTTTGGACTAAGGTCGCGCAATGAGCGGTCACGATGTCGGCTTCGGCCTGGGCCTGCGGCACCAGCATTACGAGGAGATCGCGGCGAACCCCGGCAAGGTGAGCTGGTTCGAGGCCCTGTCCGAGAACTACATGGTCCCGGGCGGACCGCCGCTGCACTGGCTCGACCGCTTCCGCCGCGACTATCCGATCGCGCTGCACGGCGTCTCCCTGTCGATCGGCTCGATCGACCCGCTCGACATGACCTATCTCGACGAGCTGAAGGCGCTGGCCCGGCGGGTCGAGCCGATGTGGGTCTCCGACCATCTCTGCTTCACCAGCCTGCGCGGCACCAACATGCACGACCTGCTGCCGCTGCCCTACACCGAGGAGGCGCTCGACCACGTCGCCGACCGGATCGGCCGCGTGCAGGACCATCTCGACCGCCGCCTCGTGATCGAGAACGTGTCGAGCTACATCACCTACTCCGCCTCCGAGCTCGCCGAATGGGAGTTCATCGCCGAGCTGGCCCGGCGCGCCGACTGCGAGATCCTGCTCGACGTGAACAACGTCTATGTGAGCGCTTTCAACCACGAGTTCGACGCCATGGCGTTCCTGCGCGCCCTGCCGCGCGAGCGCGTGCGCCAGTTCCACCTGGCCGGCCACGAGCACCAGGGCACGCACATCATCGACACGCACGACCATCCGATCGTGCCCGGTGTCTGGGACCTCTATGCCGAGGCGGTGCGGCTGTTCCCCGGCGTGCCGACGATGATCGAACGCGACGACAAGATCCCGCCCTATGCCGAGCTGCTCGAGGAACTCGATGTGGCGCGCGGCATCGCGGCCCGGGTGCGAACGAGCCAAAAGGCGGTCGCGTGAGCGGCCGCGCCAACGCGGGCTCGCTGGGCGACCTCCAGCGCGCCTTTCAGGACTATCTGCTGGCGACCAGCGACGGCTTTTCCGACGCCGTGCGCGATACCAGCAAGGCCGATCGCTTCACCCTGCTCGGCGTCTACCGCGACGCCTACGTGCTCCGGCTGATCGAAGTGCTGACCAACGACTATCCCGGCGTCATGGCGATGGCCGGTCCCGCCGACTTCGACTTCCTCGCGCGCGCCTATATCGCCGCCCATCCCTCGCGCCACCCGTCAGTGCGCTGGTTCGGCCGCCACCTGCCGGACTTCCTCGCGACCACGCCGCCGTTCAAGGGCGCGCCGGCCGTGGCCGAGATGGCGCGCTTCGAGTGGACGATGGGCGAGGCGTTCGATGCGCCCGACGCCGTGCCGGTGGCCGCTACGGACCTGATGACGCTGGCCCCCGAGACATGGGAGACGCTGTCCTTCGCCGTCCTGCCGTCGCTGCGCCGCCTGCAATGCGCCTACGAGGTGCCGCAGGCTTGGCAGCGCCACGCTGAGGAAGCGCCCGGCAATCTCGAGGTGCCGGCGCTGGTCGCCCCCGCGCCATGGATGATCTGGCGGCCCGAGCGCGTGACCCACTTCCGCTCGCTGGAGGCCGACGAGGCGGTCCTGCTCGACGCCCTGATCGCCGGCCGCACGTTCCCCGACATGTGCGAGGCGCTGGTCCCGCCAATCGGCGAAGAACAGGCTATGGCCCGCGCCGCCGGCCTGTTACGCGGGTGGGTGGAAGAAGGCATGATCGCTTCCTTCAGCCCCTGATCCGGGCCCGCTTGATGGAATTGGTAGACATACAGGACTTAAAAACCCTTTTCTTTATCCCGCGCTACCCTTACTCTTTTGGGAGATTTGGATGAAATAACAAGGCATTAGAGGAGGTCGTTACAATCTTCGCTCGTTCGAGCTTGGCCGCCTAGGGGCCAACTAGGAGCCAGCAGAATTGAGAATCGGGGCGCTCTCGCGCTAGCGATGGGCTCCGCACGACGAAGGAGAATATAGAGCGACCTGCGGACGTGGCGAAATCGGTAGACGCAGCAGACTTCAATTGGAGTGCCCGCGGGGAAACCCGTGGAGCAGAACCGCTCAAAGTCGGGGAACGCTAAGGGTTCAACCTAAGCCAATCCCGAGCCAAGCCCCTCCAGGGAAGGTGTAGAGACTAGACGGGTGGCGCCTGCCTCTTCGATTGAGGGCCAATATCGATCATAGCATGCAAGGAATTGTCCTCGGATTTGGTGCGCCACGCTCGCGGCCTTAACCTCCAGCTAGCGTCGCGATGGTCTTGGAACACCCGCTTAGGCGGATCGCTATCACTTTCATGCCATGCGGGATGGGATGCTCTCAGGAGTTCGATGAAGTGATTTGCGTCCATGAAAGTCCAGCAATTCAGTGCGCGGTTCCGCTAAATGGCAGGCCTTCGCCTGCTCCGTGATCGCGCCATCGGCGCGAAGATCAAGAGATTGGAGAAGTGGTGCGGACGGAGGGAATCGAACCCTCACAGGAGTTGCCTCCCTACGGATTTTCATACCACTTCGGCTTTCGCCGCCCGCGCCCTCGTGCCAGCGGCACGCGTGGTTTGTGGTCTGGACTATCCCTTCACCTTGGCGACTGCTTTAGGTGCTGCCCGTCTAGTCTCTACACCTTCCCGTTGCCGGGCTTGGCTCGGGATTGCCATTGAAGGTTTCCCCGACTTTGAGCAGTTCTGCATCGCTAGTTTCCCAGCGAGCACTCAAACAATTTGCCTAAGTCCGTTGCGTCTACCAGTTCCGCCACGTCCGCACATGGAATCATGTATAGCCGGTGATCGGAAAAACGCCAAGAACGAGCCATTTGAGGCCGTTTAACGTGTCTCGTACTTGGTGAGAGAGGCTACCTTCGCATCGATCGCTGACGCCGGCTGCCGAGCCTATCTCGGGTGCATTAGCTCGCCCGTCTCAGGATCGACTAGGTGAAACCCTTGGCAAGCAAGGCACTTGAACATCTTGAAGCGCTTGTCCTCAGCGGACTCGGGCTGGAAGTCATCGTCGTAGCCCTGCACGTTTTGGCCGGTCCTCGAACAGGTAAATACAAATGGCTTTCCCATGTACTGCGTCTGCCAGATCGAGGGTTGTGTCACATTGATCTAGATCAAGGGCTTACTTTGGAAGCATTGCCGGTGGCCTTTAGGCTGTCGGGTCATAAAGCCTCGCGTCATCGTCGCCAACTCCGAGTTCACGCGCTTTAGCAAGAACTTCGGAGCTTCTAGCCATGCTCAACGACCCGTGCATCCGATCATCCTTTAGAGTTGTCAGTCATCTTTGACCGCCTCATCGACTTGGTAGCTGAGCGAAACCCCGATTTCTACGAAGCGGTAGACGGGGAACTAGTACCTCTTAATCGACGTCCGCCAAAGAAACCGACCGCGGTCGTCTTGACGGAGAAGGCTCAGCTTGTTGGGACTCCCGAAGCTGACGACGACGAAAGCGACGAAGAAGAGGAGTGAGCTTCTCGCACTCCTGCCGGGCACAAATCATGATTCGCCTCCCGACAACGTTCCTCAATTCTCATTACATCGGTGACGATGGTCCGACGGGACCTGCCTCGCCGCCACCGCCACTCGAGGTGTTGCCGATGCTGAGCGCCGCCTGGAGATCGGCGGCTGCAAGCAGAAAGTCGCGCCTTGCATCAAGGGCCGCCGCATTCGCGGTGATACGTGTCCGCGCGTCGAGCAGGAACTTGAACAGATCGACGCGCATGCCCTCCCCGGCCAAAACGCCGTTGCTGTAACGCAGGGCTATTTCCTTCGACACGATCCCGCGCAGGGGCAGCACGCGGTCGCGATAGAATTTCGCGATGTCGTAGGTGCCGCGATAGACGTCGTAGGCGATACGCGCTTCGGAGCGGGCATTCACGGCCTTCGCCGCAAGGAGATTGAGCGCGCGCATGTACTGCTCGCGCGCCAATCGCGTCCGCGCCTCGCCGGTATCGAAGATCGGAAGCGACAGGTCGATCTGGAAGCCGCCACGCGTGATGTCGGCGTTGGACGTGGTCAAGGGATTGGCCGCCTCGTTGTTGACGATCCCCGACAATTGCAAGATCGAGACGTAACGCGTCGCCTCGGTCAGGCTGAGCGATTTGGCCAGCGCCGCCACGTCGTGGCGTGCCATGACGAGGTCGACGCGGTGATTGATGGCATCGACCTCGACAGCCGCCATCGTGTCGGGCTCGCGCGGCAAGGGCGGCAGCTCGGCGGGAAGCCTGAACGAGGCGTCGCCGCCCCACAGGCCCAGCAGACGGGTGAGCGATTCGCGCTCTTGGCGTGCCGTCAGCCGTGCCCGGGCGACCTTGGCGCTGAGCTCGGCGTAGAAGGCCGCGAGTTCGGCCTGGTCGAGCTGATCGCCGCCGCCCGCCTCTCCCAACCGCGCGTTGAGGCGCACCGCCTGGTCGACCGTGGCCCGCGCCTGGTCGAGGAAGCCGACCTGTTGCTGGGCGGCGACGGCCCGAATGTGCGCCCGGCGCGTGTCGACCGCGAGGCGGAGCGTCGTGAAGACCGCCTGATGTCGCGCATGCTCGAAGTGCTCGGCGGCGATCGCCGACCGGCGCGGCAGCGTGAACAGGTTCAGAATGTTCTCGACAAGCCCCAACTGGAAGTCCGCCACGCCGCTGCCGGACACGCGCATGAGCGAGAGCCCCGGATTGGGCGGCAGACTCGCCTGGACATAGTCCGCTTCCGAGATGCCGAGATCATTATAGGCGGCCTGCAGGTCGCGGTTGTTGAGAAGCGCCACCTGGACCGACGTCTCCGCCGAGAGCGGCTCGGCGAGCAAAGCAGAGACGCGCTCGCGTGCCTGCTGCGCCTGTTCGACGCTGGTTATCTTGACGACACTCCGGCCAAGGTCGGCGCCGGCCTCCTGGCCGACGTCCCGTGCCACATTGTCCATGCCGCCGTCGGCGGAGAACTTGGCGCACCCCGCGACGAGGCCGGTCAGGACCAGCGCGAGAAGGGCGAAAGACTGTCTCATGGCTTGCTCCCGATGCCGTGGTAGGCGGTGCCGGCCATCACCGGACGGTAGGGAAGATCGGTCGACGGGCCGGCGGTATCGTCGGGCCCGGGCGACGGCGCGAGCAGCGGCAGTGCCGTATCGCAAGCCGAGAGCAGGATAAGGAAGGCCAGGAGGGCGAGAATTCTCATGCCACGGCCTCCTCGGCAGGGGCGGCAGCGGGCTGGAGCCGCCAGCCTTTGACCAGCGCGTAGATGGCCGGGATCACCAGCAGGGTGAGAAGCGTCGAGCTCACCATGCCGCCGATCATCGGCACGGCGATGCGGCGCATCACCTCCGAGCCGGTGCCGGTGCTCCACAGGATCGGCAGCAGGCCCGCCATGATCGCGGTCACGGTCATCATCTTGGGCCGCACCCGCTCGACCGCGCCCTCCATGATGGCATCCCGCAGGTCGGCCCGGTCCATCGGCCTGCCGTCGGCCTGGCATCGAAGTTGGCGCTCCGCCAACGCCTGGTCGAGATAGATCAGCATCACGACGCCGGTTTCGGCCGCGACGCCCGCTAGGGCGATGAAGCCCACGGCGACGGCCACGCTCATGTTGAAGCCCAGCCACCACACGAACCAGAGGCCGCCGACCAGCGAGAACGGCAGCGACAACATGACGATCAAGGTCTCGGTCAGGCGCCGGAAGTTGAGATAGAGCAGGACGAAGATCAGCAGCAGGGTGGCCGGCACGACGATCTGCAGCCGTGCCTCGGCGCGCTGCAGGAACTCGAACTGGCCGCTCCACACGGCGTAGAAGCCGGGCGGGAACTTCACTTTTTCCCGCACGGCGCGCTGCGCGTCGGCGACATAGCCGCCGAGATCGCGGTCGCGATAGTCGATGAAGATATAGACCGCGAGCTGCGCGTTTTCAGTGCGGATGGTGGTCGGTCCCTGGCTGACGCTGACGTCGGCGACCTGGCCGAGCGGGATCATGCCGCCACGCGTGGTCGAGACCAGGATCTCCGAGGCGATGGCGCGCGGGTCGGAGCGCAGGTCGCGCGGGTAGCGGACATTGACGGAATAGCGCTCGCGGCCCTCGACCGTCGTGGTGACCGCCTCACCCCCCAGCGCGCTCGACACGGCCTGCTGCACGTCCTCGATCAGCACGCCGTATTGCGCCAGACGCATGCGGTTGGGTGTGATGTCGAGAAAGGATCCGCCGTTCACCCTCTCGGCGAAGGCGGACGTCGTACCGGGTACGCCGTGTACCGCCTTTTCGACCTGGCGGGCGAGGGTTTCCAGGGTGCCGAGATCGGGACCCAGGAGCTTGATGCCCACCGGCGTGCGGATGCCGGTCGCCAACATGTCTGTGCGCGCTTTGATCGGCATGGTCCAGGCGTTGCTGACGCCGGGGAACTGCAGCGCGCCGTCCAGTTCGGCGATCAGCTTGTCGATGTCCATGCCCGCCCGCCACTCGGATTGGGGCTTGAGGTTGATCACCGTCTCGAACATTTCCAGCGGCGCGGGGTCGGTCGCCGTGCCGGCACGTCCGCCCTTGCCGTAGACCGATGCCACTTCGGGGAACGTGCGGATGATCTTGTCCTGCGTCTGCAGCAACTCGGCCGATTTGGTGACCGAAAGACCCGGCAAGGTGGTCGGCATGTAGAACAGCGTGCCCTCGTTGAGGGCAGGCATGAACTCGGTGCCAAGCTGCGTCGCCGGCCACACGGAGACGCCCAACACCAGGAGCGCCAGACCGATCGTGAGCACCCGCGCGCGCAGCACCAGTCGGATCACCGGCCGGTAGAGCCAGATCAGCAGCCGGTTCACCGGATTGCGCGCCTCGGGCAGAATGCGGCCGCGCACGAACAGCAGCATCAGCGCCGGCACCAGGGTTACCGACAGCAGCGCCGCGGCCGCCATCGACAGGCTCTTGGTCCAAGCCAGCGGCTTGAACATTCGTCCCTCTTGCGCCTCGAGGGTGAAGATCGGCAGAAACGACACGGTAATGACCAGCAGGCTGAAGAACAGCGCGGGGCCTACCTGGACCGCCGCCTCTATGATCGCCTCGGCCCGCGACTGGCCCGGCTTCAACCGTTCGAGATGCTTGTGGGCGTTCTCGATCATGACGATGGCCGCGTCGATCATGGCGCCGACGGCGATGGCGATGCCGCCCAGGCTCATGATGTTGGAGCCAATGCCCAGGAAATGCATGGCGAGGAAGGCCATCAATACGCCGATCGGCAGGGTCACGATCGCCACCAGGGCCGATCGCACGTGCAGCAGGAAGACGAAGCAGACCACCGCCACGACGATGCTTTCTTCGGCCAGCGTATGGACGAGCGTGTCGATGGCACGATGGATCAGGTCGGAACGATCGTAGACCGGCACGATCCGCACACCCTCGGGCAGGCTCGAGGCGATCTCCTTCACCTTGGCCTTCACGTTGGCGATCACGTCCAAGGCGTTGAGGCCGAAGCGTTGCAGGACGATGCCGCTCACCGCCTCGCCCTCGCCGTCGAACTCGGCCACGCCGCGCCGCTCGTCGGGCCCCAGTTCGATCCGCGCCACGTCGCGCAGCAGTACCGGCACCGAGCCGTCCGCCTTGAGCACGATCTGCTCGAGGTCGGCGGTGTTCTTCACGTAGCCACGGCCGCGCACCATGAACTCGGTCTCGGCCATCTCGACCACGCGCCCGCCGACTTCGCGGTTGGAGGCGCGGATCGCATCGACGACCCGGCCGAGCGGCACGCCGAAGGAGCGCAGCTTCGCCGGATCGACGACGACGTTGTATTGCTTCACGAAGCCGCCGACGCTGGCCACCTCGGCCACGCCCTCGGCCTTGGCCAGCGCGTAGCGGATGTACCAGTCCTGCAACGACCGCAGCTCGGCCAGGGTGCGGTCGGCGCCGACGACGACGTATTGATAGACCCAGCCGACGCCCGTCGCGTCCGGCCCCAGGCTCGGCTTCACGTCCGGCGGCAGCTTCAAGGTGCCCGAGTTCAAATATTCCAGCACCCGGCTGCGCGCCCAGTAGATGTCGGTGCCTTCGTCGAAAATGATGTAGACGAACGACACGCCGAAGAAGGAGAAGCCGCGCACGGCGGTGCTGCGCGGCACCGCCAGCATTGCGGTCGTGAGCGGATAGGTGACCTGGTCCTCGATGACCTGCGGCGCCTGGCCCGGCATCTCGGTATAGACGATGACCTGCGTGTCGGAGAGGTCGGGAATTGCGTCGAGCGAGACACGACCGACGGCATAAAGACCGCCACCGACCAGCGCGATCGTACCGACAAGGATCAGCAGCAAGTTGCGCGCCGACCAGCGAATGAGACCCGGGATCACTTGGCATCTCCCGCCGTGAACGCCGCCAGCGCTGCACGCAGGTTGCTTTCGGCGTCGATCAGGAAAGTCGCCGAAGTCACCACACGCTCGCCGGGCTTCAGCCCTTCCAGCACCTGGGCATAGCCTGGCACGCGAGCACCAAGCTTGACTGGCCGCGGCTCGTACTTTCCTTCGCCGCGCTCGACCAGCACAACCTGTCGCTTGCCGCTGTCGATGATCGCGGACTCGGGCACTGCGACGGCCATGCCGAGCGGCGCCAGGATCTCGATCGTCGCCGCCATCTCGGCGCGCAGCAGCCCGTCGGGATTGGTGACCTCGATGCGCAGCCGTGCCGTGCGGCTTTCCTTGCCGACGCCGGGATAGATGAAGATCACTTTGCCCTCGAAGGGACGGTCGGGCCAGGCGTTGACCGTGACCCTGGCGATGTCGCCCACTTTTACGTAGCCAAGGTCCTGTTCGTAGACCTCGGCCAGCACCCACATAGTCCGCGTGTCGACGATGCGGAACAGAGTCTCGCCCGGCTGGTAGCGCATGCCTTCGACCGCCATCTTCTCGACGACCGTGCCCGCCGCCGGCGCCGGCACCGCGATGGTGTGCGGCGCTTTATCGCCACGGCGCAACTTCTCCAACTCGGCTTGCGGATAATCGAGGTTGCGCAGTCGGCCGTCGGCGGCACCTGCACCCTGCATGCCATGCGACAGCATGAACTCCTGCTGCAGCACGTTCAGCTCCGGGCTGTAGACGTCGAACAGCTTCTGCCCGGCGGTTACGACGTCGCCGGTGGCGTTGACGTAGAGCTTTTCGATCCAGCCCCCGAACTTGGGTGCGATCACGGTCTGGCGGCGCTCGTCGTACTGCACCGATGCGAAAGTGCGCACGGTGCGCGCGAGCCGTCGTTCCTCGACGACTTCGCTGCGCACGCCCAGCCGCTGGACGCGGTCGAGGCCTATTTTGACGACGCTTGCGTCCTGTGGCCCCTCGCCATCATCGCAGACGGCAATATAGTCCATGCCCATCGAATCTTTCTTGGGCGTCGATGAGACATCGGGCGCGCCCATCGGATTGCGATAGAGCTTCGGCGGTTTGCCGTTGCAGGGACCGCCGCCGGGCGTGGCAGCTTCCGCCATGCCCATCGGACCAGCGGGCGGACTGCCTTTCCAGAGCCACAGGACGGCGCCGGCGCCGCCGGCGAGGCCCGCCAAGAGGATTAACAGTGCTAGCGGCAGGGCGATCCCGCGCTTTGAATTCGATGCGTTCGACATAGGACTTCCTTCCAACTGCCACGCGCGCAAGCGCATGGACGCGCCAACGATGGCGCGACGCTCAATCGACGATCAGGAAGTCAGAGTCGCGGAGGGAAAGGATCGGGCGGCGATGAGCGGCCCTGCAATTCGGCAAGCTGTCGCGGCCAGGCGATCTTGCCGATCTCGATCATCGGTAGGACAAGCGAGACGGTATCGAGGTTCGGAAGAGAGCCTTGGCAGGTGACCGTGCAGGCCATGGCGGCGGGCAGACAAGGCGTGCCGTCACAACCCGGACAGTGCTCGCAGGGCTCGGAGGCCGTCATGTGCATGGGCACGGCATTTCCCGTACGAGCAGAGGCAAAGGCAACCATCGGCAATCCGGCCGCAAAAGCGGCCAAACAGCCCAGCACTGCAGAAAGAATACGCAAGCGCACCATCGACTTCAATTTGCATTGAATCGCGCGCTTCGCCAATCACAAGTTTGGCAATTGGTGAATATCCCGCGCGACTCCAATTCAGCGCAGCGAGGAATGGGACCCCGGCACCTTGACCCGATATCTCAATGGGACCTGGCGGATGCCGCCGGCTCGGGCCGCCTCATTGGGGGCCTTCCTTGCCGCCCCGATAGAAACATTCGCCGCCATCCATCGGCTGCCTCGTCGGCAGTCCTGAGCTAGCCCGATTTAGCCAACGTCTCCAACAAAGGACACGCTGGCATCGTCTCCTGAGCGCACGCCCTCACCATGGTCGCCAGAACGCGTTCCATTCGCCGAAGGTCGCCGATCTTGGCGTGGACTTCGGCGAGATGTTCGACGGCGATCTCATGCACACGCCGGCAGGACCGGGATTTCTGATCGGCGAGGTCGAGCAAGCGACGAATCTCGTCGAGGGAAAAACCGAGATCGCGCGCACGACGGATGAAGGAAAGGCGGTCGGAGTCGCCAGATTGATAGAGCCGATAACCGCCCCCACTGCGAGCTGGCTTCGGCAAGAGGCCGACGCGTTCGTAGTAGCGGATGGTTTCGATATTCACACCGGAGCGCTCGGACAAGACGCCGATTGGAAATGGCTCTTGTACTAGCATGGCCATCACTTTCCTTTGATCTGCGGTGATCTTGGATCTGTAGCAGCTACAGGGTGTAGGCTTTGCGAATGATGATACAAAACGATAATTCCGCACTGGGCACCGCTGAGAAGGGCCGCGATACCGCTAAGACCGTCCTTGCAGCCGGCGGACTGCTCGCGGCATTCGGGGTCGCTTCATGTTGCGCCCTACCCATCGCCCTATCGCTTCTGGGGATCAGCGCCGCCTCGCTCGTTGGCGTCGGTTATCTGGCGGCTCAGTATCAGCAGGAATTGTACTATGGAGCCGTGGTTTGCATTGGGGCTGCTGCCTTCATTATGTGGCGACAGCGGCGCGCGCGGCTGTGTGCGCCGGGGGCTGCATGTGCACGTCCGACTCTCGACTGGGGCAGCAAAATTGCATTTGTGCTAGCAATCGGCCTCCTAGCCCTCACGTTCTGGATAGAGCCCCCGATATGAGCGTCGTTCTCCAATCGACCCTGACGTGCCCGTCGTGCGGCACCACAAAGACCGAGACCATGCCGACCGACGCGTGCCAGTACTTCTATGAATGCACCGGTTGCAGGACGCTGCTCAAGCCAAAGCAAAGAGATTGCTGCGTGTTTTGCTCCTTTGGGTCTGTGCCGTGTCCACCGATTCAAGAGAGCAAAAGTGACGATTGCTGCCAGATTCCGAAGACTTGACCACACTCGCTAATGAACGAGTCCGTCCCCTCCCTGGAAACCGATATATTGGCCGACGCCGATGATCAGCAGGCTTGAGAAATAAGGTGCACGCGGGGTAGGTAATGGTCGAGGAGAAAATGACCGTCATCGAGGGGTTTGTTCTGCTCATTGCCGCTCAGCGCAGCGTAGGAAAAGTGCTGTTTGGAATCCCAGGGTGTCGCGTGGGATTTCGTCTGCCTGACTAGACTACTTCTGCCGGCGCCAGGTGACATGGATGCGCGGGGTCACCTGCCTCGATTTGCAGCGTAGTGTGACGTATCGAGAAGCGCTTCTCCATTCGCGAACAAACATCGGCGATGAAGGCGTCATCCAAACCCGAGCCCGGCCGAACGAGATGAGCGGTCAGCGCAGTCTCCGTTGTGCTCATTGCCCAGATGTGAAGATCATGAACCTCTGTTACGCCGGGCAGCTGCTCCAGGTGCTTCTTAACGGCTTCCGGGTCGATGCCTTCGGGTGTCGCATCGAACGCGAGATTGAACGAGTCGCGGCCCAAGCCCCAGGTTCCATAAAGAATGACGAGCGCGATCGCGAGTCCGGTCGCCGGATCCAGCCAGAGCCAACCCGTTGCCTGCCCCGCCAAGGTGGCTATCACTACACCCAGTGAAACGACGGCGTCGGCTGTCATGTGTAGAAATGCGCCACGAATATTGAGGTCGCTCTTGCGACCGCGCATGAACAACAATGCGGTCGCGCCATTGATGGCGATGCCCAGCAACGCCACCCAGATCACCGTCGATCCTGTGATCGGCTCTGGAGCCATGAACCGGCGCGCCGATTCGAGAAGGATGCCACCCACGGCGAGCAGCAAAAGAGCGGCATTTATCAGGGCCGCCAGAATGGAGGCGCTTCGATAGCCGTAGCTGCGACGCGCGGTCGGCTTTTTCCGGCCAAGCCACGACGCGCCCCACGCCAGAAGCAATCCGGCAACATCCGAAAGATTGTGCGCGGCGTCCGCAAGCAGGGCGAGCGAATTGGCCTGAAAGCCGTAGATCGTCTCGGCGATCACGAATGTCAGATTGAGTCCGACCCCAACGGCAAACGCAGTATCGAAATTAGCTGGCGCATGGCTGTGCCCATGCGCGTGCGCATGACCGTGGTCATGGCCATGGTCTGCATGCTGATGATCGTTTGACATGCGGCGCGTATAGCACCGTGCCCAAAGGTTACGATATTACGCTTAGCACTCGTATCGCTCCCAGGAATAAGCCACGGCCGAGGCGGCCCCCCAAACCCTGTGCATTTTAGGTAAGAGGATTATCGCAACCATCGCGGGGTAGCAGCATTAAAGGCCAACAACTCCGGAGATTATTCATGACACCGAAAAGGAAGAAGGACGGAGGCGTCGAGGAAGTGGGTAGCGAACAGGAAGGTATCGAAGAGCCCGGCATCGAAGAGGAAGGCATCGAAGAACCGGGAGTCGCGGAAGAAGGTATCGAATTACCAGACAATCGGTGAGCGATGGTTAGACGGGGCCTCGTGGCCGCCGGTCAGTTTGAAAAGAGGCGCAACAGTGTAGACACCCCCCATAAGCCGCGTAAGCTCGTCCACGGTCGCTACCAAGGTCACCAGAAACGCAAAGAATATGAGGGCCGCAACGCCTGGGCCCAGCCACCAGATCGATGCAGCAAGCCGAAGCCACGACCAGAATGCGAAGCAGCCGGCGATTTCGGCAAGCGCGCGCGAGCATAGACAATGACGGACTTCATTTGGGCCGTTCTTCCATACTCTCAGCTTGCTGGCGACAACGTCTCGATGATTCTGCACTCCGCAACCGTGCCGCAGCCACAGCTGTCGATGATGCTGTCGAGCTCGATCTTTAGAGCCTGTAGGTCGCGGATTTTGCGTTCAATTTCCGTCCTGTGTTCGTTGGCGATGGTATCAACGGCGGCACACGACTGATCGCGATCATCAGCGAGGGAGAGTAACGCACGGACCTGATCGAGCGAAAAACCCAGATCGCGTGCCCGACGAATGAAACTTAGCCGGCCGAGATGCAACTGCTCATATGCCCGGTAATTGCCGCTGGTGCGCTCTGGCGCTGGCAAAAGGCCGCTTTTTTCATAGAAACGGATGGTTGGGACTTTCGTGGACGTCTTTCGGGCCAAATGACCGATCGTCAGCATGGTGCCTCCGCTCTTGACCTTCTAGCGACTAGAGGGTGCATGTAGGGTGCCCCATCGCATTTGTCGAGGTAGCGCCATGGCGGCCACGAGTTCGTTGAAATTACGTGTCGAAGGCATGGATTGTGGCGCCTGCGCAGTCAAAATCGAGAATGCTCTGAAGCGCCTGCCCGGCGTTAGCGACATCAATGTCAGCTACGGCCAGGAACGTCTCGCGCTGTCACTCGACGAGGACAGGACCTCACCGCTCACGATCAAGGAGAAGATCCGGGCACTCGGCTTTACGCCAGTAGAGGCCCCGGAAAATGTGTCATCGACATCAGGGGCCCGGCCAATCCGCAGCCGCGAAGCATGGTGGCGCGGCCGCAAGGGGCGGCTCGTGCTGTTCTCTGGCGCGATGTTCGCGCTGGCATTTACCGTCGCCCAGCTCGAACTGCGATGGGGTCAGTGGGCCTACTCGGCGGCAGCCCTCGTCAGTATCGTCCCCTTCGCTAGGCGCGCTTATACCGGCGCGATTTCGGGAACGCCGTTCAGCATCGAGATGCTGATGTCGGTCGCCGCGCTCGGCGCGCTGGTTATCGGCGCGGCGGAGGAATCCGCTGTTGTCATTTTTCTATTCGCGGTCGGCGAGCTTCTCGAGACGATTGCCGCCGGCCGGGCCCGCGCCGGCATCGAGTCGCTAATCGACATCGTACCGCGCATTGCGCTTCGAGAGCGCGACGCCGCGGTCGAGAAGGTCGCGGTGGAGGAGTTGGCGCTTGGTGACGTGGTCGTCCTTCGCCCAGGTGATCGCGTGCCTTCCGACGGTTCGATCATCGAGGGCACTTCGGAAATCGACGAGTCACCCGTAACGGGAGAATCGATGCCTGTCGCAAGGCAGGCTGGCGACAAGGTTTATGCCGGTAGCATCAACACCAACGGCGAACTGCGCGTCAAGATCAGCCATGTCGCTACCGACAACACCATCGCCCGCATCATCCATATGGTCGAAGAGGCGCAAGCCACCAAGGCGCCTATGGCGCGCCTGATTGACCGCTTCAGCGCCTGGTACACGCCTGCTGCGATGCTGATCGCCCTGCTTGTCATCGTCGTGCCGCCGCTCGCTTTTGGCGCGGACTGGATCACGTGGATCTATCGCGGGCTCGCCACATTGCTGATCGCCTGCCCGTGCGCTCTGGTGATCTCAACACCGGCGGCGATTGCATCGGGCCTCGCGGCGGGCGCCCGCCAGGGCTTGTTGATCAAGGGCGGCGCGGCGCTGGAAATGCTCGGCAGAATCAAGACGGTTGCCTTCGACAAGACCGGAACGCTGACCATCGGACGTCCGCAGGTTACGGACGTCGTGCCGATCGTCGGCGGCGAAGCCGATGTGCTGGCGCGCGCCGCGGCGGTCGAACGCAACACCAGCCATCCTATGGGCATCGCCATCGTCGAGGCCGCGAAAGCTCGATCGCTGGTGCTTCCGGCAACCTTCGGCGGAGGCATGGCGACGCCGGGAAAAGCCGTGACCACGCGGCTCAAGGACGGCTTCGCTTCGGTCGGATCGCCCCGATATGCAGCGGAACAGGCAGCGCTCGACGAAAGCGTTACCCAGAGAATCCAGGCCCTCGAACAAGAAGGAAAAACTGTCGTCGTCCTTCTTGCCGCAAAGCGTGTCGAAGGCCTGATTGCCCTTCGCGATGAGCCGCGTCCAGATGCGGCAGCGGCCATTGCCCGGCTGCATTCTGCAGGCATCGCTACCGTGATGCTGACGGGCGACAACCGACGCACGGCTGACGCTATCGCGACCAAGCTCGGCCTGGAGGCGCGCGCCGAGCTACTGCCCGATGAAAAACTGACGGAGATTGCCGCCCTGAAAGCCAAAGGTCCGATCGCCATGATCGGCGACGGCATCAACGATGCGCCTGCTCTGGCTGCCGCGTCGGTCGGGGTCGCGATGGGCAGCGGAACCGACGTCGCCCTCGAAACCGCCGACGCAGCGCTCCTGCAGAATCGTGTCATGGGTGTCGCCGATTTGATTGCCCTTTCAAAGGCTACGCTCGGTAACATCTGGCAGAATATCGGACTGGCACTTGGACTGAAGGTCATATTCCTCGGCACCACAGTCTTCGGGGTCACCAGTTTGTGGATGGCGATACTGGCCGATACGGGCGCGACGGTTCTGGTGACGGCGAACGCTCTCCGCCTCCTGCGCCAAGGCCGTAGTGGCGCCGGGAAGAGGGCGTAGTGGAACGGTCGCGGGTAATAGCATTACATTTCGCGACTGCGGTATGATCGGTGATGCTCACGTCGCGTCCGTTCACCCTCTCTGCCCGATCGTCGCCGACGTGAAGATGTCTGGCGTCAAATGGATGACTCGGGCCGCGCTGTTTTCTCTCGCCCTTCTCCTGATCAATACGTTGTCGTTCGCGGCAGCCAATGCGAACGCCAAGACGGTGACGTCGCTCTCAGCCACGTCCTTCGGAACCGCAAACGAGACTCTGACGCAAGACGGCGAACAGGAAGCACTGTGCCCGTTCTGCGGTCGTGTGGTCTGCCGCGTTCCGAACGACCTCGTCGGCAGCGCCGCTCCGTGCGGCGTCCTCTTACCGCCCGATGCCGCACACGCTTCCGGCAGGAGATTCGTTCGCCTGCCGCAACCGCGCGCCCCGGACATCGGCGTCCCGGCTCTTCACGCTTCCTTCAGACCGCGCGGTCCGCCGCTCCTCGACTGAGCTGAATGCACAGAGGCAGGCCACGCGCCCGCTTCGTGCTTCTCATGATCTCAGTCGGGTAAGCATGTGAGGGCGACAATCGCCGCTTGCCCGTATTTCGACGAGGGCGACGGCATGTCTCGACCACATCAACGACGTTTTCTCTGGCTTGGATTGGCAATCGCCTTCGCGTTGGCGGGGGCCGTCGCAGT
The DNA here is from genome assembly GCA_018240695.1 of Pseudomonadota bacterium. Taxonomy (GTDB): domain Bacteria; phylum Pseudomonadota; class Alphaproteobacteria; order Reyranellales; family Reyranellaceae; genus Reyranella. Next base: position 95,907 of record JAFEFH010000001.1, on the reverse strand, counting down.
TCATTTTGCCTCCAGCAGCGCGTCTACCGACAGAGCGGAGAAGCCCACGCCTGCCGGGCAACACGACAAGGAGCCGACCCTCACCCTGGGTGCCGACGAAAGGCGGCGCGCGGGCATCAAGGTCGAGAAAATCGAGCGGGTCGAACGCGCCGAAACGATCCAGGCCTTCGGCACGGTCAGCCCGAACCGCAACAAGTTCGCGCGGGTCACGCCGCCGATCGCCGGGCGGGTAGTGAAGGTCGACGTCGATCTCGGAGACACGGTGGCCGCCGGAAAGAGCCTCGCCACGCTGCAGAGCCCCGAACTCGCCGAACTGCGCACGGCACTCCAGCAGAGCCAGGCCGAAATGACGCTGGCGAAGAGCAGCCTCGACCGTTCCGAAAAGCTCTCCACCGACGGCGCGATGGCGCAGAAGGATGTCCTGCGCGCACGCTCCGACTTCGAACGGGCGCAGGCCGCCGTCTCCGCGGTCCAGGCCAAGCTCACCACGCTCGAAGTGCCGATCGTGCCGGCTGCCGGGACGCCGACAGCCCTGCTGTCGGTTACTTCCCCGCTTGCAGGAACCGTCGTCGAGCGGACCGCAGTGCTGGGCGAGTACGCCCAAGGCTATCAATCGATGTTCGCCATCGCCGACCTCTTGACCGTCTGGGTGGAGACGAGCCTGTATGACCGCGATTTCGGCGATGTCGCGGTCGGCGCCACGGCGCTCGTGTCCGTGAGCGCCTATCCGAAAGAACGCTTCAGAGGCATCGTCACCTACATTGGCAACATCCTCGACAAGGACACGCGCACCGCCATGGCGCGGGTCGAGATCGCCAATCCCGGCAACCGCCTGAAGCCCGGGCTGTTCGCCGACGTTGCGATCGACAAGGCTGCACGCACGGCGGCCCTCCGCGTTCCCGAAAGCGCCCTCGTGCTGTTGCAGGGCCAGATGACGGCGTTTGTCGCCCGCGGGGACGGGTTCGAGCCCCTTCCCGTGGAGATAGGAGCGCGTAATGGCGGGATGGTCACCGTGAAGTCGGGCCTCGAAGCGGGCGACGAAGTCGTGGTCGAAGGCGCCTATGCCCTGAAGGCTCGACTGCTGAAATCGCAAATCGGTGATGCGCACTAGGAGCTCGGAAGAATGCTGACCGTGATCGTCGAGTTGTCCCTTCGCTACAAGCTGCTGGTGCTCGTGGCCTTCACGCTCGTCGTCTTCCTGGGCGTGCGCGCGTTCCAGCAGGTACCTGTCGATGCGTTCCCCGACGTGACCCCGGTGCAGGTGGTCATCTACACCGAGTCGCCCGGACTCGCGGCAGAGGACGTCGAGACCCTTCTCACTACCCCGATCGAGACGTCGATGGCCGGATTGCCCGGCGTCGAGCAAGTGCGGTCCGTGTCGCTATTCGGCCTGTCTTACGTGACCGTCTACTTCGCCGATTCGACTGACATCTATTTTGCCCGCCGGCTCGTGGGCGAGAAGCTGATCGAGGCCAAGGCCCGTCTGCCCGCCGGATACGGCGAGCCCGAACTAGGACCCAACTCGACAGGCTTGGGACAGGTGCTCTGGTACACGGTCGAAGCGACCGATCCCAAATTCTCCAACATGGACCTACGCACCCTGCAGGATTGGACCGTTCGACTGCTGCTGCGTACCGCGCCCGGCGTCGACGATGTCGTGTCCTGGGGCGGCCTCGAAAAGCAGTACCAGATCCAGATCGACCCGCGTCGGCTGATCAAATACGGGCTCGGATTCCGCGAGGTCGTCGAGGCGATCGATGCGAACAACCGGCAGGTCGGCGGCCAGTACATCGATCGCGGCAAGGAACAGTTCCTGGTGCGCGGCCTTGGCCGAGTGGCGAGCGTGTCGGACATCGAAAATGTCGTCATCGCGACGCGCGAGAACACGCCGATCCGTATCCGCGATGTCGCCGAAGTAAAGGAGGCACCCGGACTGCGCTTCGGCGCGGTCACGAGAGACGGCAAGGAAGTCGTCCTCGGCATCGCCCTTCAGCGCTTCGGTGAGAACGCCGCCAAGGTGGCCCAGGCAGTGAAGGCGAAGCTGGAGGTGGCCCGCAAGGCGCTTCCCAAGGGCGTGACGCTGACTCCGGTCTACGACCGCACCGAACTCGTGGATAAGGCGATCGGAACGGCCGAGCGCGCGCTGATCGAAGGCTCGATTCTGGTGGCGATCGTGCTGTTCCTCTTCCTGGGCGAACTGCGCTCGGCGGTGGTGGTAATCGTGGCCCTGCCGTTCGCCATGCTGATCGCCTTCATTCTGATGCAGGCGACCGGCCTGTCGGCCAACCTGATGTCGCTGGCCGGGCTGGCGATCGGCATCGGCATGATGGTCGACGGCGCCGTCGTCATGGTCGAGAATAGCTACCGGCTGCTCAGCCATAGCAAGGAAAGCGGCGAGAGCCGAAGCGCGATCATTTTCAAGGCTGCGAGCGAGGTCGCCAACCCGATTGCCTTCGCCATCCTGATCATCATCGTAGTCTTCCTGCCACTGTTCAGCCTGACCGACATGGAAGGCAAGCTGTTCAAGCCGATGGCGTTCACCATTACCTTCGCGATGATCGGCTCGCTCGTGCTCACGATGACGTTGATCCCGGTCCTGTCGGCGCTGCTGCTGAAGCCGAAAGCCGAGAAGGACACGTTCATCATCCACGCGGTGAAATCGGTCTATCTGCCGCTACTTGAACGGTCGTTGGCCCACAAGGGTCTGGCAGTCGCGGCGGCCTCCGCTCTGCTCACGATGTCGCTCTTGCTGTTTCCCTTTCTCGGCAAGGAATTCATGCCCGCCCTCCAGGAAGGCATGATCCAGTTCCGGATTGTCGGAATTCCGTCTACTTCGCTCGATGAATCGATCCGCGTCTCCAGTCAGGTCGACAGTACACTCAAGACCTTCTCGCAGGTCGTCTCGACTCTGGCGACCATCGGCAGGGCGGAGAAAGGCGAGACCAGCGACGTCAACTACATGGAGGTCAACGTCACCCTCAAGTCGATCGGCGAGTGGCCCAAGGCGATGTCGTTCCAGGAACTCGCCGCCGAAATGCAGGATCGCCTCGAAAAGGAACTGCCGACGGTGGTCGCCACGGCGACCCAACCCATCCAGTCGCGCGTCGAGGAACTGATCTCCGGCGTGCGTGCCACACTCGCGCTGAAGCTCTACGGCCCAGACCTCGGAATGCTCGATCGCCTGTCGGGCCAGATCAAGAACGTGCTTACGGGCGTCAAAGGCGTGGCCGACCTGTCGCTCGAAGCCAACATCGGCAAGCCGCAGATCGCCATCCGTGTCGACCGCGACGCGATGGCTCGCTATGGCGTCAGCGCGTCCGAGGTACTGGACATCGTCCACTCAGGCATTGGCGGCCGGACGGTCAGCACGCTGATCGACGGCACTCGGCGCTTCGATATCGCCGTCTGGCTGGCGCCGCAGTACCGCAAGGACATCGAGGCGATCGGAAACATCCCGGTGCGCACGCCGGGCGGCGCACTCGTGCCCTTGAGCCGCCTCGCATCCATCGACGTCGACGACGGCTACTCCTTCGTCCGTCGTGAGCAGTTGCAGCGCTATGCCGTGATTCAGATGGACGTGCGCGACCGCGCCGTCGATGCCTTCGTCACCGACGCCAACACCGCCATCGCGCGACAAGTAACTCTGCCGACCGGCTACTACATCGAATGGGGTGGATCGTTCGAGAACCAGCAGCGGGCGATGACACGGCTGTCGTTGATCGTACCGCTCACCATCGCGCTGATCTTCATCCTGCTCTACACGGCCTTCGGTTCGGTGGCGCACGCCACCCTGATCATCGCCAATGTGCCCTTTGCACTGGCAGGCGGCGTGATCGGCCTCTTCGCGACCGGTCAGTACCTGTCCGTCCCGTCGGCCATTGGATTTATTGCGGTCTTCGGGGTGGCCATGCTGAACGGCATCGTGATGGTCTCGTTCATGAACGACCGGCGCCGGCAGGGTCGCTCGATACGCGAAGCCGTGCGAGAAGCCGCAGCTCTGCGCCTGCGGCCGGTGCTCATGACCGCCTCTGTGGCGATCCTGGGGCTGCTGCCAATGCTGCTCGCGCGCGGCGTCGGTGCAGAGACGCAAAGGCCTTTGGCGACGGTCGTTGTCGGTGGTCTGATCGCCTCGACGGCGCTCACCCTGCTGATGCTGCCGCTGATGTACGAATGGATCGAAACGCGCCGCGAGCATCGGCGCGCCGATGCTGCCGTTCCGTCGACCGATCTCCCCGCACCGGCCGAATAGAGACAGGTAGCCAATGATCCGACCCAACTTCCTCCTGTGCGCGGCTCTTTTCCTCGGCATGAGCGCACTGCCGGGCTGCGCTTCCTATACCGCCAAGCCTATCGCACCGGCAGAAACCGCGGCCTCGCTGGAGCGGCGCTCTCTCGACGACCCGGCCCTGTCGCAGTTCCTCAACAGCGTCACGCCGGAACGGTCTGCGCCCAACGGCCGGCCCGAATGGGACCTGTCTAGGCTTACGCTCGCCTCTCTCTATTTCCACCCCGATCTGGAAGTGTCGCGAGCCCGACTTGCGCTGGCGAAGGCCGGGGTCACGACGGCACGGCAGATTCCCAATCCAACGCTCAACCTGTCTCCTACGATTCACACCGTCATCACCGATCCCTCGCCCTGGACTGTCGGATTTCTGGTCAATTTTGTCGTGGAGGTTTTCGGCAAACGCGAGGCACGTACGGCGCAGGCGGTCGCCCTTGTCGAGGCCGCCCGGCAGGATATTGCGACAGCTTCCTGGCAGGTGCGAAGCCACGTGCGATCCGGCCTGCTCGACCTGTGGGCGGCTGAGGGTCGCCGTCGCTTCATCGAACGGCGGCTGCAGATACAGGGCGAGCTCGTCGCCCTGCTAGAGCGGCGGTTCGCGTCGGGCGAGGTAGCGGCCATCGACGTAACGCGCGAGCGCATCAACCTCAATCAGCTCGGCCTCTCCGCACGGCAGTCCGACAAGCAGGCGGCGGAAGCGCGTGCATCTCTGGCAACAGCGATCGGTGTGCCGGTACGAGCCATCGAGACGGTGACCTTGAATTTCGCCGCGTTCGACAATCCCCCGGCAATGCCCGCGGCCGGCGAGCTGGCCGGATCGCTGCGCGCCAAAGCGCTCCAGGAGCGCCCCGACGTGCTGTCATCGCTGGCCGAATACGAAGCGGCTCAGGCGGCCTTGCGGCTCCAGGTCGCCAAGCAGTATCCCGACCTCAACATCGGGCCTGGCTATACCTACGACCAGGGCGACAATCTCTATACCGTCGGCATTTCCCTCGAACTGCCGATTTTCAATCAGAATCAGGGACCGATCAGCGAGGCCGAGGCCCGCCGCCGCGAAGCCGCCGCAAAATTCATCGCCTTGCAGGCCCGGATCATCGGCGACGTGGATCGCGCAGCGGCGGGCTACCGTGCAGCGCTGACCACACTGGCAACGGCTGATACCCTGAGGCAAAGCCAGTTGCGACAGAGGCAGCAGATCGACCGCGCTTTCAGCTTGGGAGAGGTCGACCGTTCGGCAACGCTGACCGCCGAACTGGAGGTAGTCATCGTCGAGGCATCCCGGTTCGATGCCGTCGTGCAACAGCGCGAGGCTTTGGCTGCGCTCGAGGATGCGCTTCAACAATCCATGTTCGACGCGGGATCGCTCTACCTTCATCCTCCAGAGAAGGTACCGGGGCGCCCGGCGCCCTAGGAGCCGGAAGAGTGATGTGGATGGGTTGACGCTTTTCGGACTTGTGGCCGTCACCGCCATGCTGGTCTGCTATGGCTTGGAGAGCCGCAGCCCGTGGTTCATCCTCGCATTCGCGGCTGCGTGCGTGCTCGGATCGATCTACGGCTTTGCCCAAGGTGCCTGGCCGTTCGGTCTGGTCGAGGCAATCTGGGCCCTCATCGCGGCGCGCTGGTGGCTGGCGACACGCCCTGCGCGGTAGTTTTATCGAGGCGGTCGGATGCCGACGCTAGAAACCCAAGAAAATAATGCCGACACCCAGGAGAAAAATGAGAGTCCCCAGAATTCCACTCTCGTAGTTTTCCAAGAAGCCGAGCGGCAGCCGCTCGATGCCGGACAGAGTGAGGCCGGTAAACACAACCATCCCGGCAATCGTCGCGACGGCAAGAATGGCGCTCAGAATCACAAAGCCGGTCCAGCCGTAGCTTATGCCCGACAGGTAGACCGGCAGAAACCCCTCGCAGGGCGAGAAGGTCAAAAGCGTCAGCAGGCCGAGGATGACCGCGCGGTCCGATTTGGCCGCTTTGACTGAACGCACTTCCTGCCGGTGAGCGCCATGTGCATGGTCATGCGTGTCATGACTATGGCCATGATCGTGGTGTGCATGATCACCATGATCGTGGTGGTCGTGTCCGCCGCCGGAGCCAAAGTGACTGTGGCCGTGACCATCGCCGCGCACCTGTCGGACGAGATAGTAGAGGCCGAACAGGATCAGCGCGCCACCCGCGATCCAGGGAAAAACGTGGCCAGTCCATTTGCTGGTCTCAATGCCAAGCCAGACCACAAGGACACCGAGCGCTGTGGTGAACAGAACATGGCCAGCACCACATAGCGCGGCCACGGAGAGAGTCTTCCGATGACTCCAACGCTGTCCCCGCCCTGCCATGACGAAGGGCAGCCAGTGCGTCGGAATTGCAGCGTGGGAAAAAGCGATCACAAAGCCGGTCCCAGCGAGCGACCAGAGGAACGTCTCGTTCATATTGAATGTCCTCGTCAGAGAAACTTGGCTATCTCTTTGAACTCATCGACCGACTTCCGCCGTTCCTTGGCCGGTGCATCGATGGCGGCATCCAGACAATGGTCGAGGTGATCCTGAATCAGCGTCTTCTTGGCCTGGCCGATGGCCCTTTCAACCGCGTGGAGCTGTTGCGCCAGATCAAGGCAGGACCGGCCTGTCTCAATCATTCCGATCACGCTGCGAAGATGACCTTCGGCGCGCTTCAGCCGTTTAGCGATTTCGGGATGGGTTTCGTGGAGGTGTGGTTTGGGCATGTTCTCTCCTATCCCCCTGGAGAGGATATTAGTCAACATTCGCATTTTTGGCGCAGAGTTAAGGCCCTATAAGCGAGGCTTATTCATTGAGACAACATCGTGAAGTGTCGTCAGCAAGTCGGCACGCCGATTGATAATGTCTAGCGAAGCAACACCTTGGGCTCCGCTTCGACGTTGAGGCAGGCGCAGACAATCACGGCCGTCCAAACGGCCAGCGACAAGGCCCCGGCGAGGCGGGCATGTCGCGGCATGGCCGTCGCGACCAACGCAGGGCCATAGCCCGTACGGTGAAAAAGTCCCGCATTCGCCAAGCCCAGTACGATCAGAATGAGCTTTGGAACAAAGTAGGCGTGGCTGCCGACCTTGACGGGCTCATAGAAGAAAAGCGCCGCGCCGGTCGCGATCGTGACGGCGAACAGGCCGTAAAGCAGCGGAAGAATATGGCGGGCGAAGGGCCGCAGGGATATCTCGCTGTTCCAGCCGACCAGCCTCAGGTCGAGCAGGCCGATGGCGCCGAAGAACCCGGCCATCGTCGCGACGTGCGTCAATCGAACGAGATGATGAAAGCGCTGTAGAGCGAAGTGGAAAGGCCGCCAGTCGAGCGCGACCAGGACTTCCGGAGAAATACGTAGCGCGTCGAGGACGCTGGCATGGACCATGGCGGGACTAGACCTCGGTTCGGGCGCTCTAGCATCGCAGACGCCTTCAAACGGCCTTGTTATTGCGATCAGTTCTCATTATCAAGTATCGTAATCACACAACGAAGCCGTGCTCAAGAAACCAAGTCCCATGCTTTCCCTTCAAGGGCGAACGCTGCCGCGCTTCCTGGCCTTGCTCACCATGGTCTTTCTTGCCGCCGTTCCGGCGCTGGCAGCCGATCCCGTTACGCTGATTCTCCAAAATAATCGCTTCACGCCGAATGCGGTGACGGTGTCGGCCGGCGAGCGTCTGAGGATAGAGATCAAGAACCAGGACGGCACGCCGGCTGAATTTGAGAGCAGCGATCTGCGGGTCGAGAAATTCATAGCCGCTGGCGGCCACATCACGGTCATGGTCGGGCCGCTGAAGCCCGGCACCTACAAGTTCTTCGACGACTATCACCCGGATACGGCCTTCGGCACCTTGACCGCCGTCAAGAAGAGCGGATCGGAGTAGACGAATGCTGGCGGCACTGCTGATCGTCTTCCGCGAGGTGCTCGAAGCCGGCCTGATCGTCGGGATAGTCCTGGCGGCCACACGCGGCATCGCCGGCCGAGGCACATGGATCGCGGGTGGCATCGGCGGCGGCGTGCTGGGAGCAGCGCTGGTCGCCGTCTTTGCCGGGGCCCTGTCGGACGCCTTCTCCGGAAGCGGCCAGGAAGTATTCAACGCAAGCATATTGTCGATCGCCGTTGTCATGCTGGGCTGGCACAACATCTGGATGGCCCGCCATGGACGCGAGGTCGCGCAGCAGATGAAGGCGATGGGCCAGGCGGTCGCGATCGGCACCCGCTCCTTGCTGGCCCTTGCCATCGTCGTGATGACCGCGGTGCTGCGCGAGGGCGCCGAGGTGGTGTTGTTCCTCTATGGCATCGCAGCCTCGAGCAACGAAGGCTGGCTCGCGCTTTTGCTGGGCGGCGTCGTCGGCATCGGCTGCGGGGCACTGGTCTCGTGGCTGCTCTATCGAGGCCTGGTGGCGATCCCGGTGGGGCGGCTGTTCGCCGTCACCAGCTGGCTGGTGGCACTGTTGGCAGCCGGCTTGGCCGGTCAAGCAGCCGCCTTGCTGGCTAAAGTCGATCTCATCCCGAGCTGGGGCTTCGAGATCTGGGACACATCGTGGCTATTGGATGAGAACAGCATCGCCGGGCGGGCGCTGCGGGCGCTGATCGGTTACTCCGACCGACCGATGGGCGTGCAGCTCGCCGCCTACGTTACGGTATTGGCGGCGCTGGTTATCGGCGCTCGACTGATCCACCGCGCGCCGGCAGGCGTTACCCGACCCACGGAAGTATAGGAGCGGAAATGAGGAATCTCGGCACGAGGATGCTCGGCACAGTGGCGGCAATTGCCGCGTTCGCCGCCGGTGCGACCGTGGCGCAGGCGCGCGAGTATTTCGTCGGCGGCCCCGTGGAGAAGGAAGACATGGAGATCGTCGCCAACTACCTGGTCGGCGTGGAGATGGCTCCGATGACGGAAGGCATGGCCCATGGGCCGGACGTGATCCATCTAGAGGCCGACGTCCATGCCACGGCCGACAACAAGAACGGCTATCCCGACGGTGCGTGGATTGCCTATCTCACGATCGACTATGCCGTCGAAAAGCAGGGATCGTCGTGGAAGGCGTCCGGCGTGCTCAAGCCGATGATCGCCAAGGACGGACCGCATTACGCCGATAACATTAAGATGGATGGACCCGGCACCTACAAGGTGACCTATCGTTTCACGCCACCGGAGGCCAAGGGCTTCTTCCGCCATACTGACAAGGAAACAGGCGTGCCGGTCTGGTGGCAGCCCTTCGCTGAGACCTTTACCTTCGCCTATCCGCAGAAATAAGCCGCCTTATTCGACCGCCAAGCCAGCTGCCTTCCACTCGGGATATCCGTCCTGGAGGCGACGCACCTTGAAACCGCGGCCACGAAGTAGGGCCACCGCTTCAAAGGCCAGCACGCAGTATGGGCCCCGGCAATAGGCGACAACCTCGCGGTTCTTCGGAAGCTCCCGCAGGCGACGCGCGAGCTCGCGCAGCGGGATGTTGATCGCCTTCGGCAAGTGACCGACGGCGTATTCGTCCTCTGGCCGCACGTCGAGCACCGTGACGAGGCCGTCCCTGAAGCGCTGCACCAGCTCCTTGCGCGAGATCGGCTCCAGCGCATCGCGCTGTTGGAAGTAGCCTCCGAAGACGTCGCGAACCTCCGCAAAATGGCGTTCGGCGACATGGCGCAGTGCGGCGGTCAGGTCGAGCACCGAAGGATCGCTCAGCCGATAGACGACGCGTTTGCCGTCGCGGCGTGAGGCGAGCAGACCGGTCCGGTGCATAAGCCGTAGATGTTGCGACACATTGGCAACGGGAAGCCCGACGCGTTCGGCCACGGCTTCGACGCTGCGCTCACCCTGGGCCAGCAGTTCCAGAATTTCCAACCGATGGCCGTGACCGAGGGCCTTTGCGACCGCAGCAAAGCCGGCAAAGAGCGCGCGTTTAGGATTGTCGCTTGACATGCTCCAACTCAGAAATAATCATTCAATATAATGATTGAATGAGCCGCAACGCACAAGGGGGAAACTCTCATGATCCTGCGCCCGTTCCTGCACACCGATCCAGTGGCACTCCTACCTGTTCGGCTGCGGCGGCAAGGCCAGTGGCGCTGTGGTCGATCCGGTTGGCGAGATCGAACCCTACCTCGCCGCTGCCGAGGCCACGGGCCTGCGCATCCTCTACGTCATCGACACCCACATTCACGCCGACCACGTGTCGGCGGGACGTCGGCTGGCCGATGCCGCGGGCGGCGAATACGTGTTGTTCGCCGAATCTGGAGCGACAGCGCCGTTCCATGGTGTGCGCGATCGCAGCGTGCTTGCGCTCGGCAACGTCTCCGCCAAAATCCTTCACACCCCAGGGCACACGCCCGAGCATGTGTCTCTGGTCGTCACCGATCGGACCCTCTCCGACGAGCCCTGGTTCGTGCTTGCCGGTCATACGCTGATGGTGGGCGATGTCGGCCGGACCGAGCTTGCGATAGTGGCCGAAGAGGGAGCGCACATCCTGTTCCGCAGCCTTCAGCGTCTGAAGGCGCTGCCGGACCATGTCGAGGTGCTTCCAGGAGCGTTTTCCGGATCTGTGTGCGGCCGCCGATTGAGCGGCAAACCCACCTCCACCATCGGCTTCGAACGGCGCCACAACGCTGCTTTTCGGATCGACGACGAAGACACCTTCGTGAAGTTCATGCTCGAGGACATCCCGACGGCGCCACCGCAGGCGGCCGAACTGCGCAGTATTAACGCCGGGCTGGCCGTGACGTGACCGCGCCGGAAATATCGCCGGGCATCCGGCTCGGCCTTCGGGAGAACTGGCAGCAGTTCTCGCTGCTCGTGGTCATCAATGCCTTCGTCGGTGGCATGGTAGGGCTGGAGCGAACAGTAGTGCCGCTGATCGGCTCCGAAGAATTCAAGATCGCTTCGACGACCATCGTCGTTTCCTTCATCGTCAGCTTTGGCGTCGTCAAGGCACTCGCCAACCTCGTCTCGGGACATTTCGCGGACATCTATGGCCGCAAATCCATGCTGATCGCTGGCTGGCTGGTTGGACTGCCGGTGCCCTTCATGATCGCCTGGGCTCCGAGCTGGGGCTGGATCATCGCCGCCAACGCACTGCTCGGCATCAACCAGGGGTTCGCCTGGTCGATGACGGTCATCATGAAGGTGGATCTCGTCGGCCCTAAATCGCGCGGGCTCGCCGTGGGCCTCAACGAATTCGCGGGATATCTCTCCGTTGGCGTGACCGCTTTCCTGACCGGTTACATCGCGCAGCGCTATGGCCTGCGGCCGGAGCCCTTCTATCTCGGCATCGGCTATGCCGTGTTTGGGTTGATCCTCTCGGTCCTGCTCGTGCACGATACCCGCGGGCATGTGGCACTGGAGATTGCCCGTCACGCATCGACCGCCGAGAAGGTGAAGTTCTGGGAGGTCTTCCGGCGTGTTTCGTTCGGCGACCGCAATCTTTTCGCGGCGTCGCAGGCCGGACTGATCAACAACCTGAACGATGGGATGAGTTGGGGAATCTTCCCGCTGTTCTTCGCCGGCTTCGGCCTCGGCGTGGAGAGGATCGGAATCCTCAAGGCAATCTACCCCGCCGTGTGGGGCGTCCTTCAGACGGTGACCGGTCCCTTGAGCGACCGGTGGGGCCGCAAGGGCCTGATCGTGGCCGGCATGTGGGTGCAGGCATCCGGCCTGCTGATGACGGCGGTCACCCGCAGTTTCGGTTGGTGGTTCGTAGCCAGCGTGCTGCTGGGGTTGGGCACGGCAATGGTCTATCCGACGCTTATCGCCTCGGTCTCCGACGCCTCGCATCCCTCGTGGCGCGCTCGTTCGCTCAGCGTCTATCGGTTCTGGCGCGATCTGGGCTATGCGATTGGTGCACTCTCCGCCGGAATCATTGCCGATCTGCTCGGCGCGGCGTGGGCGATCGGCATCGTCGGCGGGCTCACTTTCGTTTCGGGAGCCATCGTCGCCGTCCTCATGGTCGAACGACCAGACTAGAGATTGCGGAGCCAAGCGCGCGAACCATCGTCACAGCCCGGCAAGCAGACGGCGCCACGCGGCCAGCTCACGCTTGGGCCGGAACAGAGGGGCGCGACGCGCCACCGCCTCACTCAGTCGCGAGACGAAGCGCGGTTCGCGCTCGAGCTTCCGTAGCAGACCGGAGAGAACATCGGTATCACCGACAGGGAAATAGCCGGGATAGTCGATGCCGAGCAAGCCGACATTACCGTCCATGCGCGAGGCAAGGATAGGCACGCCTGCGACGGCGGCCTCCGAGATCACGTTGGCGCCGCCTTCGCTCAGCGATGAGATGACCATCGCATGGCTGCGTGCGAGTAACCGGCGGACGGCAGCGGACGACACGTCGCCACGCCAGAGGTAGCGCGGGTTGGCGTCCATTTCGATCTCTGCACGCGCCGCCCATTCCGAAGTGTAGGCGCGGCCGACATGTTCGATGCGCACGCGGCACTCGACTGGCAGCAGGCGCGCCGCCTCGGCCGCGCGGAGCGGATCTTTGACGTCGCGCAGATGACTGATTACCGAGACGATCACGGCGCGCGTGCTGGGTCGCCGGTGCCGCAGCAAACCGGTGGCCGATTGATGAATGACGGAGAGGCGCGGGCGCAGCCGCTTGGGAACGACGCGTCCTGCAAGGTCGTTCAGCCCCACCAGCCGGTCGGCGAGCACCATCGAGCGCAGCGTCGGCACGGGATCGGTCTTGATGTACTGGTAGATGTCGGTGCCGCTCAGCTGCAGGATCACCGGGCGGTCGGGGCACTTCGCCTTGAACCGTTCGATTGCCGCCGCACTCCGCCAAGCGTGCACGGCCACCATCAGATCAGCGGGCCGCCCGTTATAGTCAGCCGCGATGCGCACGCGATGACCGAGCCGGCGCAGGATGCGCGCCCAACGCGAGGCGGCGACGCGGTTGCCAGTACGTGAAGTTGGGCCTTCAGGTGTGATAAGAACGACCCTCATGGACCAAACCCAAAATCAGCGCCCGACCAGCGAGGCGTCCGCAGCCGAACTCGTTGCGCAACTGCGCGAGGTTCGTCATCGCACCCGGCGCTTGACGGAAGAACTGTCATCGTCCGAATTGATGGGGCCGCGCATCGACATCGTCAATCCCATGCTCTGGGAGATCGGTCACGTCGGCTGGTTCCACGAATACTGGACCTTGCGCCATGCTCATGGCCAGGTACCGCTGATCGAGCGCAGCGACCGGCTCTGGGATTCCAGCGCCGTGGCGCATGCGACGCGCTGGCAGCTCGACCTACCAGACCGCGCCGGTACCTTCGAATACCTAGCCGACGTGCTGGCGCGTCAGGAGGATCGGCTCGGCGGGGCGGTCGACGACGGCGCGCGCTATTTCTACGAACTCGCGCTGCGCCACGAGGACATGCATGTCGAGGCGCTCACCTATTCGCGCCAGACCTTGTCCTATGCGCCGCCGACTGGGCTAGGCGATGCTGGGAGACCGGACGCTGGCTCATTGCCGGACGACGTCACCATACCGGGCGGACTGTGGCGGCTGGGCTCGACTGCTGCCGACGGCTTTGTGTTCGACAATGAAAAGTGGGCGCACGAAACGATGGTGGCGCCCTTCCGAATTGCCCGCACGCCCGTCACCAATGCCGAATTCGCGGCGTTCGTCGACGCCGGTGGCTACGGTGCCCGAGAATTTTGGAGCGACGCCGGCTGGACGTGGCGGGAGCGCCGCGGTGCCGAGCGGCCAGTGTATTGGCAGACCAGGCGCGACGGCGTTTGGGGGGCGCGCCGCTATCGCGCGATCGAGGAACTGGCGCCGCGTGCGCCGGTCGTCTTCGTCAACTGGTTTGAGGCCGATGCGTGGTGCCGCTGGGCCGGGCGGCGCCTGCCGAGTGAGGCCGAATGGGAGGTCACCACCATCGGTATGCCAACGACCGACGGCACGCGACTGGCCGATGGCCATCGGCGCTGGCCATGGGGCGACCAGCCGCCGACGGCCACACGCGCCAATCTGGACTTCGCCTTCGATGGCCCGGTCGAGGTCGGCGCGTGCGCGGATGGCGACAGCGCCTTCGGCTGCCGGCAGATGATCGGCAACGTCTGGCAATGGACCGCTTCGGATTTCCTGCCATTCGAGAGATTTGCCGCCGACCCCTACGTGGATTATTCGCAGCCTTGGTTCGGTACGCGCAAAGTACTGCAAGGCGGTTGCTGGGCGACCAGCCGACGCATCGCCCGGCCGGCCTATCGCAACTTCTTCACGCCCGACCGCAATGACGTTTTTGCCGGCTTCCGTACTTGCGCGCTTTGAAGGTTGTCAGTGCGCTACCGCCTATCGCCCGTAGTCGAACAGCGCCATGACGCCGAAATTCATATGTTCCTGCTGGTGACAGTGGAAAAGCGTAAGGCCCGGATTGTCGGCAATGAAATCCGCTTCTAGTTCCTGGAACCCGCCCAGCATCACCACGTCCTTCATCACGCCCGACGTCGGCTTTCCTGTCACACGCGTCAGCTCGAAGCTGTGCCGATGCAGATGCAGCGAATGAGCTCGGTGCCCGCGAGAAATCCCATCGTCATGTCGTCGCCGCGACTGAAGGACGGATTGAACTCTTTCAGGACCAGGAACACTTCGCGATCGTAAGCGCCGGGATTGTTCCTGGGCTCGATATTGACCGGCGCTGCTTGGCCGGCATACGTGCCCTGTGAGATCGGCCTCGGGCCACGACGTGGGTATGAACGAAGCGAAAGCCGGCGGGTTTGGCCACGAACGCGATCCGGCGCTTGCTGTGCGCCGGAACAGGCGGCGTACCGTTTACCTGCCCATTCACATCTTCATCACCGGCATTGCCTGGCCTACATTTGGCGGAAGCAACTCGTCGGCTGCCTTCTTTTGATCTGGCGAAAGCACTTCGTTGAGCTTCGTGAAGGCAGTGCTGATCGCACGCGTGCCATCGAGCCGTGCAGTCTGCCAGTGTTCCTGGGCATCGAGACGCTGTGCCAGTGTCTGGACCGGCATCGGCATCAGGGCTTTCGTTTCACCAGCAGCCATTCCCGGCTTGCCCATCTTCATCTGGCCCATCATCGGTTCACGAACGGCGGCAAGGCCCTTCGCGTTCGCCCGTAGCGCAGCGGCGAAGGCATGCCAAGTGCCCGCCTGCGCATCGGTGATCTTGAGTTCAGCTCGAAGGTAAGCAATTCGTCCCTCGACATGATCGATCGTGGCGATGCCGGCCGCGTCGCCGCTATGCATGTCCTTCATCATCGCCATCATCTTTATCATGGGCGAGTCGGCCATTTCCTTATCACCGCCCATTCCACCCTTCATACCTGGCATCTGCGGGGGCGCTTGTGCAACGGCAGCGCCAAACGGGTGATGGGCATCCGTACCCGCATTTGAATGCCGCGACGCGCACGGTAACGGTACGTATCGATCTTCCGAATACTGAGTCGGCTTTGCTACCCATATGTATGTCGAGGCCGAAATCAATACTGGCACACAAGCGCCGGTTCTCGCCGTACCCGAAAGCGCGGTTCTTGATAGCGGCGATCGTCAGGTGGTCATCGTCGCACTTGGCGAAGGACGATTTGAGCCTCGCAATGTGCGTCTTGGAACGCGCGGCGGCGGCTATGCCGAAACCCGCTACGGCCTCATGCTCGGCGATGTGCAGGATGTCATCGCGGCGGCGCTCGGCGGCAATGCCGTCACAACGACAGTTGAAGGCCGGGAGCGCTACACCGTCAATGTCCGCTACCCAAGGGATCTGCGCGATGATCCGCAAGCGATCGGTCAGGATGTGCTGGTGCCGCCGCCAGGCGGCGGTACGGTTCCGCTCAATGCTGTCGCCTCGATCAAATTCGCGCGCGGGCCGACGACCATTCGCACCGAGAATGGGCAGCTTGTCGGCTATGTCTTCGTTGATATCCGCGACCGCGATCTCGGCGGCTATGTCGTCGAGGCTCAGAAAGCAGTCGCTGCCAATCTATCGGTGCCGAGCGGCTACTCCGTCAGTTGGAGCGGCCAATTCGAATATCTCGAACGGCTTAAATTGGTCGTGCCGATCACGCTGCTGATTATCTTCACACTGCTCTTTCTTAATTTCAGGCGCATGACGGAAACGCTGATCGTCATGCTCTCGCTACCCTTCTCTCTCATTGGAGGCCTCTGGCTCATGTGGGCGCTGGGCTTCAACCTGTCGGTGGCTATCGCCGTCGGCTTCATCGCTCTTGCGGGCGTTGCCGCTGAAACAGGCGTCGTCATGCTCAGCTATCTCGATCATGCGCTCACAGAAGTAAAAGCTCGCTACGTGGCCGAAGGCCGAGAATTCACACGTGAAGCTCTTCATGAAGAGATCATGATCGGCGCTGTCGATCGCGTGCGGCCAAAAATGATGACGGTCGTCGCCATCATGGCCGGGTTGCTCCCCATTTTGTGGAGCAGCGGAACAGGATCAGAAGTCGTGCAGAGGATTGCCGTGCCGATGATTGGGGGCATGGTGACGTCGACACTCCTGACGCTTGTCGTGATCCCCGCTATCTACGCGCTCATAAAAGGCGCGGCGCTTAGCAAAGCAGCGCACGCTCCCGAAATGTCAGAACCAGAGCCGCACGCCAGCTACAAAGCTTAGATTGCTCGTTGCTTTCCCATCCTGGCTGGCGAAAGCAGCCGTTTGCCCAACTTTGGTGTCGTAGGAGACGCCGATGTAAGGGGCGATTTCGCGAGTGATCTCGTAGCGCAGGCGAAGGCCAAGCTCGGCATTGGTCAGGCCTGCGCCGGTTTCGTCTTCGTAGTTATTCTGTGCGGCGAAGTTGAGCTCCACGCGCGGCTGCAGGATGAGGCGCTGCGTTATGTTCTGATCGTAATAGCCTTCGAGGCGGCCGAGAACATTGCCCCGTGTGGACACAAACATCGTGCCCGAAACTTCAAACCAATAGGGCGCGAGTCCCTCGAAGCCAAAGGCTCCGTAGGTTTGATAAAGGCGGCTGGCAAGGTCTTGTCGGACGCCGCCTTGCAGGTTGAAATACGGATCGATGGCGCGGCTGTAGAGCGCCTGTACTTCTGCGTTATCAAATCCCTCTCGAAATCCTCCGCCGCCTTCGCTTTTCAGCGTGAGGCGATTGATGTCGCCTCCGAACCACGCTTGGCCGTCCCAACGATAACCGGCTTGGCCTCGATAGAGCTGAATTTCATTCAGATTGAGCATGACTTGGTAGAACTGTTGCCCGCCTTGCTCATTCATCATCGCCGCGCGCGCGCGTTCCATCTGCGATTTGTCGTAGATGTGGTCGGCATAGTAATCGGCGGGCACGGGTGGTGGTGGCGCTGAGCCGGCCGGCAAGGCCCCTCCCGAGCCGGCGCTCGTGGTGCTCGCGGCTGCCGGTGCCGAAGCGGAGCCAGGCTTCATGCCCGGCATGGCGCTATGATCCATGCCCTGCATCGAGCCGGAACTCATTTCTGGCATGGAGCTGTGGTCCATCCCTTTAATCGAGCCGGGGGCCATGTCCGGCATGGAACTGTGATCCATAGCGGGCATCGACTGTGCGTGAGTTGCGAAAGGCGTCACGATAAAGGCGGCGCAAAGCATCGCGGACATGAGTTTCATGGCATCGGCCTTCATGCGCGCACGCTGACGACGCGCATCATGCCAGCATGCATGTGGTAGAGCAGATGGCAGTGAAAAGCCCAATCACCGATGGCATCCGCTGTCAGATCAAATGTGACTTTACCGCCCGGCTGGACAATTACGGTGTGCTTGCGCGGTGAATGATCGCCATGTCCCGTGACAAGCTCAAAAAAGTGCCCATGCAAATGAATGGGATGCCCCATCATCGTGTCGTTGATGAGATTGATGCGGACTCGTTCGTCTTTGCGGAACGGCATGGGCTCCATATGGTCTGACATTTTCATGCCATCGAACGACCACATGAAACGTTCCATGTTGCCGGTCAGGTGGATATCGAGGGAACGCGACGGCGCACGAAGATCGGGATTCCGCTCGGCCGCGATGAGGTCACGGTAGGTCAGGACCTTATGGCCGACATCCTCAAGGCCCTGTCCAGGTTCACCGGTGCGGTCCATGGGCATCGGCGATATCGTTTGCACACCCGGAGACATCACGACGCCAGGCGCGTTCTTCGGGTCGCGCATATTCATCGAACCCATGTCGTGCGACATGCCGGCCATAGGCTGCTTCATACCCGCCATCGATCCGTGATCCATGCTGCCGTGATCCATGCCGGACATGCCCTGCATGCCTGACATGTCCATGCCCATGTCTTTCATCGACGCGGTTGGTCGCTCGCGCAGAAGCGGCATCGCGGTGCTCATTCCCATGCGCGGCGCCAGTGTCGCGCGCGCCATACCGGAACGGTCGATGCTTTCGCCAATCAGGCTGTAGGCGCGATTGCCTGGCGCAATCAGCACATCGTAGGTCTCTGCGACACCGATTTGCAGTTCATCGACAGCAACCGGCCGCACCGCATTGCCATCGGCCTGCACCACACTCATGCGCAATTCAGGAATACGAACATTGAACGTTGTCATCGACGACGCGTTGATGATGCGTAGTCGAACGCGTTGGCCGGGTTCAAAGAGTGCGGTCCAGTTATCTTGCGGGCCGTGGCCGTTGACGAGGAACGTGTAGGTGGAACCGTTGACATCCGAAATGTCGGTCGGGTCCATCCGCATGTCGGCCCACTCGGCTCGTTCTTTGAGCGACTGACCTTTGCCAGCCATAAGGCCGGCGAGGGTTTGCTTCTGGTAGTTGAAATAGCCTGGTTGTTGTTTGAGTTTTCGGAAGATGGTTTCCGGCGACATTGGGCTATGGTCGGATAAGACGATCACATGTTCACGATCGGCTTTGATGTGATCAGGGCCGGCCGGATCGATGATGATTGGGCCATAATGGCCGAGCTGTTCCTGAAGTCCTGAATGGCTGTGATACCAGTAGGTACCGCTTTGCCGCACAGGGAATTCATAGACGAAGGTGGAACGCGGCTTGATGCCGGGAAAAGAAACGCCGGGTACGCCGTCCATGGCGGCGGGGACAAGCAAGCCGTGCCAATGGATGGAGCTGTCTTCGTCAAGATCGTTCACGACCGTCAGTCGGGCTTTTTGGCCTTCACGCAGGCGAATAAGCGGCGCTGGAACCGTACCGTTAATGCCAATCGCCTGCATCGCCGTGCCATCGATGGTCATAGTCTGGCGGGCAATCCGCAAGGTGATATCGGAGCCTGACACGGTGGGAACCGGCGCGGAAAAGCCAGAAGCAAGCGACTGCGCCCAGGCCGGGAGCCAAGCAGAAGCCGCGAGGGTGCTGCTTGCGGCGGCAGCACCAAGAAGAAAGTCGCGGCGATCGAAAAGCCGTTTCATCGGGTGTCCCTTAGAAAATCAGGAGCGTATCTAGGATTACGCAGGCTCGACGCGAACCCCTCGCCTCTTTTTGCTCGCTGGCGAGCTAACGCAGTACACCGAGGGCAGCACGAAGCTGCTGACGCGCACGCCGAAGCCGCGTTTCGACGGCCTTTTCGGAGATCTTGAGAAGTTTTGCTGTTTCAGCCTGAGTAAGGTTCTCGATGGTATGCAGGATGAGGGGTTCGCGCAGCGCCGTTGGCAAAGCGGCAATGGCTGTGAATGTGCGCTGTAGCTCCTGCCGGTCGGCCGCAGAAATGTCGGCGCCTGGCTCGTCGAACGGGAGATTGTCGTTCGTACTGTCCAGGGGCTTTGCGAATGTGAGAAAGTGGCGAACCCTTCGGCGGCGGGCGATATCGCGGCACCGATTGAGCCCAATGGCTGCCAACCATGGCCGCAGCGGCTTCGTGTCATCAAAGCGGCGTAAGGCGCCGTGCGCCGCGACAAAGATATCCTGGACAACTTCAAGCGTGTCTTCTCTGTTGCCGAGGCTGGCGAGCGCTAACCTGTAGAGGGAGTCACTGTGTCGCCGTACCAGTTCGGCGAAAGCATGGTCTCGCCCCGCCAGACTGAGGGCGACAAGCTCGCTGTCGGAGAATTCGTGGAGGTCAAGGCTCACGGCTATCTTCGGTAAGCGCCTTCACCACGGCCTGATCATAGCGTTTCGCCTGATCCGGCCGAAGCAGCTGACGCATGGCGAAGATGTGGGCAAGTGTCTCCTTTTGCAGCCGTCCCATGGCTTCATGGCAGCGATCAACGGCGGCATTCACGCGCGGGCCGGCGGTTTTCTCAGCCTCAATCGCCTCGGCAAGTAGTGCGTTATCGGTTCGAAGCTCCATTTCAAGGGCGGTGCGGCGGACGGCAAATTGCCGCTCAAGGTCAGCAAGGCGCGCCTTCTGCTCACTATCGAGACTGAGCTCTTCATGAACGAACGTATGAATATCGTTCTTGGGAATCTGGCGATGATCGAGAAACATGCGGCCAGCAAGGACGCCGATCAGGGCTGCAATAAATGCCACAAGCAAAGTGCGTAGAGCCAGCTTCATCGCGTGCGTTCCAGAAGCGCTGACGGCGCAAGTGGCGAAATGCCGGACAGGGCCGATGGCGCCGACACTGTGGTGGGCGCGGCAAACGTCATAGCGCTGGCGACTCCGAAAGCCAGCGCACCGGCAAAGGACAAAACATCATTCCGCAAGGCATGTTGGCGCGAGAAGCGTTCACGGGCGACGCGATCGAGAACCATGCCGTCAAGCGCGCTCAACGATGGATGCTTCACGTGCGAAGCAAGTTGCCGCAGATGTTGGTCAAGCTCGTGGTCCATGGACATCTCCAATTCATACGTAAGTACGCGCAAAATGTCTCTACCCCTCGAACGCGGTCCAAAAGCCCCATGAGGGCCAGAGGCCAACCGCGCGTACTCTCATTGGTATCAACCCGCTAGCTCTATGGAGACTCCGATGAAACGCCTAATGCTTGCCGCTCTCGTCACTCTGAGTCTGACGTCCGGAGGGTTGGCTTACGCCCATCCCGAGCTGGAAAAAACGACGCCTGCAGCTAACGCTACGGTGCCAAGCCCTGCCAAGATTGAGCTGCGCTTTTCTGAGCGGCTGGCGGGCGAGTTTTCTGGAGCGGATCTTCTGATGCTCGATATGCCGGGCATGAAGATGGATAAGCCGTCCAAGGAAAGTGCGGCGAGCGCGCTTTCGGCGGATGGCATGACCCTTACGCTCACGCCGTCCAGGCCGCTGATGGCAGGCACCTATCGGGTCGACTATCACGTGGTCTCCACCGATACGCACCGCATCACGGGAAGCTATTCGTTCAAAGTGCAATAAGCGAAGTGATGACACCGGACAGCGCCCTTATCGTTATTCGAAGCTTCATCTACGCGGATTTGCTTCTCTTATTCGGTTTGGCGCTGTTCGGTCTCTACGGCTTAGGCACGGTTCACGAAGCGCTGCGTGTTCTTCCGTTACGAAGCAGCCTTTTCCTGTTGGCTACCGCTGGAATCGCACTTAGTTTCATGCATCTTGCCGCCATGGCTGCGGCGATGGCGGGCACGGACCTGCTCCCTCCCAATCTTCCGCATATGACGATGCTGATTCAGATGGGCGGCACGGGCACAGCGTTCATCATTCGGTTTGTGTCGCTCGCGGCGATTCTGCCGCTCGTCCTCACCTTGCGCTTTCGTCCGACCGCAAGCCTTGCCGCGCTTTGTGCGTGTGCGGGCGTGGCTGTCGGCACATTGGCCTGGGCCGGTCACGGCGCGATGCAGAGCGACGAAAGTTTTGCCGTACATCTCATTGCCGATATCATTCATCTGTTAGCGGCGGGCGGATGGATCGGTGCCCTCGGGGCCTTGTTTTTTATGCTCTTGCGGCCGGAACGGTTAATGGACGGCGCGCAGATCAATCAACTTGCAAATGCACTTCAAGCGTTCGCCGGCAAAGGCACGCTGTTGGTCGGAACGGTTGTCGCAACCGGTATCGTCAATGTGTGGAGCGTCGTTGGCTGGGCGCATCTCGGCAACCTTCTTGGCGGTGCCTATGGCCGTCTTCTGGCCGCTAAGCTTGTCTTGTTCCTCGCCATGTTCGGCCTTGCGGGGAGCAATCGTCTTTGGCTTGTCTCTGCCCTTGATCGCGCGCGCCAAAGTGACGACACACGGCACGCGGTCAAAGCGCTACGCGTTAGTCTGGCGATCGAGAGCGCTTGTGCGCTCTTGATACTCGCCCTTGTTGCTGCCCTCGGCCTGCTAGCGCCGCCTCGCTAGTGATGTATTGAGGTCATTGGCGTGCGGCCCACTGATCTGGTTCTGTGCTCCACTGGTCGAACAGCAATTGTCGCTCTTGTCTTCCTGAATGGGGGGACAAGGCACAGTCCCGTACGAGCAAAACACACAGCAGTCACCAGACTTCGGTTTGACTACCACTTTGCAGGATGTGCACTCGTAGAAAAACTGGCACGCAGTCGTCGGCATCACCTCGGTCTTCACATGGCCGCAATGCGGGCACGTCAGAGTCGATTCGAGAATGACGGTCATATTGGCGGCTCGATCCAGAAAGTTAGTCCGAGTAGACCTAACGCCAAGGCAATACCCAGAGCGCTAACCCATTTCAGAGCGGGTCGCTCGCATGTGCTGCCAGGGGCGCACGCGCGAGCCCGACTTTGACGGTACATGACCATCGCTGCGCCGGCCAAACAGACAACGGCTGTATAGAACAATTCTCTTTGGTACTGCGCCGCGAAGTAGCCAATGCCTACAAGCGAGGCTGCGCTTATTCCCATCATCGATAGCGCGATTGGCAGTGCGCAACAGGAGGCGACCCCGAAAGCCGCTAGAAGTCCGCCGGCAACAAGGGCGGTCTTTGCTGTGTCCTGCTTGGCATCTGAAGGGATCGGCGATGCAGGGCTGACTTTGCGTTGTATGGTCATGGAGCGTAGCTTGCACCCTGTAGCCACTACAGACGCAACCTCAAATCCGCGTGACCACAACGGCCTCATTGAAAGCATTTCCGATCAGCGCCCTGTCGAGGAAATCCGGGGTGACCATCGAGACAATCCGTTACTACGAGCGGGTCGGGCTATTGCCGAAGCCGTCGCGAACAACAGGTAACTATCGGCTTTACGAGGACAAGTGCGAGTGGCACGACCGCGATCATGGTCACGGTTCATGCCACCGTTTTGTGGCATCAGTTTCGGGCTAGCCGCTATGTTCCCTGAATCTACTGGCTCACCGTCGTTCTCGTGAGATCGTCGGCACGCGGATTACCGATATTCTGACCGACCGGCTCAGCATAGGCCTCTATGCAAATATCGTTACCTTCGGTCTCGGCCTGATCGCTGTCTTCGCGCTGTGGTATGCTTCCGAGAAGACGGTCTCGATCCAGACACTCGTAACGAAGCGGCGCGAGTCGTTCTATTGGCTCGCGATTCTGCTCACCTTCGCACTCGGCACCGCCGCCGGCGACCTTGCCACCGAAGCGCTGCGACTCGGCTTCACCCTCGGCGTGTTCATCTTCGGTGCCATGATCTTAGATTTTGCTGCCGCCTATCGCCTGGGCGCGAACGCGATCCTGACTTTTTTTGCTCGCCTACATTACGACGCTGCCGCTCGGGGCGTGGCTTGGTGGCGTGCTCGCGCAATCCCGTACTTACGGAGGGCTGGGAGGGGGCACATTTTATACCAGCGTTGTCTTCCTCACTGTCATCGCGTGCCTAGTATCGCCGCAAGAATCGAAGCGGCTCAAGCATCGCTTCTATTGGGCCAAACGCAGTTGAACTGCGCCCAGCAACGGGCTGGACCTGAGCCTGGTATCAGCCGTTGCGGAGCTTCACAGTGCGTTGCTTACGCTCGGAAACCAGTAGCTGAGGATTTCGGGCTACTTTAAAGTTCAAGAATGACTAGAGTGAAGCATCAATTGCTCGACCAAGTGACGGCCTGCTGTAAGCTTGCGCGATCCTTGGTGATGGCGGTCAGTATTGTGTCATTGGTCGTATTGATGCCGGGAAATGTTCAGGCAGGACCGTTTGAAGACGCTGTAACAGCTTACGAGTTGAAGGACTACACGGCGGCCGCCACTCTGCTGCGTCCGATCGCCGAAGGTGGCTTGGCAGCAGCGCAACACAACTTCGGCTTTTTGTACGAGAAAGGTCGTGGCGTTTCACAGGATTACGCCGAAGCGGCGCGCTGGTATCGGAAGGCCGCGGATCAAGGCTACCTGAGTTCCATGTTCAAGCTTGCGCGGCTCTATAGCTTCGGCCTGGGCGTGCCTCAAGACTACGCCGAGGCGGAAAGACTGCAGGTTGCAGTCGCGGAGAAAGGTGGACCGCTTGCCCAGTTCAGCCTCGGCATTGTCTATTCCCAAGGCTGGCTCCTGCCGCAAGACCATGAAAAAGCAGTGCATTGGTATAAACTTGCCGCCGAACAGGGTGAGCCTCAAGCCCAATTCAACCTTGGAGTCGCTTGCGTCAAAGGTCTCGGCAGGCCTAATGATTACGACGAAGCTTTGATTTGGTATCGGAGAGCAGCCAATCAGGGCTATGGGCGGGCGCAAGTAAATCTTGCTACGATGTATGCTTCGGGCGCAGGAGTTCCTGAAAGCAAGGTCGAAGCGTACAAGTGGTATAGCGTAGCGATTGTCAGACTGCCTTTGGCTCAGGCACCGGGCGAACGGGACTATGTCGGTATGGCCACGCGCCTGCGCGACCAGCTTGCCTCGACGATGACCGCCGACGAAATCAGAGAATCTGAACAACTAGTCGAGGATTGGCGCCCGGTACTTGAGATTGTGGGAAGACATTAGCGTTCGACGCCATGCGTCGCATCTGAAGTGGCTGAGAATTGTACATCTTTAAAAGCTCTTTAAGCTCGCCCGCGTTGCGCACTCCGACAATCGGCTTCAGGTAAAGTAGAGAGATGACTTACACGTCGATACGCCCGACTAAGCCGCCCTTCGGCCTTTCTATACAGTCGTATTTGCTGATGCTCATTGCGGCAATAGTTGTGCCCTTGTTTGCGCTCGGCGCGATATTGGCCTGGGACTACGCTGCTGCGGCCCGTCGGACCATCGAAGCCAACGCGGTCGATGCTGTAGACGATCTTTCGGATCTCATAGAACGCGAGATCCAAACCACGGCGGGATTCCTGAACGGACTCGCGGTATATCCGCGCATACAGGCGGTCGACGCGGATATCGTGCCCAAACTTGCCGACGTTGCCCGTGAGAACGGGATCGACGTGATGGGTCTGTACGACCAGGGCGGCCACTTAGTCTTCAATTCAAGGGCTGCCGATCTGATAGCATTCCCCTCGGCGAAGAGCGTCGGGGTTTCGGAAATCGTCGGCGGGCAGAAGGTCTTCATTTCCGGTCTGCTGGCAAGCGAGGACGCAAAGCTTGGCTTCGTCTATGTTTCGGTTCCTTGCATGGTCAATGGCACGGTCGCATTCGTGCTGGTGGGCGGCTTCTCGCCGTCGCGCTTCCAGGCTCTGTTCGCCGATGCCGGTCTCCGCAAAGGCTGGCTGGCCGGTATTGTCGACCGCACGGGGACCGTGATTGCCCGGAGCGAAGAGGCCGGCAAATATGTCGGCCGTCACGCTAGTCCCGAGACGATCGAAGCGGCACGCGGCGTACCGCGATCGGGTCACTTTGACAGCGTCTCGCGGCAAGGCGTCGCCGTGCAGAGCTCTTTCCGGCGCCTGCCGGGCACCGGCTTGACAGCGGTCGTTGCATTGCCAACAGCGGTCATAGATGCGCCGCTGTGGCACACCGCCATGATAGTGGCGGCCGTAGGACTTCTGGTTGCCATCCTGTGTTTAGTATTGGGTGTCGTGGTCGCCGGTCGTGTCGCACGTGCAGTGCATCAATTCGGTTACGCTTCGGTGGCGTTCGCAGCGGGTGACAAAGTAGCCTTGCCCACCAGCTCCGTCACCGAATTGCAAGATGTGTCGCGATCGCTCGAGGTCACGGCGGGAAGACGCGACGCCCCGGGGCGCTAGATCTATCCAACGGAAGCCGGCCCGGCCACGCTCGAACCCTGAAAAACGGGGCTACAGACTGTCGAACCTTTTGGGTCCATTCGCTGTATAATTCTCGTCTAATCGCCCGCGGGCCCGAGCCTAAGTCCCGGCTAAGTCTGATCGGTCAGTCTCTACTCCCGCACAAAATATGTGCATCCCGCAAAGGAGACCGACCATGAAGCGAACAACAAACTTTCCCTCGCCAGTGCAGTGATCGTTGCCATGGGGGGCGTCGGCTTTGCGGCTTCAGCCCACGACTCAGATCCGCCCGCAATGGCCGCTGCCGGCATCGGCATGAGCCAGGCCGTTACGGCGGCCGAGCAGCATGCCGGCGGCAAGGCGGCGCGCGCAGAGTTCGAAAAAAGCGAAGGCCAGTGGGTCTACGATGTCGAGGTGGTGAACGGCACCAAGGCCTACGACGTCAAAGTGAACGCCGCAAAGGGGTCGGTAATTTCCGCTACGGAAGACAAAGAGGATACCGACGAACATTCGGACGCGGAAGACTAACGAGCCAAGGCCGCCCGGGGTCGACCTCCTCGTGCGTGGTCGACCCTTCGGCGAGGCATAAATACGGCGAGAGGGCCATGTGCCCATCGGCAATACATGGGGTGGATGACCCAGCCCCCAGGTGAGGACGATGCGAGCTTTGCTAATCGAAGACGATCGGATGATCGGCGCGGCCGTGAGGCAGGCTCTCATCGATGCCGCCTATGCTGCCGACTGGGTCACGGATGGTGCAACGGCATTACAGGCGCTGACAGACCAGCGCTACGATATCGTGCTTCTCGATCTGGGCTTGCCGGCGCAGGACGGTCTCCAGGTCCTGGAGAAGATGAGACAAAAAGGCATCGATGTGCCGGTGATCATCGTCACAGCGCGCGACGCAGTCGACTCCCGCGTCGCAGGCCTCGACCACGGCGCCGACGACTACCTCGTCAAGCCGTTCGAGATCGGAGAACTGTTGGCGCGCATGCGCGCGGTCATCCGGCGCAGAGCGGGCAATGCCAATGCTGTTCTCGGCAATGGCACTCTCACGCTCGATCCGGCCACGCGAGAGGCGACGTGCAATGGCACGACAGTCGTCCTGTCCGCCCGGGAATTTGCCCTGTTGCAGGCGCTGCTCCTGCGTCCAGGAACCATACTTTCGCGGACGGAGCTGGAGGACAGAATTTACGGCTGGAATGAAGAAGTCGAGAGCAACGCCGTCGAATTTCTGATCCATACGATCCGAAAGAAGCTGGGTGCGACAACGATCAAGAACGTGCGGGGCCTGGGATGGATGGTTTCAAGGACAGAGTAAGGCGATCGCTGCAATGGCGGCTATTTGCCGGTATCTCAATCATGCTTCTCGCATTTTCCCTCGCCTTCGGGGTGTGGTCGTTCACCTCCGCGTTTCAGGAAGCACACGAGTTCCAGGACGATCTCCTGCGGCAGATCGCCTTCATCGCCCAACGTGGCAATTCTGCCGAAAGCGTGCAGGCCGATGCCGCGGCGTTGCCGGAGAGCAATCGCGATATGCGTGTCGTGGTCTGGAGTCTGCCGTTGGACATGGACGCAAGCTCCACCCGGAGTTCGATCCCGCTCCCCATGGGCCTGCGAGACGGATTGCAGACCGTGCAAATCGACGGATCGTCCTGGCGCCTCTTCGTCCATTCCCTCCACGACCAGCGGCGCATTGTCGTCGGCCAGAGAACGGCGGTGCGCAACGAAAACGCGGTCGACAGCGGGACTTGGACCGTCGTACCCCTGTTGCTGCTCTGGCCCATCCTCTGCGGCCTCGTCGGTCTGCTGGTCAGGCGGACGCTTCGTCCGGTCAACGCGCTGGCGCAAAGTATCGATCGATTGACCGATCGCGATCTCGCGCCGGTACCGGCGGCCAAAGTGCCTGTCGAGCTCCTTCCCTTTGTGCAGGCGATCAATCGCCTTCTTCGGAGGCTGTCGGATGCGGCGGGAATCCAACGTCGCTTTGTCGCCGACGCGGCCCACGAACTGCGGTCGCCGCTCACGGCTCTCTCCGTGCAGATCGAGAACGCCGCGGGAGCCATGAGGACCGAGCCAGTGGCAGAGCGGCTCGCGCCTGCACGGCAGGGCATCGCCCGCCTACGCGCTCTTTTGGAACAGCTGCTGGCGCTCACGCGGGTGCAGTCCGACACGCCCGCATCGCGCAATCTTGTGCCGTTGCAGCCGGTCTTGCGCCGCGTGCTGCAGGATCTACTGCCGGAAGCGGATCGCAAGAACATAGAGATCGAAGTCGACTGCCCGGACTCCGCTGCTGCGGCGGCTCAGGAGATCGAACTGGTGCTGCTGCTGAGGAACGTTCTCGACAACGCGATCCGCTACTCGACTTCGGGCGGCAAAGTCGAGGTCTCGATCGAGAGCAAAGGCCGGAGGACTACGATCGATGTTTGCGACAACGGCCCCGGCATTCCCCTACGGGAACGCGGCAGGGTCTTCGACCCCTTCTACCGGGGCGGCACCACCGTCGAAGTTGGCTCGGGCCTCGGCCTTTCCATAGTTCGGGCGATCGTCGACCGGCTCGACGGAACCGTCATCCTCAGGTGGACAGATTCAGTCCACGAAAAAGGCCTTCACGTATGGATTGCTCTGGGAATCGATACAACACCAGCGAGTCCCCGTTGAGTGCGGCCAAGACCAACCCTTTGCGACTATTGGCGTTGAAAGGAATTCGGATGAGCGAGCTTGAGAAAAGTACTTTGAGCAAAGTGCCTGCGGTGACTCTCGGCTTCTGGATCATCAAGATCGTCGCGACGACGCTCGGTGAGACCGGCGGCGATGCCGTGTCGATGTCGATGAAACTCGGCTACGCGATCGGTAGCGGCATCTTCATCGCGATCTTTGTCGTTGCCGTGGCCACCCAGATTGCCACCAAATCCTTTCGGCCGTTCCTCTACTGGTTGGTCATCGTCGCCACGACCACGGCCGGCACGACCATGGCGGATTTCGCCGACCGATCACTCGGTATCGGCCATGCCGGAGGATCGTCGATCTTGTTCGCGCTTCTGATAATTACACTAGGCATCTGGTACCGGATCGAAGGCTCGATCTCCGTGGATACCGTCAAGTCGCCGAGAACGGAGATGTTCTATTGGGGCGCCATCCTGTTCTCGCAAACCCTGGGCACGGCGCTCGGCGACTGGATGGCCGATACCAACACGTTAGGCTACGAGCGCGGTGCCCTTGTCTTCGCAGCGGGACTGGCCGTGATCGCCGGCCTGTATGTTTTTACCAACGTCTCTCGCGTGCTGCTGTTCTGGAGCGCCTTCATCCTGACGCGACCCTTGGGTGCCACGCTCGGGGATTTACTCGACAAGCCTCTGGCTAACGGCGGTCTGAACATCAGCCGCTTCTATGCCTCGATAGTTCTTACGATTGTCATCGTCGCGCTGGTCGCGCTGCTGCCGCAGAAAGCCGGCGTGCATCCCGAAGAACGCCGGGTGCCCACGTGACGAGCGCTCCTTTAGCCGAACCGGCAATCCGCTCTCGACGGTCCAGGGCGGCTTCCGCCGAACTTAAAGAAGGCTACCCGCATGACATCGACTAAAACCTTGGCAGCCGCGACCATGCTCAACAAGGTCCCGGCAATCAGCATCGCTTTCTGGATCATTAAGATACTTTCGACGACCGTCGGAGAAACGGGAGCAGACTACCTGGCTGTCCACGTCGGTCTGGGGACGGCCCTGACGGGCGGCCTCATGGTTGCCCTTCTCATCACGGCACTTACGATGCAGTTGCGAAGCCATCGCTGCATCCCCTGGATCTACTGGCTCACCGTCGTTCTCGTGAGCGTCGTCGGCACGCAGATCACGG
Source organism: Pseudomonadota bacterium (assembly GCA_018240695.1). Lineage (GTDB taxonomy): Bacteria > Pseudomonadota > Alphaproteobacteria > Reyranellales > Reyranellaceae > Reyranella. Next base: position 65,930 of record JAFEFH010000001.1, on the reverse strand, counting down.
ACGCCCTGACCGACGGTTTGGGCGTCAACCTCTATGCCAGCACGGTCGCCTTTGCTCTCGGCCTCGCGACCATCTTCGCCGTCTGGTATGCGATCGAGGGAACGCTCGCTATCCAGACCATCGTCACCCGGCGACGCGAGCTTTTCTATTGGGCTGCCATCCTGCTGACCTTCGCGCTTGGAACCGCTGCCGGCGACTTGGCGACGGAAGCGCTTGGCCTCGGCTTCGGGATAGGAGTTATCATCTTCGCCGGGCTGATTGCGATTATTGGCGCCGCTTACTATGTGGGCGTCAGCGCGGTGCTCGCATTTTGGCTCGCCTATATCCTGACGCGCCCGCTCGGCGCATCGCTGGGCGATCTCGTTTCTCAGGGTCGCACCTACGGCGGCCTGGGCCTCGGCACGGTCTATACGAGCCTGCTTTTCCTCCTCGCTATCGGCACTCTGGTAGCAGTGCAACAGGTACGAGCAACCGGACATGGCCCTGACGCAGGCAAAAGTGCGTAGCCACAGAGTTCATATCGAACTGCATACGCGATCCGCACCCTTCCACAGCATGAGCACACCATTCCGACGAAACGGAGAATTTGATGAGCGCAGCCACCAAGTCTTTTCAAATCGCAATTTGTTTTGCCGCCGCGATCGCACTCGATGCCGCCGGCCAGGACATTCGATTTGGTCACATCGTCTCGATTGCCGAGGCCGCCCCTGCGTCGTTGGGCGACCTTTCGCTTTTTCGGACGATTGTCGTCGACACCTCTACCTTCGTCGAAAAGGGTGACTTGCCTCGTGCCAAGATTCGAATCAAGGATCTCGAAGTCGCGTGGGACGAAGCTGAGCCGTCCTTGAAGCAGCGGGCCGCCGTCCAATGGCACATCGTCGACAAGGCGATCGATAACGCTCTGGCTGCTCTTCGCGCGGACCGGCCAGATGGTGCGGCCCGCAAGAAGGCATTGGACGATTTACTGGACACAATCAACGCGTCCGCAAGCGAGAAGCGCTAAAAGACAGTGCGAATTTTGCGCTAAGCCTCTGATCAACCAGACGTAAAGGAGAGGAGCACCTGCGAACCATATCAAGGACAAACGAGATTGGTGGTTCCGCTTATGGTGGAATTCGGCAGTGCGCAAATCGTGCGAGGGGCAAATGGTGCACTTTTTGAAAAGGAAGAACGGCGGCAGGGTGTTAGCCGTGGTTGAGTTCACTTCCATGCGTCCATCCACGCGTTCCGCAACTCATTCGCATATGCCACGCGCAGGGAATTCGTTGCGGCTCTGCCTGCTTGAATATTTGGTCAGTCCAGAGATTTGATGCGTAGCCACGCATGCCGATAGAGCAGACCATCTACCCGTTGGACCGGCTGGTCACAGGTGTTGCCACCGGGATCCTGACATTGCCAGACATGGCGAAGTTTGTTCAGGACATAATCCATGCCCGGCTGAGGCACTATCGCAAACTTATCGACGTAACGCACAGTACTCCGGGGTTCAGCAGGGGCGAGCTTTCGGCCCTCGCACAAGTCCTAGACGCCATTCCCACCGATCGCCCGCGTGGGCCTCTTGCCATCGTCGACAACCCACAAATAGGTGAGTTTGCTCACATTTTCGCGGCACTCGGAGTCGACGGCCCGCCGGCAAAGGTTTTCCGCAGTATTCACGAAGCGCGCGAGTGGCTCCTAAAAGTGCCAATACGCGACAGATAGGCGTGAACTCAAGGGATTATTCCGCTCGATAATCTGAGTAGATAGATCACATGCAACGCTAGAGAGTGCGGCACACCGTCGTGGTCCAAGCATATGCGGAGCAGCCACAAAACGGCGGCGCCTACCTCCGCCGCCTAGAAATCGCGGTCGCCGCGGCTGACGTTCAGCAACTCCGCCTCTGGAGCACCGAAAGAAAACTTGCTCATCGACCGGTGCCAAATTTGTAAGCCCACGACTGCAAAAATCAAAATAAGAAATGCGATCCTGTCTGTTGTCCGGCGCACAAATTATGTGCTGTAGTCTGCTCACGCTCATCTTACAGCGTAGGCTGTTCTGACCAGTGCTCTTGGAAGAATGCACGCCTAGCGGCGACGAGTACTGCGACGCCTCAAGCAGACTGTCGACTTTGAACGTGATCGAACGCTCATGAATAGGCATGACAGGCAATCCGATGACTGTTGGATTACGTCATCTCCGGTTCGCAGTGGAAGCCGCACATCACGGGAGCTTTCGCCGTGCCGCTCATTCGCTGCGCGTTCGCCAATCGACCCTCAGTCGAACGATCTGGCAATTGGAACATGCGCTCGGCCTCACTCTCTTCTTGCGTTCAAGTGGCGGGGTTCGTCCGACTCCGGCGGGTGTCCATTTCGTGGAGACGGCTGCGCATTTGCTCGAAGACTTCGACGAGCTTTTGGAAAGCGCCAAGGCTCGAGGCATAGGGGCAGCGGGTCACCTGTCACTGGGGCTTTTGACATTCACGGCAGCGGTACCAATGCAACCAGCGTTGGTCGGCTTCGCTAAGGAGCGGCCGGAAGTGAGCGTACGCTTGGTTGAAGCATCCAAGCGCGTCCTTCTGAGGCGGGTGCTGGACGGCACCCTCGATTTGGCAATCGTCGCCGGATACACACATGAAGAGAGTTGTGAGATATTATCGCTGTGGTCTGAACGAATCCTTCTCGTCCTACCCCTGTCGCATCCCCTGTCTGATCGACGGTTCGCCAACTGGACAGATCTCGACGGAGAGATTGTCTTTATGAGTCGTCAGGGCCTGGGGCCCGAGCTGCAGGAATTGCTGGCGACGAAGCTGGCCGCCTTCGGCGGCAGCGCCCGCATTCAATACCACCCGGCCAGTGCAGAGGCTCTCTTAAGTCTCGTTTCAGCAGGTCTGGGACTGACGATACAGTGCGAAGGGGCTCTGCAGGCTCGTCAGCGCGACGTTGTGCATCGGGAAATGCACGACCGATCTGGCGCTAGTTGGATGAGCTTCGCTGCTTGCTGGAAAAAGGTACCTTCCAATCCCACGATCTCGCCGTTCCTCGCTCACCTTCGTGCTAATCGCCCGGCTTTATCAGCGGACCCTGCCGCCGTCCCGCGACCAACGGAGTCCACTAGGTGCGGCCGGCGCTGACGTCCGAAGACAGCGGCCGGTCGGCTTTCCGAGTAGTAGGGCAGCAGCATGCGCTCCTACGTGACCGGCGTCGTTACGGCCCTTCATCGCATCCTCGATGCACTCCTAGGAGAATCTCGATGCGCAAGCTCCTAACTCTATCTTTCGTTCTCGCAGCCACGGCACCAGGCGAAATCCGAGCTCAAACCATTTTCCAAAGCGTTGTCGTCGTTGATACCGAACGCACGGTTTCAACCGAGACAGGTTGCGCTGATGGCGTCCAAGTGAGCACGCTTGAGGTACTGTCGGACCGAATCAGAAAAACCTCGCCCACTGGCAAGTCTCTTGACCTCTTTTTTGCAATCCCCCGTGAGCCCGGGCGACCTACGCCGCTTCGCTCTCTGACAATCCCTAGCAATGTTCCTAACGTTGACGTTACCTTTACAGGGCAACTCACGTCCGAAGGAGTCCCCGATATCCGAACTGCTAACAACAAATCGCTCTGTGCGTGGCGATTCAAAATTCTTTGAATGTACTGGCATTCGCAAACTAGCCGCCGCCATCTCCGCCACCATCGCCGCTCGCCCCACCTGCTCCGCTGTCCCCCGCATTGCCACTGTTGCCATTGCCGGAGCTGTTGCCGTCGGCGCCCGTTCCCCCGGCACCCGAATTCCCGGCAAAGTCCGCGCCGCCCGCAACATTGGGACAGGCGGTGGTGCTCGCGGAATATTCTAACGTGTTGCCGGCGAAGTCCCACGCGTACCAGTTCCCGGCCGCATCGGCATAAACGCCCGTCTCAATGCTGGTGAGCTGATTTTCCGCCGTGGCGTACGCCACGGCACATTGCTCGGCAACCGATGGCCCCGAGGGCGGAATGATCGCCTGGCACGCAAAGCTCTCCCAACCCCCGAGGCTCACCAGGGTCCACGGCGCGGCACACGTGACCGGCCGATAGGTCACCGTCGAGCCGGCGCACGAGGGCACCGACTGACCCAAGCGCAATAGCCGCGCCATGTCATTGAGGATCGTTTGGCAGGCTCCCGCTTGGATAGGCGCATTGGCCCCCGCCGCGACGCAGAGAGCGATGGCGCAGCCGCCGCCGTTATTATCTTGCAGGGCAAGTAGTCCAGCCGTCCCGTCGTCCACCCCCGCGACATGCGAGCCGGAACCCGCCGTGCCGGACGGCGCGACAGAGTATTCGATCGTGCCCGCACCGCTGACATTGAACTGCAGCGCGGGCGCCGAGTACTTCGGCAGCTGGAGATTGCCGTACGAGTATGGAAAGGCGTTCGCGGACAGGATGGAAGCGTCGGTCGTCTGCACGATCTTGGATCCATCCGCATTCGTGCCCACCGTCGTAGCGTTTGCCGGCACTGCCGATGGAGCGACGGTCTGCAGCGCAGCCGTTGGCACCACTTGTTGCGATCGCGCGGCCGAGAAAACGCCTGCGGCCGAGAGCGCCAGCGCGGCGCCCGTGATTTTCCAGAGTTGTAGCGCCATGACGGATCTCCTCTCAACAAGAAGCCGAAACCGACAGATGACGCGACGCAGTCTAGTCATGTACTAGACCACACGCAACGGAGGGAAATACGTATTGACTCGTGGACCGGACGGAGGGAAGGCTTAAGCCGGTCCTGCATGTGCAGACCCGGATAGGAGGTCGTCTTGAGCATCGACAACGCCGGCTCAGTGTCCCGCCCCGACGCCCCGCCTGCCGGCCAGGTCGCCGCGCCGGAGCCCAGCCCCGCCCGCTCGCCTCGCGCCTTTCCAACCGCCCTGTCGGTTCTGCTCGCCCAGGACCGATGTCTCGAGGAGCTCGGGCCCGAGGCTCACCGCAGATGGAGCCAAATCCGCGAAGACCTGAACCAAACGTTCTGGGCGGATAAGTACACCGCCAAGCCACTGGCAGATGCCAAAGAGATGCTCACCGGCTTCCTGGCCGAGGGCAGCAGCATCACCCTGGGCCACGTCGAGAAGTCACTCGACAAGCTCAGCACGTCGCTTTTGCCCGCCCGAACCCCAGCGGATCTAGAGAAAACGTTTTGGCAGCGCGTCGGAGAGGCGCGCCATGAATGCTACCTGTCCCAACTGTCGGCCATCCTCAAGGCGGCTGAGATCTCGACGCAGCATGCGTTAGCCAAGGCCGAGTACACGACACTCACCTTTGCAACGAAGTCGAAAGCGTTCAAAAATCATCGCGCCGCCAAGGGCCAACAAGAGCAGACTGCGCCGCGGCCGCGCACCGAGCTCGTGTTCACGCCGCCGGCCGATAAGGAGGCCTACCACAGCCTGCCCTTTGCCGAACGCGGCCAAATCCGCGACCAAATCCGGCTTACCCTGAGCGACATCGACCGCCTGCCCCACAAGGGACTGAGCGAGACCCAGCAAGCAGCCCTCAGCGCGTACCTGCGCACCGTTCGGGCTTACACCAAAGACCAGGCGAGCCCGGGCGACCTCGCCTTCGCTTCGGCCGCTCTCGACGCCGCCCCGTCCCGCAGAAGCCACGATCCCGCTCATCCGGCGGATAGCGCCTGGCGTTGCGTCGTCCTCGATGCCCGCAACATCGCAACCCTTGCCCAGCAACTCGGCCATTCTGCCGCGCCGCCAGCGCCGGCTGTAGTCAAGCAGCCGGAGGGACCAGCCCGTTAGGCGTCTTGCTTGGCAAACGCCTGTCAGCGCCGCGCCAGACGGCGAACCAAGACAAATCTTTTAACCAACCAGCAATGGAGATTGTCATGGAAAGCACGACCAAATCCGGCGACGGACTCACCTTTGGTGGCGCGCCGCGTCGCTTCGAGCCCCGGCCCCGGTCGGAGCGAACGCCCGAACAGCAGGAGGCTGCCCAGAGGCGGTATATGGCGAGTCCTCATTTTCAGGCGCGCGTCGCCCTCGAGAAGGATCGCCTCCTGGGCCGACAGCAGGAGCGCGATCGGCGCCAGACCGCCTTCGACCAAACCCGCGAGGCGCGCGCCGCCGAGCGGGCGCGCGCAACCCTGCCGGACACGCCCCAGGAGCGAGCCTTCGCCGGCCGCGGTTATGGCGATTTCGGAAAGGAACAGGCCAAGGTCGGCACAGAGTTGCTCGCCATCGTCGGCACGATCCAAGCCGCCGCGCCCGGTCTCTGGGAAAGCAGCGAGCCCGGGCGCACGGCCAAGCACGCCTTCGCCGTCGTCGGGCTATACGAACAGGGCCGCGCCAATAATGGCGACCTCGACAAGGCAATGAAGGACATGATCTACGCCAACCCGCCGACGGCGGCGAACCGGCAGACCGGCGAGATCACGCCGGAACGGCAGAAGGCGGCGGACCTATGGGCGGCCAATATCAAGCAGGCGCAGAAGCTGGTCGACGTCGTGCGCACCGCCGACCGCGAACACCATCCCGATAAGGCGCCAACGGCTCCCGGCAAGGACGGCCCCGCCCGCTGAGAGCGCCAGACCCGCCCCCTCGACAACGCCGCGCCTCATCACTGAGGCGCGGCGTTCTTGTTTGGCCGGGAAGCGCAGGACCAATCGCGTCGGCGGTTGGATGATCTCTGATGCTGTTTTGAGGAGTAGAGGGGCGGCCCGGCGCTGTCGCCGGACCGGGCTGTCGTGAACGGAGCCCCGCAGACGGGTCTCCGCCCTTCGGGTTTCCATCCCTTCCGCGGCGCTTGGTAACGCCAAGCGCCTGATGAGGGCTTGCCAGCCCTGCCGATGATCCGGACATCACGCTGCGAGACGCTGTCGCCCGCGCGGGCCGCTGCCTCCCCCTCGCCGTACCGCCAGTCACCGCGCCATGTGTCCTCTTCCCCGTTGGGGAGTGGGACGGCTCCTGCCTGCTTCGACCCATGACGCCACAGGCCTGCGCGCGGACCGTCGGCCTTCGGCCGCCTGCAAGAAACAAACCTGTCGCACCATCCGGTGCAACAGTTTGTCTCTTGCTCCGGGCTCGTCCTGTGGCTGGGTCTACGCAACGGCAGGAGCCATAGAATACCCCACTCCCTGCCGACAACGGGGACCAGCACCACGCGCACAGGGCGGCTATACCCGGCGGCCGAATAGGCTCAAGCAGGGAAGGCATCAACGGCCCGCAGCATCGCAGCGAAGCAACGTCGCGCAGCGTGATGTCCGGATCATCGGCACTTCCTGACACCAGCTTTGTTGCTGGTGACTCCCCCACGGGGGACTGCACCCGCCGGCGGCTGACCGACTGGTCCTGCCCGCTTCAACACCTATCGCCGTTCTCAATCGTCATAACGCCGGGCAGCACTCACTGCCCGGTCTCATCCGCAGACGGCACGCCTACGGCCCGGCCGCGACCCTCTAACGCGGTCGGTTTTTCATGTCCAAACCTCAACCAACGGAGTTTCAAATGCTTATTCCTCTCGCAAACCTCAGGCTGACCGATACCAACCCGCGCAAGACCAAGGCCGCCCCCGCGGACGATGCCCGACTCATCGCCTCGCTCAAGGCGCACGGTCAGCTCACCAGCATCCTCGTGAAACCGGCCGCCGAGGGCGGCGACTTTTTCGACATCATCGAGGGCGGCCGCCGCTACATGCTCGCGCGTAAGGCGGGACTGGCAGCGCTCAAAGCCGAGCTCTACGAAGGCGATCGCACCCCCGAGGAAGTGGGCACCGCCGCCAACCAGGCCCGCGCCCAGATGCATCCGCTCGACGAAGCGGCGGTGATCGCCCACCGCATCGCCGCCGGCGAGAAGCCGGCCGACATTGCCGTGCGCTTCGGTCAGTCCGAACGCTGGGCCAGCCAGCGAGTCAAGCTGGACGGCCTCTGCGATCTCGCCAAGAAACTCCTGAGGCACAACCACCTGACCCTGGGCGGTGCGGAAGCACTCACCATCGTGGACGTGAAAACCCAGGAGGCCTATCTCAAGAAGGCCCGCCACGACTGGCAGCTCGAGGCGCGTGAGATTCGCAATCAGCTCACGCGGGGCGATCTCCCCGCTGGACACGCCTTGTTTCCGCTCGAGCTTTACCCGGCCGAGGCGATCCGACGCGACCTGTTCAGCACCGAAGTGTGGCTCACCGATCGCGAGAAGTTCGACGAGCTGCAGATGGCAGCGCTGACGGCCAAGGTCGAAGCCCTCAAGGCCGAAGGCTGGTCCGACGTCCAGCTCGTGGTCAATCCCGACTACAAGTTTCGCCAGGACAATATCGCTGTCGAGGGCCGCATCCTGAAGGCCGATCGCGGCCGCTTCAACGCCTTCGTTGAATACTCAAGCCACAGCGGCCGCGTCGAGGAATTGCGTGGCTATACTACGCGCCGAGACCTCAAGGCTGCCGAGAAAGCCGCCAAGACCGGCAAGGCCAAGGCCGAGGATGTGAAGCCTCTCACCTGCTACGACCACAGCCGTAGCCAACGGGAAATCATCGGCGCCCGCCTCACTGCTGGCTTGGCCGCCGCGATCGCCGCCGGCGACACCTGGCTTGCGCTCAAGACCCTCGTCGAACCGCTCCTGGTCGACGAAGGTCCGGCCTGGGCCGGTCTCAAGGGCACGATGCCGAATTACACCGGGGTCAACGCCATGCTGGCCAGCAAGCTCAGTCACGACTGCTCCAAGGGGCTTTCGTTCCCCTCGCGGGCCGTCTTCGACAAAATGTCCTGGGACGAGGTGATGCCGATCGTTCGGGCGGCCGCGTTGCACGCCATGGTCGGGCTGGACCAACCCGATGCCGAGGCCATGAGAATCCTCAAGGGCTCCGACATCGCCTGGTTCACCTACGACGAGAGCCTGCTGACGCGCTACCGCCTCGATCAGCTGCAGGATCTGGCCAAGCACCTCAAGGTGCCAAGCCAGGACCTCAAGAAGGGTCAACTGGTCAAGGCGATCCTTGACCTCAAGGAACCCGCCACGTTCGTGCCAATCAAGGGCCGCGCCTAGCGCAGCCTGCTGATCGCTCGCCGCAAACGGCCGCCTCCGGGCGGCCGTTTGCATTTCTGTCGCTGCTTTTCTCGCACCACCGCCCGCATGGAGGCTCTCCTCATGTCTGACTCCGACCCAGCGCTCCCCGCGCGCGTCGCAATCTTGCGACTGTTGAACGATACCTTTCGTCGAACCCTGACCGGCGGCCAAATCGTCGTCACGCCGGGCGTGCAAGCCCTCGCGCCCGGCGAACTACGCCGCCTGATCGGACTCGTGCGCCGGTTCGATCTCTTCGAAGAAGACAACGATTCTCTTCAACAGCACGACTTTGGCGCCGTCGATCTCGATGGCGAGCGCTACTTCTTCAAGATCGATTACTACGACCTCTCCCTGGAGTTCGGGTCGGACGACCCAGCCGATCCGACCAAGACCACGCGTGTGCTCACCCTCATGCGGGCCGACGAATACTGAACCGCCGCCCATTCGCCCACATCGCAACGGCCGCCGCCCGGTCCTCCGAGGCGGCTTTTTCATGCCTGAAAGGAACCCTCATGTCCGTCTACCAGACCGTCCTCGCGTCCATCGTCGCCGACATCGAGCGCGGTGCCGACACCTACCAGATGCCGTGGCACGCCACCGCCGCGCCGTTCGCTCTTCCGACCAATGCGACGACCGGCGACGCTTACCGTGGACTCAACATTCTGGCCCTCTGGACCGCCACCCAGAAACGCCACTATGGCACGAGCAGTTGGGCGACTTACCGGCAGTGGGACTCAATCGGCGCCCAGGTGCGCAAGGGCGAGCGCGGCACGCCCTGCGTGAAATGGAAGGAGCTCCCGGACCCTGCCCGTGCCGGCGAGCTGCGCCGTGTGCCGCTCGGCTTCACCGTGTTCAACGCCGACCAGGTTGACGGCTTCGCGCCGCCCGACGCCAAACGCACGCCCAATAGCGTCGAGGCGCATGGCGCTGCCGACACGATCATCGCCGCAAGCGGCGTCGAGATCGTGCACGCAGGCCAGATCGCCTTTTACCGGCCCTCTACCGACACCGTCGTCCTGCCCGAGCCATGGCGGTTTCGCGCGACCGACGCGGGCTCTGCCACGACGGCGTACTATGCCACCGTGCTTCACGAGCTTACGCACGCAACGGGTGCCAAGCACCGCCTTGATCGAGACAGCATAGTGCGCTACGGCGCCGACCTGAGCGTCCGGGCCGCTGAAGAGCTCGTCGCCGAACTCGGCGCTGCCTTCTGTTGCGCGCGGCTCGGCCTCACCAATGCGCCACGCACCGACCATGCGCCCTACGTCGCGTCTTGGCTCGCCCATCTCAAGTCTCAGCCGAACGCCCTCTCCACAGCCGCTTCGCGCGCGCAGGCGGCGGCCGACTGACTGCTCAATCGCCTGCCAGCGCCCGAAGCACGGGCAGCGGACGATCTCGAAGCCTCCCCGGCCACGTGAGGACGGTGCGGCCAGAATTCAGCATCGAAGCAGGGGCGCCCTCGATGAAGACCATCGTGCCCCTGTCCGTTGCTGACAGCATTGCTTTGGCTACCCCTAATTGCTAGAAAGCGGCCCGAATTTTGGAGGCGTTCACTTGCCCGATTTTCTGGCGAGCTACGACATCGATTCGACCGAACACAACAACCACAAGGCCATGGTCGATGCCGGCGCATCGAAGGGCTGGACGTATGTGTTTCTAGCCCCCGACGGCAAATTGAATCGGCTGCCGGATACGACGCTGTGGGGGGTGTTCGCAGATCGCACAGTGGCCCTCACTGCATTCATCGAAGCGGCCAAACTCGCCAACAAGCAACCGAAGACACGGTTCAAAGTCGAGAAGCTGGCGCTCACACTTTTTGAGCAGCGCGCGGTTGCGTCCAACAAGAAGAAGGCACCGAATCCGCTGCTTCTCGGGAAGAGCAATATCGAAACCTGCCTGAACCACCAGGACAAAGACAAATTCTTCCAATACTGAAGACAGGCGCACGACCGGCTCGGCCGGTCTAACTCTCTCCGGCCTTCGCCTCGGCTATCCTCATCCGCCGGTCGTTAAGCCTATCCTCTCTGCCATGCGAACCAGCTCGGCATCGAGCAGAGCGTCGGCCGCGTCGTCGTCAATAACTGCCGGTGCCGCTCCTGCTTCCTCTCCAGACCCCGGGCGGCTTCTCAACGCGAGTCCCGACGACATTCTTGAGAGAAGGGCGTTCTCGATGGCAGCCAGCGCATCAGCCTTCTCCTCCGGCAGCCTGAGGGGCGGCACGGCTGGCGGCGCCTCGAGCAGGCGTTGCGCGAACAATCGATCCCTCCAAGCCACGATCTTGTGCAGGCGGAAGGCCCGCCGGCCACGCGTCTTGACCAGCACTTCGTGTTGCGGGAATTCCATCAGTTCCTGGGGTGACATGAGCGGCTGCCGCTGGTCGCTGTAGCTCGTCGAACCGCCACCTCGCATCTGGCGCGTGCGCGACCGACTTTTGACCGTGACGTCGCCCAGCATCTTCGACAGCTCCTCGGCATCGCTCTGGCGTGCCGGGGTGAAATATACTTCCGTGTCGCAGTTGATGGCTATGTCTTCGGCGCCGTGCACGCCGTAGAGCGACGCATCCTTGAGCTGATTGAGGGACTGCACAACGATCAGGAAGCGCATCTTGTAGGAACGCGTGAGGGCGAAGGCTGCTTGCAAATCGCTCATGCGACCGAGCCGGGCGAACTCATCCAAGATGACGAGTACCCCGTGATCGGTCGTTGCCGGTTCCCTCACCGTCATCTGGTCGTACAGGAGCTGGAAGATCGTGGCGTAAAGCGAGCGCAGGATCTTCAGGTTTCCGGCCGACGCGCAAAGATATACGGACATCTTTCTCTTGCCCGAGCGCATTTGGCGAAGATCGAAGTCGCTCGCCTCCGTGGCGAGACGCACATTTGGGTCGTCCCACAGGTTCAGCGCGGCCGTCAGCGTGTCACGCTTGTTGCCGAAGGTCTTCTCGTCGCCGCCAGCGGCGAAAGACGAGCATTGCAACGTACAGTCAAGCGAGAAGCGGCTACGCGGGTTTTGGGCGGCCGGCCTCTCGCGTCCTTCTGCGATGGCAATGAAGTATTGCTGAAGGTCTGGCCGCTTCAGTTCCTGTAGGATGGTGCCAATGGAAAGCGTGTCGCCGCGCTGCGCCAAGACCATTCCTGCGGCGACAAAACCCGTATGACCGCTTTGTGCCCAAAACTTTTCACCGACGTCAGGCACGGGCATGAGCATTTCGGCGACCTTCTTCAGCTCGCCGATCAGCTGTACCTCATTGGTCCGGTCAATGTGGCCAAGCGGGTTGAACCGGCAGGTCCGACGCTCTGGGTCGGTCGGATTGAAATAATAGACATCGTTGTGCAACGCGCGCCGCCGATAGCCAGCCGTCTTCTGCCACGCTTCGCCTTTGAGGTCGAAGGCGATCAGGCTGTCTGGCCAACTCAAACCATTGGGCAGCACGAATCCCTGCCCCTTCCCGCAGCCCGTCGGACCGAGCACGAAGACGTGTGTCCAGTCCTCGGAGTGGCTGACCAGCGGCCCAAGTCCGAGACGGCGACGCCAGCGCCCGACGATTGCACCCGGTCGCCGGCGCTTGGCATCCAATAGCTGACCTTTTACCAGTTGGCGCCAAGAGCCGAACGATGAACGGCCATAGAGCGGTTTCGGCTCGGCCAGGCCAAACAGCTTGGCCAGCGCGATCCCGACCAACGCCAAGACCATCATCGCGACAAGAAAGGCGAACCCACGCGCCTGCACGATCCGGGAATGGTCGGGATAATTCCAGAGCAGATCGACCGCCGCGAGACTCTGGTTCCACGGCGCGTCCAGCCAGGCCATGACACCGTGCACGCTGTTCAGATGGAACCAGAACATCAGGAAGCCGGCCCCGGTCGCCCCAACGAAAGCGACAAGGCCGACGGCCAGGAGTGCCCAGCCCCGTCCACTGACCGACTCTAATATACCCAACATAGTGGTGGCGAGTTCCTTGAAGAGGCGGCTGACGGCGTTGAGCCCGAGGGTGAGAACCGCATAAAACGCGATTGCCAGTATCAGTACGGTCCCCTGCACTGCCCGACCCAGCAACAGTCCCAAAGCCACATCCGGATCGGCGCCGTAGGTCGCGCGGACGATTGCGATCGCCCGCTCCTGATCGAACATATTTTGCCACCACAGCTCCCAGCCCTGCTGACCGTAACCCGCGAGCCAGAACACCAGGCCGCAGCACCAGGCCCCAACCAGCCAGGCGCCCCAGATACCGGCCGCCCAACCCGCAAGCGTGGCCCCTCGCCGCCGCCACTGAGATCCCGTCATCGTCCGCTCCGCTTCAATCGAATTGAAGTTTCGCGTCGGCTCACGCCAGCCGACGCCGCGGGTGCGAGGCTGTCCTAGCCGTGGGGTGCCCCGCTTCCCCTGTCGTTGAATTCAACCTCGGTGACGCGCCGTCCGGCAGACGTCTTCTCGATCTGAACGACGACGTCGACGGTTTGCTTGAGGAGCCCCCGAATGTCCTCGCGATCGAGATCGGCCCCGCCTTCGCTTTCGCGCACCAGCAGCGTGAGCACTTCCCACGCCATACGGCAGTCGTTGGCGTGTACTGTCGTTATGACGCCCGGATGGCCCGACGCCACCGCTCGCAGGAAGTAATAGGCCGTCCCGTCACGCAGCTCGGGGAAGATCACCCGATCCGGCCGCATGCGAAGGGCCGCCTCCATGAGATTCTTCGGCCCGACCTGCGCCACCGCCTGCCCCACGTCCTTTGGATAGATCATGTTGACGATGTTCCGGTGCGGCAGGTTCACCAACTCATGGGTGTCTTCCCCGGTGATCAGCCGATCGTCGGGCTGAATGTGGCACATCAGGGCGCGGGCGAGCGAGGTTTTGCCCGAGCCGGTCGCGCCCGATATCACGATATTCTTGCGGCCCTTGACCGCCTGCTTGAGAAATTTACGCCAGCGCCCTCGATTCAAAAGATCACGAAGCTCGTCTTCATCAGTGGTGCTTTTGCCGTTGGCGACCGCGGCGAAGAGGCCCTTCGCTTCCAATTCGAGGGAAGACCAGAGTCGCGTTGGCGGTTTGCGGATGGTGAGGGAGAATTGACCGGCGATCACGCAAGGCGGTCGCACCAACTGGGCGCGCTCGCCGTTCGGCAAGGCGACGGAGCAAACCGGATTGTGTTCATCAATGGATTGGCGCGCATAGTGAGCCAGCCTGTTGAACAGGGATTCCAACCATTCACGGTCGAGCCGCTTGTCTTCTGACCAGTGCCAGACGTCGTCTAGCTCTATGCCGATCTCGCCTGGCTTGTTCACCACAAGATCCGTGACCCCCTCACGCGCGAGAAGGGGCGTCAGCGGCTCCAGAAAGAACCTCAACGCCGAGGCCGCGCCGTCGGACCTCGACGGAGTCGCAGGGATCTCGGTCGACACTTCCGGCACGGGGCGCGCCGCGGGTTCAGCCTAAGGACGGCGGCCCAAGTCGTTGCGCGAGAATTGCCACGGCCTCCGCGACCGACACCATGGCGTGCCCGGCATGGACGCTGTTGTCGACGAAGGCTGACAAGATGCCGTCGGAGAAGACAAGACCACCGACCGGCGTGTCCTGTTCGATCAGCTCGGCGATCTCGTCATCGCGGCTTCCGACATACTGAGAGAGCAGGCCCATGTCGCTCGCTTCGATGAAAGGATCGGTCAGGGCAGAAAGGCGCACCTCCACCGGCCTGTGATCGGGCCAATGGTAGTGCGTCAAGACGATGATCGACCCGTCGTCGCATCGCTCGATCTCGCTGCGCGCCCGAATCGCCTGCTCGCAGGCCGCCCTGTTGTTGACCGCCGGTGCCGTCGTCACGGTGTTAGTGTCCATATGCCTCTCCTTGGTTGTCGATTGACGCCAGAAAGTCTTCGAGGATTTCCCGTTCGGCAGTGCTGCTGAATTCCGGGTTTTGCTGGCGCTTCAGCCAGTCGACCGCCGCAACACGCGTGGAGGGGTCGCGCGCTTCGGCGAGCAGGCGCGTGCCGACATACTCAGCAAGTTGTTGCAGACGCCTCGCCTCCCGCGCCTCGAGCTCGGCGAGACGGGTGCGGGTTTCTTCCAGCGCTTCCGCGAGCGCACCGAAGGAATAGCGCGGCCCCCGCACCTTCGGCGGGGAGGATTCCCGATGACTCGGTTTCTTCTGATTCGGTTGCGCCATGGCGAGCGTTCCCCAATCGTCGATGCGATGCACACGTCCCGGAGGGACTGGACCGTTCTGATGCCTAGTCGATTAAAAATAATGTCGTGATGTGCGACGCGCCATGCCTTTCTCATGTCGAGCGTACAATCGGATAGAAATAGCGAATCCCCGATCCCCGTTTAACTCCGGCCTCGTCTTGACGACAAATCGTTGGGGAGGGAAATCACATCAAGAAACCCGAAGGGCGCGGTACCGCGTTGCCAAGTGGCAACGCCCGCGTAACGTGAATGGCACCCTCCGAGCTGTTGTCGATTCCCGACCTGAGCCGTCGCTGGATTTACACCAGAGAGGGCATCCGCCGCCTCATCGGGCGCGATCCTCTCTTTCCTGCGCCCACCGCCAGCATCAGCCGAGGCGCTGAGCGGCGGACCCGGCTGTGGGAGCGCCAGCACATCGAGGCGTACGAACGCACCCGCCCATACCTCACCGATGCCGACGAAAAGCGGCGGCGCCAGAAACGGCATCTCGGCAATATCGCCCGCCAGGGCGGACAGGGCCGGCGCTGACCATGGCCGTCTGCCATTTTGCGTTGCAGGCGATCAGCCGCGGCAAAGGGCGCTCGTCGATTGCAGCGGCCGCCTATCGCAGCGGCACGGCACTCACCAACGAGGCGACAGGCAAGCGTCATGACTACTCCCGGCGCGTCCGTTCGGGCGAGATCGATCCGGCAGAGACCGGCATTCTCCTGCCGCAAGGCGTGGCGGCGACGTGGGCCCTCGACCGCGGTCAGCTCTGGAACGCCGCCGAGCGGGCCGAGCGTCGCAAGGATTCGCGGGTCGCAACGGAGATCCTCTTGGCACTCCCCGCCGAACTGGACCGCGTCCAGCGGCGGGCGCTCACGACCCAATACGCGCAAATGCTGGCCGACCGCTATGACGTTGCCGTGGACTACGCGATCCATCCTCCCAGCAAAGCCGGCGACCAGCGCAACCACCATGCCCATTTGCTGATGACGACGCGTCGAATTAGCGCCCAAGGCATGGGTGAGCGGAGCGCCCTCGAGCACAACGAGGACAAGCGCAAAGCGCTGGGGCTGCTCCGGAGGGCGGCAGAAATCCGCAATCTCCGCGAGGAGTGGGCACAACTGGCCAACCGGGCGCTCGAGCGGGCCGGCCAGGAAGCGCGCCTCGACCCGCGCAGTTACCGCGACCGTGGCATCGACATTGGACCGCAACCGAAGAAAGGCCCGGCCGGGAACGGTCTGCAACGGCGCTTTATCGTCCCCGACATGCTGTCGATCAGTCCCCAAACACAGGCGGTCAATGCCGAGTTGATCCGCGCCCACCCCGAGCAATTGCTGCGCCTGCTGGGCGACAGCCAGTCGGTTTTCACTCGCCAGGAGATCGCCCAGACGCTCGATCGCTACGTCGCCGACCACGCGCAATTCCAGATCTGTCTGGCCGCCGTCATGGCGTGCCCAGAGCTTCTGGCGTTGCCGTCCCGCCGGGAGCGCCAAACGCTGACATTGCCGGAGGGCCGCACCGTCGACCTGCCAGCAAAGTACACGCTCAAATCCACGGCCGATCTGGAATGGAAGCTGCTGGCCGATGCGCTCGCGTTGGCGAGTACGCGCACCCTCGGACCGCAGACGAACCGTGGCCTCACGGCCCAGACGCTGGCGATCGCGGTGGCCACCCTGGCCGAGCGGGACGGCATAGAGCTCAGCCCGTCGCAGCGCAGTGCCTTGGACCATGTGACGGGGCCAGAGTCGTTGTCGGCAATCGTCGGAGTGGCCGGCGCCGGCAAGAGCACCCTGCTCAAGGCGGCAAGGCTGGGCTGGGAGCGCGAGGGCTTTAGGGTATTCGGGGCCGCCACCGCTGGCAAAGCGGCCCAAGGCCTCGGCCAGTCCTCGGGCATTCGCAGCACCACGATCGCCTCGCTGATCCTGTCCTGGGATAAGGGCGCCGCACGCCTCATCTCGAGGGACGTGCTGGTCATCGACGAAGCCGGCATGATCGACAGCAAGACGATGGCCCGGCTGGTCCACGAGGTCCGCCTGGCAGGCGCCAAGATCGTGCTGGTCGGAGATCCCGAACAGCTGCCGGCGATCGGTGCGGGCGCGCCGTTCCGTGCGCTGATCGAACGGGTCGAGCCGGTCAGGCTCCTCGAGGTTCGTCGGCAATCCCTGGAATGGCAGCGAGCGGCCACCGTGGCTTTCGCCCAATCGCGAACGGCCGACGCCCTGCAGGCGTATTCGGCCGAGAGTCGGATTCGGCTGGAAGCCGATCCCGTGGCGCGGGCCATCGAGCTGTTCCTCGAGAGTTACACCCGGCCAGGGACACAGGCAGCGCTCGCACACACCAACTCCGACGTGACGGCGCTGAATGACGGCATCCGGTCCGGGCTGAAGCGTATCGGCGTGCTGGTAGGAGGACAAGGCGGCGTCTATCAGACTCGGGCTGGAGCTCGCGAATTCCTGTCCGGCGACCGGATCACTCTACTGCGGAACGCGCGTCTGCGCTCGGCCGACGGCCGCGGCCTCCTGGAGGTCCGCAATGGCCAGCTCGGCAACGTCGTGCGCGCCGATCACGGTGCGCTCACCGTCAAGATCGACGACGGCGGCATGGTGCAGGTGTCCCTCGGGGAATATCCCGACGTCGACCATGGCTACGCGCTCACCGTCCACAAGACTCAGGGCGCCACGCTCGACCGGGTCTACGCCCTCGAAAGCGCTGGCATGGACAGAAATCTGCTGTACGTGGCGATGTCGCGTCATCGCCAGGATTGCCTGCTGATCGCCGACAAGGCGTCTCACAAGGACGTAGACGGACTCATCCGCTCCCTGGCACGCCGCCACAACGTCAAGGAGATGACTCTCGACTATGAAGGCCCTGGCCTGGCGCCGGCGGAGCGGGCCTGGGTCGCGGCCGAAGCCGAGCGACGCCGCAGCCCCGAACTCGAGCAGCTGCGGATCTTGCATGCGACCGCTGACTATGAGGCCCGCCGGGAAACCTTTGGCCGAAGCTCCACCGAGATCGCAGCCCTGGCGGCCCGCTATCGCCCGCCGCCGCTGGCCGGCGTCCTCGCCGCCGACGCGACCCTGTTGGATCTCGATCGCCAGCTCGCGGAGGCGCGCGGCGGCTCGACACCCCCAGAGATACTGACCCGCCTGGGGACAGCCCGCGAGCGCCGCGAGCGTCAGGTGACGGCAGAATACGATCAGCGCTGGCGTGCGGACACGCTGCGCGTGGCCGCCCTGGTACGCCATGAAGCCGCAGCGATCGTCCATGAGCGCCAGGCGTCGGCCGCCATGCCGACCCTGCTGCGGTACGAGGGGCGGCCGTCACCAACGTTCAATCGAGCGGAATGGGCGCTGGCCAGCGACACGCTTATTCGCACACGAGACCGACATCGAGCCTACCGGACCCTCTGCGACGTGCTCGCGCGCCGCCGTCCCGCTCCAGCGGATTTTGCCCGCGACATGCGGACCGAGATCGCCGGCCTGCAGCAGCAGTCGCTCGCCGTGGTCGACACGTCTCCGCCGCCAAGGCCGCACCGCGAGCGGCAGCTCCTTGTCCCTCCGCCGTTTGTCCGATCGACCCTGATCGGCCGGCACAGCCCGCCCCGCACACCACAGGAGTACGACGCAGCGGCAGAGCGCTTCTCCACTAGCGATCAGTTCCGGGCGATGCCGGCCGGCGCTCCCTATTACCGGGACATCGGCGCACGTGCGAAAGGACTTCTGCAGGATCGCCGACCACGCGCGCGTGAACGCCAAGCCGCGGCGCTTCCCGACACGCCCCAGCACAGGGCCTTTGCCAGTCGCGGCTATGCGAGCTTCGGCACGACCGGCCAGGTGTCGATCGGCACCCGGATGGTGGCCACCGTCGAGGCGCTGCAAATAGCAGCGCCACATCTTTCGGCAACAAGCGAAGCCGGTCGCGCCGCCAAGGCGGTCTTCGCCCTGATCGGCCGCTACAATGAAGGTCGCGCGACCAATGGCGAGCTCGACCAAGCCATCAAGGACATGATCTTTGCAACGCCGCCGGCAACACATCAACGGCGAACCGGCCATCCCGTACGCGGCCGTGAGCGGGAGGCCGATCCATGGGCCAAGGCGACGGCCGCCGCCCGCGAATTGCTGACCACTGTCCACGATCTTGATCTTCAACTTGATCTCGACCGCCGGGTTCGAGGAACATCTCGGACGGGCCGAAGCCTCGACCGCTGAAAAACTCAGAGGAATCAGCGGCTTCCCTTGCGGGCTCCAACGGTTGCGCGCCCTTTGACAGGCCGTGTGGACTTGGGCTCTGCGCTCGCCATCCTCTTGACGAGCTGAATAATCATACGTCGTTGCTTGGGCTCAAGGATCGTGAAGAACACCTCGAGGAGACGCCGTGTCTCTGCTCGGTCGAATACGCTCTGCTTCGCCGGCTTCGGAGCAGCGCCGGCATAGCGCGCGTCTCCCCGCCGTACCAGGCCGGCAGTCTTCGACGGCGCCCCCTCGAAAAAATAGGGTACGGGTACGTCGAGAGCCGCGGCGTATTTGAGAATCTGGAGGGGATACAAGCGGTGGCCCCATTTTTCGTGGCGGTGCACCTGTTGATTGACGACGCCAACCTTGCGGCCAAGCTCCGCGAGCGTCATGCCGAGTTGCATGCGTCGCTGCCGGATCTGACCTCCGACATGGAGGTCGATCGGATGAGGGTCTACACGGACGACCATAAGCGGATCATTGGCCAATCCCGACCAGTTGTGCAACTCCGCGTAAATTGGCGTGGCAAAAAGCTACGCACGCATGTCGAACTGCTGCGAAGAGCTCTGCATTCACACTACATCCAAGAATTTCTCCAACTCCAGCCAGGGCCAAATTGCGGCATCCGTCGCATAATTTGAAGTCGGCCACCGAGGGCCCGCTTGATGGCTCGCGATAAGTCAGGCTTGGTGGCGTATCGGCCGGATGCCACGAGATTACGGGCAGTACGAGAGCCGAAAAAGACTGGGGCTGCTGCGCATCCACCGGTCATTCATAAGGCCCCCGAACCCTTGAGCAAGCGCGCAAGCAAGCCTATATGCAGGTGAGATATTCAGCTCGGGCAAGAAGCCAAGCCGAATGCTGCTTGCAGCAATCGCGGCGTGGTTGGCACTGCAACCGGCCCCCACAGTAACGGCAACGTTCAACGTGGAGGTTCACATGGGAACAGTAACAATTTGCGTCGTCGGGGAGGCCGCTAATGAAGGGTCAAAGCAACGCAATGACCAGCCGGAAGCGGTCTTCAAGGAACGTGGGAAAGCACCCGGTGTCAGCGTGGGAGCCGAAAGGCGGTGCCAACTACGTCGCGAGGATCGAGTAGCGGACGACTTGGCCGCCGAGGCGCACCGATAAGCGAGAGGGTCACCCCTCTCCCCCACATCAGTTTAAAAGCCCGGCCTCAGTGCCGGGCTTTCCTTTCAGCTAGGCGTGCCCTCGCTTGACGCTGCCGAGCTTGAGGCCGCCAGCGTGATCAAAGACTTGGCAGAGATGGAAGCGCGGTGTATCAGCCGCTGCCGCAAGAGTGAGAGCGTCTCATGTCCAACGAAGGGAAAGCCTGCGACGCTATTATCCGTCTCCTGGAAGAGCGGGCCGGCAAGGTGCGCGCCAATGTCCGCCGGTCCGAAGTTACGAATGGCCTGCCGCCGGTCGAATTGGATTTTGACATTGGCGATCAGCACGTTGCCGTTGAGCATACGCTGCTGCAGACGTTCGCCCAGCAGATCGGCTCAGCGAAACAATTCTATGAGTTGGCGTTA
The DNA here is from genome assembly GCA_018240695.1 of Pseudomonadota bacterium. Lineage (GTDB taxonomy): Bacteria > Pseudomonadota > Alphaproteobacteria > Reyranellales > Reyranellaceae > Reyranella. The sequence goes on along the minus strand of JAFEFH010000001.1, from coordinate 45,009 downwards.
GAAGTCGTCTCTTCGCTATCCGGTCAACTTCCGAAGCCGGGGGTCTACAAGCTGTACTTTCCCACCTTCTCAACCGTGGGGAGGAGCATGACCATGGACATGGCGCGGAACGCGCTCCGTGAATGGGTCATTGCTACGGCCGGACAGCTTCACGCTTCGCATCCTGAACGGCGTGCGAAGAATGTGGAGCCCTTCGGCCACGAGGCGTCCATCACCGGCGCCCCAACGGGCCTGCCGTTCGAGATCACTTTGTGGCGGGAATTGCATTGGAGTTTAGCTGGCCGCTTCGACGGCGTGTTGACGTTGGGCAGATTTGGTCCCGAAAATTTGGAGGAGCAGCGAGTTACGCAAATGACTCGAGCGTTGACCAACAAGTGCCCGAAGCTGCAAAAGTTCAAGCAGGCTGGCGCATGGACGGTTCTAATCCTCGAAGATGCCGACATATCGCTCTCGAACCACGTTACCGTTGCGGACGCCTTCGAGGCAGCATGCGTTGGCCGTGAAGACCTGCCGGACGAGGTGTTTTTGATCGACACGAAAACGGACCCGTGGACGGTGTGGAAGTTAAAAGACGGCGACAAAATCGAGTTAAGCGAAAAGTATTGGGAGTATGCGGAAGCAGCCTTGGATGATGTGACGAGCGAATAGCCAGCCCCATCCATGAGCCCCGGCAAATAAGACGATGCATCCGTCTTCGGGCCAGCAGTGTTAGTGCTTGGCCGTGTGCGGAAAATTCACAGCGATGGTCTCCTGGAGCGACATCGTCGAGTAACCGCTGCAGTTAAGGTCTCCGCATTTTGCGACCATTGCGTTGCTGCAACCTGCACAAATGGCGGATAGCCCCGGCTCCGCTTCCCGACGTTTCCCTTCGACGATGGCGAACTTCATTGCCTTTCTCCTTAACGGTCAACCGCGTCCGGTCGATCGTCCGGAACAAACGGGCGGCGTCGAGACGCATAGCGCCACCAAGATGGCGGGTAGCTTGGCGGGGATGACGAGCATGCGCCGCCGAAACGCCCAGTAAATATGGGTGACACGTTGAGAAAGGGCGGATTGGGCGGGATGCGACCTCCCGCCCTGCCTGAGGATGACCGCACTCCAGTTCCTTCCTTCAATCCCCCAGACCCAGAGGCGGAAGCGGACCGTTTCCTGCTGACGGCTGGCGGCGCGAAAAGGCAACAATGGAGAGAACCCCTTCCACCGCAAGGTGCGCTACTTCTGAAGGGCGTACACCTGCGAGAACTCCAAATCGTTGCGAACGAAGATATCGACACGCTCGCCCTGATTTTTTTTCAGCACCGGGGCAATGTTCGCGCTATTGCGCAGTGTGGATCCGACGGTCTGTTCGCTGGCACTTTGAGTATTGATACCGATTACGCTCGGGTTGACGGCGCCATTGCTATTGCTGCCGCCGTTCGTGGCGAGATAGGTCGCGTAGGCGCGAGCGAAAGCGCCGGCGTCCTGCAACAGGCTGAACATCACGGCAGCGCCATAGCGCGTCCAGAAGAAGGTCTCGACTTCGCCATCCATGCCGGCGCGACCTACCGGGTCAGTGCCTGGCGAGTCGAGCTTGATGGTGATTCCTTTGGGAGTACGCGCGCGTGACCAGACAACTCCGATGCGTTCCTGACCCTGCTTGAGCGAAGCCTGGTATTCACCCATCACGACCGTGCCGGCATCGAGGACAACGACGGCCCCTGTATCGCTGTAGATGTCCTTGTCGAGATGGCAGCGGATGAAGCCGGCGAGGGTGGTGTCCATCGCAGTATCGAGAATGCAAGGAATGACAGTGCCCGCGCTGAGGCGAAACGTGCCATTTCCGGATTTGACCGCCTGCACCTGCACGACGTCAGTGGCGATCATGCTCGCGCCTACCGTGCCGTTCGGCGCTGTCAGGCGCCCACCGACAGCCCCGGCCGGCGTCTGAGCGGACTTCGGTTGTCCTTGGGTCTTGATGGCCATAACCGGCGAACGCAACCCCGTGTCGTCTTCCGGGGGCTTTGGATCGGCGGCCTGCAATGGCTTCGCCGCGACCCGGGGTGGCGCAACTGGCGTCGGGTCGGCGGCCACCGCGATCTTGGTCTTGGCGGGTGGCGGCGGCGGTTCTGCTTTTTGCACATCCGGATGAGGTGGGGACAGCATTCTGAAGCCCCATACGATCACTAATCCCAGTGCGATCACGCCCCCTCCGATTACGGGTCGCATCTGATACCACGGTAGAGTTGCCTTACCGGCATCGAGGGGCGTTGCACCCCGCCCCGCGTCGCTACCATCAGGTGACGGATCGCTCATGGCATTCTCCTGGCTTACGATGGATATTCTCGCTCCTGATCTCCGAGTCCTTCGAGCCGCATCTACTGGCTATATTTCGAGTGCCGGCCCCGACAGGATGCCCCGCTGCCGGTATGCGTTCTGCAGATCGCCATGCCGATCACTTCAGCCTGACCTGTAAGGCTTCGCATCTTTTTTGCGTGTCCTGGTCATTCGTTTCCAGATCCGCCCATTTCCACATTGGGCTTGCCTTCTACTCGTTCGATCCGAGGATCTTGCGCCACCAGCTCTCGCTGCCGCTACCGTTGCCCCGTTCTGGTCCCCATCCGGGCCGGAAGTCTTCGTTGTAGATGCAGATCACCTCGGCACCGCTCCGCACGCGCCACTTGGCGGCTACTTCGTGAACGACCACGAGATTGTCCTGCGTGTGCGACGGCGCCAGCCGCTCGCTGCCGTCGCTATCCACGGCGTAGATCGCCGGCAGATCGGTTTGGCCGGGAAACCGGAACGCAGTCGCGCGGCCATTGTCCCAGGTCTCGTTTGGCACGAAGGGCGTCGCGCCGGTGACCGTGTACGCCCAATTGCGCGGGCCGCTGTAGATGGCGCTCTGGCTCTCCGCCGCAGCTCTTTCGGCCGCTTCATTCTCAAGGCGTTTGCGCTCCGCCACCCTACGGTCATCGGCCACGTCGCCTGGATAGACAAACTTCACTTTGACCATTTCAGCGGCAGGAGAGTCGGTTGCCGATAGTTTGAAATTGTACAGCCGTAACCGTCCGTCCTTGGTCGTGGTCTGCACGATCGCATTTGTCGGCGCTGCTTTCTGGCGTGGTTTGAGGAACAACAAATTCTGATAGTGCGAAAAGTCCCAGGCAGCCGAATCGCCGATGCCGACATTCTCGATGATCTCACCAACCCCAAACTCCACGGCCATGGCGGCGCGATAGGCGCCGCGCAGTTCGTAGACCTGCCATTCATTGTAGGCGGCAGTTCTCACCGCAGGGTCGGCCGGTCCAACCCGCGGCACCTCGTCGGCAACGCCCTCGGCTGCGCCTGCCATGAGTCCCAAGGCCAACAACATACCTGCACAGCATTGTCGCGTCGTGGTTTCCATTCAATTCCCCTGTCGTTCTACTTCATCTCTTCGTCCAGGCGATAAAGCCGAACGGTGAAACCGCGTGGGTTGATCAGCCGATCTCCTTCGGACATTGTGGCCTCGACAAATGAGTAGGTGATCGTCGCGATGAATGATTGAGCCTGGTCGCTAACGCCACCGCCAAGATCACGCGTTGTACGCGTGAAGCGCACCGAGGCGGATGCACCATCGCGACCGAGCGCGATCGACCTGACCTTGACCTCAATAATCGAGTTGTGGCCGAGCACTCGTTGCGGTGATTTGGGATTGTCCGCCCCAACCGCTTTGGCGTAGCGGTTCTGTTCGCCCGCCTCGCTCATCAACGTCACCCGCTCGAAATACGCTGCACGATCCTGCCAGACGTAGCTTTCGCGTGCTGTCACGTACTGCCACAGCCAATATTTTTGCTCGAGCTCCGAGGCGGGTACAAACTTGACGCCGTTGATCGTGGTCACGACGTCGACCTCGCCGGTTGACCGATCGACTTCGATCACCACAGGACGTGCGACGGTTTTGAGAGGTGCAAGTGCGGCCAGGGCACAACACAGCGCCACAATACACCCGATGCCGCCTATGGCGACGCGCCACGCGCGCCGCTCCGATGTCGTCAAGCGCGCCACCCGATCATCGTCGAACGATTTTGCCTCCTGGAAGTATTGTGCGAGTTTCACCCGGTCACTCATGACGGTGCACCTCGCACTCCCAGGTCGGAGTAGCCAAGTCAGCCGAGCCCAACAGCCTGCGCCACCACGGCGGCTTTGGTGTCGATGGTTCCGGCGCAGCGGGAGTGGCTGCCGGCGGGGGCGCAACCTCGCCGGGATGGTCTCGTCCGCCCGCCGTTGGCCCGGCAGGAGTTTGACCTGCAGGCCCAACGGTAAGAGCGGAGGGTGCATTGTCTCGAGCAGGCCTCAGCGGCGTGACTGCCGAAGGTTTTGCCGGCCAATGACTGGGATTGAGGGGCCGACGCTGGGCGGTGTCTGAACACCCCGGCAGCGGCCGCTTAACGCCAGTGGCGCACCCTGCCACTAGGGCGAGCGCCAGGCCGATGAGCAGCGGCTTGCTCTTGGACATAGTTACCTCCGCAGTCTTCCGAGGCCGGCGTGCGCCGCACCGGCGCCGTAACCGACGCCTCTTGCGACACGGCTGGCTCCCCAACCAGCGGCGCCGCGCGCGACACCAACACTGGCCGCAGCAAATCTTCCGGCACCCAGGGCACGGCTGCCTCCCATCACCATTGCCAACGTGAGTGAGCCCCCACTGCCAGTAAGCGCAGCGGCGAGCGACGGCACGATCAGGAACAACGCCATCGACACCAGGACGCCAATGAGGTTCGCCAGGGATTGCGTCCAAGGATTGCTGGTGGCCGGGATCGTTGCGGCGTTATTGACGATGCTAATCAGCACTTGGCTAGCCAACGCCACCAGCAACAGTTCCACGAGGCTGTGCGCCACCCGGCCGACCCAGCTCATGAAGAAAGTGCTTGTTCGCTCAAAAAGCCCGAGGGCAATGAATATCGGCCCGAGCAAAATCACGAGCTTGAGGACACTTATGATCAGTGCCACTTGGAAGAAGACGAACAGAGACGCGACGCTCGTAAACAGCGCGCCGATGAAGCCAACGGCAATCCCAAGCCACGTCGATGGGGTCCAGATGCTGGCGCCATTGAATGCGGTCGCCACGGCCTGCCAGCCCAAGGTCCACAATTGGTCGGCGGAACCCGCCAACACCGGTCCCGCGGCTTCCACGCCAGTGCCGCCGCAGGCCGCATTGCCCAGGTTGCCAACCGCCGTCATGACCCAGCAGGGCACAGCATTGAGAAAGAAGTTCCCGACGTAGGTGTTATAGGTTCCGACATTGGTCACCAGCGCGCCGATGATCACGACGCGCACCACCCGCGCGATCGTATCGCTCAGAAGATCCTGGACGCGCCCTGTCATGATCAGGTAGCCCCAGGCCATCACATAAAGCGTCGCCATCGCCACGAACGGATCCGCGAGCGATCCTGCCAGCGTGCCCACGCCAGCGATACCCGCGTCGAACTGGTTGATATAGGCTGTAAACAGTAGTGCGTACACCGTTCGCCCTCCCTACTGCCACCAACCCTTGCCGTTCCGCATGCGGGTGATGAAATCGTTGAGCTGCGTGGCACCGGTCTCGTGTTGGCGCTGTGCGTCCGTGGCGGCGTTCGCCGTCTGCTGGATCAGCAAGGCATTGGACGCTTGCAAGTCATTGATGCCTTGCGCCATCTCGGTTTGGATACGAGCTCCCAACTGCAGAGCCGTGGCCTGGTCCGTCGTGTTTGCGAGTTGCTGGCGAAGCAGGTCGAGGTTGGCGCGCCGAGTGACCGAGGTATTGTAGATCTGCAATGCAGCCGCCATTTCGACCGCCCGGCGATCGCCGGTCCGCGACAACTCCGCGGCGAACCAACTATTCCCTGGATAGGTCGTGATCTGACCGTTGCTCCGGATGGTTTGCGCGGCGCTGGAAAGTGAACCAAAAGTGTTGATTGCACTTCCGACCGTCCCCAACAGATTGGCCGTGGTGTCAGGGATTGCCGTGCGTACAGTCGGCTGAAAGAGCGTGCCGGCAATCTGATCCATGCCGCGCCCGCCCGTGACGCCCGTCACCAGTGTCTGCACTTGCTGTAACTCAGACTGCGCCGCCTGCAGTTGCTGGAGGCTCTGCGATACTTGTTGAATCAACTGCGCGACGGCCGTCGTGTCGATCACAGGCACTTGCGCCCTCGCCGGAGCACCACTAACGACGCCAAGCATCCCTACAAGAACCACTGTACAGAGCGCCTTCCTCATCGAAGCCTCCCTAGGTCGGTTCACCACAAAAACGTCGCCACAACGCGCCACCGTCTCCGCCTTCGGCACGTACCCGATCCCACCGAACAAAGTCGCCACGTTCGGCCTGCGGCGACAAAGCCCGCAGGAATTTCCCATGGGCGCCCAGGTCAAGATCACACAGCACCGACGCCGCCAGCCCCCCTGTCAGCGCCGCGCCCATGTCGTCGGCGGCAGCATCGGGGTCGCGTTGGCACACCAGAAACTTGCGACTCGTGATGCCGAGTCCTTGGATCAGCTCGTATTCGCGCTCCAGACAATTGAGCTTGCCGACATAGTCTTCCTTCCGGGCGGAAGGATTGGGGAGATAGATCTTGGTCGGTGTCTGCTGAACCAACGTCTCGCCGATCTGTGAGCGGATGGCGTCGCCCGGATTCTGGCTGACCAGAATCGCCATTCCATTGCGGCGGCGCCAAACGCGCAACGCATCGTCGACCTGGCGGCGGACCAGCGGATCGTTCAAGGCGGCGTGAAATTCTTCGACCGCCCAGACCAGACGGCGACCGTCGACCATCGCGTCCAGGCGCTCGAAGAAGTACATCAATAGCGGCTCGCGTGCCTCGTCTGCGCGCAGGATCTGACTAAGATCGAACCCGACCAGTGACGCATCACTGCCGAATTCGAAGGGCAGAACGTCGTCCTCGCAATCAAGCACCCAGCCGAGTTCGCCACCGTGGCACCACCGCTGCAACCGACGACTGATCGAGCTCTCGCCGACACTGCTCAGATTGGCGGCGACGGTCTCGAGGCCACGTGCCGTACGCGGCAGTCGTTCGACTGACCGGATCGCCTGTTCGATACCCACCTTGTCGGCCGCCAACAGGGGCGCGGTCGGTTCTTGCACCAAGCGCTGTACCAAGGTTGCCAGGAACGAGCGGTAGCGGTCTGTATAAGTCTCCATCGCCTTAAAGGGCGCGGCACCGGTCGGCCGTCCAAGGCGCAGCGACAAATATTTGCCGCCGTTAACGCCCACGAAGACTTCGGCGCCGCGGTCCTTGTCGAACAACACCACGGACGCACCGAGCCGCAGTGCACCAGACAATGAGAAGTTCAGTAGTACCGACTTGCCAGCGCCAGTCGCGCCCAGGATCAGCGTATGCCCGACGTCGCGAACGTGAAAATTAAAGGCGTACCGCGAGGCCGCACTCGTCCGAAAATAAGCAATCGGCGCGCCCCAATGGACGCCACTTTCGCGGCCACTGGGGAAACTGTGATGCGGCGACAGCGACGCAAAGTTCTGGCTCGTTATGCCTTCCGCCCGCCGCACGCGGTGCTTGAAGTTGCCCGGCAGCTGGGCGAACCAGCTCTGGATAAGCGACAAATCCTCTCGCGCCGCCACGATGCCGGCATCCGACAGCAGCCGGCGGGCCATTGCGACAGTCATCGGGAGCCGCTTCGGCTCATCCTCGACGACGGCTAACGTCAAATGGTGCTGACCGACGCAGAAAGTGCCACTCTCCAGCTCGTCTGCTGCCTCCGACAGCAACCCCGCCTGCGTGATCGCGCGATCGCCGGCGCTCGCCATTTGGTTCTGCCGGCGACCGAATAACTCTCGCGAAACGGCCCGCGGCAGGAAGCGAAAGCTTTGCGTCAGCACCAGTTGGAAGGGAGCCGATGCCAGCCGATCGAGCATGCCAAGGCGCGTACGCGCGGGATACTCGCCAACGCTCACCATGCCCACGAACCGTCGTGCATTCGCTTCGCGGATCTCGATTGCTTCGCGACCGAAGATCGGGCGAAACGTCATCAGCGACCGCCCCAGATCACCTTCGACGAGTGCCACGGGTTCCTCGACTCCAGCGAGAATCGACCGCAGAGCCGCGGCTGGCTCGCTGAAGAGCGCCTCATTCCGTTCCACGACTTCGAGTACCTTCACCCCATAGGGTCGCAACAGCGCTTCAAGCCGGGTGCTAAGGTCCTCCAGTAGCTCAACGTCGGCAGGATCGATCGCCTGCGTCTTCGCTCGGCCCGTAATCATTGCCGGGAGGGCACCCAAGCGAAGCGGCTTCGGGTTGATCACCAGGCTCACATAGAGCGCGTTGGCATAGAGTCTTTCGCCGGCTAGTGCTGCCTCGTACTGGCCCAGCAGTTCGTCAACGAACGCACTAACGGCGGTCTCGCGCACAGGCATCGCGGTCTGATTCAGCCGTACGAGGTGTGTCCATAGCGCAGCGCGTTCGTGCGCCATGGATCTCAGCGCATGGTTGTGCGCGATGGCCATACGATTGATGACCAGCTGGTCCAAAGACTCCGCCGAGAGTCCGCGGACGCGCCACATGCGGAGGAGTGCGCCACTTTCGAGCGCGATCGTGCGCTCATCGAGGTGGCGCACATACGGCACGAAGCGCTCAATCTCGAGTTCACTCCTACATATGCGCTCGCGCCAGGTCCAGTTGTCAGACATTGCGCCCGAGCTCCGACGGCTTGTAATGACACAGGGGACGGAGAGGACTCATGCTGAGTCCTCCCCACCAATGCCGCGCCGCGCGTCCCAAGTCGGGGTTCTGCGGCCGTGAGTTCCCCCACGACAGCAGCACCCGAAAAATCAGAGGGTCGTAACGTGACAGGGCCGAGGAAATCAGCCCGAGCGAGCCCGCTGCGAGCGGCATGTAAATCATGCTGCCCATCGCCAGCGCCATAAGCTGGCCGCCGATCAGGCAGAATGCCGCTGCTTCCATGGGCATGCCCAAAAATAAGGCTGGCCGGGTCACTGCCAGAAACAGCACATGCTCAAGCGGCTCATCCGGCTCGCGCTCGGAGCGCTCGCTCACGACGAGCCCACCAACGACGTGGCTATGGATGCGGCTGCACCGACAACCCCGATGCCGATCACGATGGTTAGCGCCCGCATGATCTCGAGGCGCCCAGACATCCACAGGAAGCCCACGATCATGATGGCGAGAGTCGCCACCGCCAGCACGAAGTTGCCGCTGAGCAATGAGATGATGTTGTTGATACCGTTGGTCAACGTCTGCGCAGACGCCGCGCCAGCAACGAACATCAGCGGCAACCCGCACATCATACCGGCTCTGGTCCTGCGCAGATGATCGCGCAACTTGGCGTTCCTATACGTCATCATTGTCTTCCCTCTACTGCGAACAAATCGCGCGGACGCCGCGCGAACGCGTCGGCCGAAATGGCCGTCCCTTCCACGGCACCAGCAGCAGCGACGTGGTCTCCAAATTGTCGCCGCATGAAGGATCCCACCTGCGGTTGTCCGGCTGCGATCGGCAGGCCAGCAGCCGATATCATAGCCGCCTGATCACTATCCGCCTGCTTGGACCCCACGAGCGACGGCACGACGTAGGCGGCTGCTCGTTGCTCTACCTGTCCGACGTAGCCATTTCGAAGACCGGCCTGGTCGTCGCCCGTGTTGTAGCGGCTAAGCGCAATCCGAAGCGCCTCGGCGCCAGGTCCCACCCTCCGGGAGGCGACGGCATAAGCTTCCATGAGCACGCGACCTCCCGCGGCCACGTTGCCGCAGGGCTTCAATACCGCGGCAACACTCAGCCCCAGGAACGCGAGATTGCGCGAATTGATTTGCATCAAGCCGATGTCGACGCTGTGTCTTGCGGCGATCAATGCCTCGGCTACGCCCGCCGTCTGCTCGAGATCGCGCCCTTCCACTACATCCTTGGTCGTGTTATCGCGCAACAGCCAGGCATGCAGCCCCGACTCCTGACGCGCGACTGCCAGCAGCGTGTCTGGCGCTACCGTGGGACTGCATTGCAGCGCCAAAGCCAGGAAGGCGGCGGCGTCAATAATCACAGCGGCCATCCTTCCTGATTTGAAGAAGCACAACTCTGGGAGGGAAACCCGGACAAAGGCGGGGGAGCGACGCCAATCTGTCGATACACGTTATTGTGGAGTGGCCCGCCGAGCGGTGCCCCTTCGATAACTCCGACACGCCAGCCGACGTAAAGAATAATCGCCGTATAGGCGGCGAGACCAGCAAGTGCCCAAGTCACCGTCGCAGCGAGGCCGGCAAAACGGCTCACATCGTCCAGGCTTGTGCTGAACTGTTGCAGTCGTCCGATGGGGAACTTCATGACGTGCCTAGAACGGTATTTCTTCGTCGACGTTTAGCGGCGTCGCGTCGTCAGGCGCGACGGCGGCCGCTGCGTCGGCTTCGTCACCGCGCCCACTGGACAGGAACACGACCTGACTGTTGAACTTTGTTACGTTTACTTCCGTCGTCCAGCGCTCTACGCCGCTACGGTCCGTCCACTTGCGCGTCCGGAGCTCGCCTTCAACGTAAACGAGCGAGCCCTTTTCAAGGTACTTTTGCGCGTTCCCCGCCACCGTGGGATTCCAGATCACCACGCGATGCCACTCGGTACGCTCTCGTTTTTCGCCGCCTTCCCTATCTGTCCACCGATCGGACGTCGCCAGCGACAGCATCGCCCGCACGCTGCCGTCGCCGTTCGTCTTGATTTCCGGAGCGCGCCCCAGGTGACCGATTAGCTGAACTTTGTTCAAAGCACCCGCCATGACAGTCCTCCCTCAATGTTCTGGCTTCGCGAAACGATCGGCTTGATCGCCCCATACGTCGAACTCCGCACGCCGCTCACGGCCGAACACGTCGATGCGTGGCCCCTCCGTCACGCGTGCGATCATTTCGTAGAATTCAACTGGCTTGCGCGAATGCTCGCGCCGAGCGCCCTCGAAGCAGGACTTGAAGTCGCGCGTTTCGCGAAACTGGGGCAATCCCTTGCGTCCGTAGACGATGAATTCGCAATTGAATTGAGGCCGACCAAGCGGCTGAAAGCCCCCTTTCTTGTGCCAGACCATCGTCCAGAGGGGAGCGAAGCCCCAACCTTCTACGATACCGAAGGCCTCGCGCAGGAATCGTTGCGTCGTCCAGCAGAACAAATGACACGTCTCGCTGGCCATGCCGGCGACATCAAACGACTGAATTTCCGGCAAGGTCATCATTTGATAGTCGAGGCAGAACTGGTTCGGCCTGCTCACACGCTCGCGCTTGTCAGCCGGCCACGCGGGATCGATCACGATCACGCGGTAACGTCCCTCTGCCGGCGGCTCGAGCGGTTCGCTCGACCTCTCGGGTCGATGGGCCGCATTAACCTGGCCCACTACGCGCAAGAGATTGGAAGTGACCCGCATGTCTTCGCGGGTAGCGTGGTCGCGCCACGTCAGAAGCGCCCGTTCAAATGCCTTCGGCGGTACCTCTGCCAGCCGTTGTGAACGCGCTGACAATTTCTTGTCGACCCCAAGATCGAATAACGTGGGCCGGCTGTCTTCTGGCGGTTTGGTAGCGAGACCGCCAGACGCGTTCCGGCCCCTCAGTTGACCTCGACTGCCGCCATTTAGGCCTGTTGTCTGCTTGATCTCCGCGAGCATCTCGCCGTAACGCCGCTCTGCCCGTATGCGGATCTCGGCAGCGTCGATTTCAAGTTGACGGTTCTTTGCACGCCGGGCGTATTCCTTTATCGCGGTCGCCTTGTCGGTGACTGCCTTCACTTCGTCGAGCGTGCGCGCCTCTGTCAGGGCGCCTGCGGCGATATCGTATTTCATCACCCCCAGGGCCGGACTCATTTTGGCACCCTGACAAACACCCGACCGCTCGCGCCGTCAGCCGCTGCCAGCGCGGGGGCGACAGGTAAGGTTGCACATGTTGTGGGACGATCGGCCCTGCGGTTGGCGTATGCAGGAGAGATCGCCACGCTGCGCTTAGCCGGCAACACGGTCCCAGCACCGGGATCAGAAGTCGAAGTCTTAGTCCCGCGATCGGCCCAGCTCTTAAGATCGTCCAATGTGTAGACGACGCGACCTCCGATCTTCCGGTAGCTCGGGCCGGTGCCATAGGTCCGATGCTTCTCCAGGGTACGACCCGACAGGCTCAAAAAGCGGGCGGCTTCAGAGGTGCGTAGATAGCGTGGCGGCAGGCCGGCTGCGGGGTCGGGCATTGGACAGGCTCCGTGTTCCTGACGAGGGCCGTCGGCGGTGGCGGCGGAGTTATCCCCACAATGCCGACGAACAGCTGCGCGGCGGATGACGGAGTTGGAAGGTCTTGTCGGCATCACCCCGATGAGCGGACTGAATAGCTCATTCAGGTCACCTGCTAGCGATTGCCGCGCAGCAGCTTGCGATACCCTCCTTTCATGAGGGCGATGGCGTCTTTGGCGAGCCGGATCGTCTGGCCACGGATCGAGGATGTTTTCCAAGGATATCGGTCAACCGCGTCGGGCCCATAAAGAGCCTGGGCGATTTCGCGATAACTCGCACGAGCGAGATGGGCGTCGAGTGCACGCAACATCAGAAGAAGACGGAGGCGCAAACGCGGGGTGATTGTCCAAGTTTGGGGTAAGGGCCCCGCCGGTCGGCCCACAAGTCGACGATGAAAGCGCTGCAGTCCGGCAATGCGAAGGGCGATATTGTCATCCAGAGGCAACAGAGCGGCGAGCGGCGCCCCAAGACTCACGCCCTGTAACCACAGGCGATGAGCGCCCTCAGCCTCGATCAGCACGACGTGATTGCCGTCCGGACCCATATAGCTGAAGTCGGGGTTCAGATTGTTCGCATCGAGACGGTACGGAATGTTGAAAGCTGCCGGCGCGGGCACGAGAACAATGCTAAGCGGCGAGAGCTCCGGACGCCAAAGAACCGGTGCATCCGCAGCGGCTAGCTCGGGATCGCACGCGAAAGCAAAGCCCCCAGCGTTCTCCGGCGGCTATTGCCGCCGGTTCTATGCTCGCGGCGCCCTTCGGAATTCGAGCGAAGTCTCTTCGATAGTTGGGGTTGCGGCGGAGAAACTCCCACGCGAAGCCCGCGCGGTCGAGCTGACCTAGGGTTTCACTAGCGCTCGATGTCCTCCAGTTTGGTACTCCTGACACGCGCGACCTCCGTTGACGGACCCTTCAGTTGAGCAACCGAAGACATATTCTCGTGAGAAAAAATATGGAAGGGCCCAAGAGTCGAACGCGCGATGCACCGATAGAGACTCTCCAGAGGCGTATTCATGCCTCTCTGTTTCAATCCTTGGCCGACCTAAGGAGCTGACGGTAACCAGCCTCCGTCATCCAGCGGGCACGCGACAGATGACTGTCATGGACGATCCGCGCACGTTCCGGTTCCTGGATGGGATCCAGTCCAAAAATAATTCTAACTACCTCGCGCCAGTCGGCTTGTTCTTCTGCAGCGTCCAGCAGTCGCAGATAGGTCACAAAATGCCGCTCGTCATAGGGAGTAAGCTCCGGACTGAGCGGCGGTTTGTCATCGAACGTAAAGTTAGACATGCGACGACTCTAGATATGCAAATTTGACAGGTTCATCAACGCCGGCCGCAAACAGCCGTTGGTTCGGCAATGCATGTAGAGCATTACGTATGCCCGCAGTATGCATCACCGATCAGCATTCAGACCAAAGGCAAATGGTAGGTTTGCACAACGCGAATAGTGAAGCGTAGTCGGCAGTTTGGGCTGCTACCCGCGTATTATAATACGTAGCGCTAAAGTACGCCATTGCGTCCTATCCTGCGAATGGATATTCGCAGGCTCTTCGGCGCCAACGTTCGCCGCTATCGGCTCGCGGCTGAGCTCAGCCAGGAGGCTGTTGCTGAGCGTATGGGCGTCGATCGCGCTTATGTGAGTTCGATCGAGCGCGGCCATCAAAACGCGACGCTTCTTACAATTCTGGAGATATCTCAGGCGCTTGGTGTAGCGCCGGCCGATCTTCTCCAAGAGAACGCAGCGAGGGCGAAAGCTTAATAGAGCACATCCCCCCGGGGCAGTGGTCGACCCGCGACCGCGCCGCGGCGGCTAAGGCGATGTTGATGCGACTCGGCTTACGCCGAGGCCTCTTGAATGACCAGCTTTTTCGGGACGATGCGCTACAGTCATAACTGCGCCGACACGCCGACGAGAGGAACTGGAGACTCTCAGTTGGAAATGCTTCAACTCAAATTGCATGGGCCCTAAGGCTGCAAAGAAGAATCGTCCCGAGGTTTTTCTGCTGCCTTCACGAGCACATATTCAAAGGCGAACGTACCCTGGACGACTCGTTCGCCCGGAAATCTGACCCAAATCCGATAGGTTGGCCCCGTCTGCGGCGGATGGGGCTCGACCGCATAGACTTCGCCAATTTCATCGGCGCGAATATTGGGTTGATAGCCGAATCCAACTCGGGAATTCGGCCGGAGCCTCACGAGATCGCCGACCTCGAAACGCCGGTCCGCTATCTCACCCTGTGCTCTGGCCTCCATCGACCATTGCACACGCTCAGCGAGAAACGTCGCAAAAGGTCCGATATCCGCGTCGATGCTCGCCCGATCGAGCGCTTGCAGATAGGCAACTCGATCTTCGACCCGGACAACCGTCCAAGGATATCCGCCGGAGGCGAGCATTGCATTCATGAGAAAGCGGGCCATGCGGCCATTGCCGTCCGGGTAAGGGTGGATGTAGCCGATGAGCCAGTGACCCAGCACTGCGCGAACACTTGCCTCCTTCTCGCCTTCAATGAGATCGAACAGCGCCGGCATAGCATCGCGTACGGCTTCCCATCTCGGCGGCACATAGCGAGAGGTTCTGAGATAGACGGCGTCGTTTCGGTAGCCCGCGAGCGCACTCGCAGAAATCAGACCGGCGGTGACACAGGGCGTAAATAATTCTCGATACCAGCGGCGATGGCTGACGCGAACCAACCCGCCTGGTTCCGTGCCGTTCACAATTTGGGCGACGTTTGCCTTTACCGCCTCGAAGGCCTGCCAATACCCTCGAGCCGCCAACGCATCGCGGTTTTTTCGATCGCTGTCGTGGATGTCGGGGTCCCAATTGCCGGAGCGGACACGCTCGATCAATTCGGGCGTCACGCTATAGCCTTCGATGGAGAGCGAGTGATACGCGTCGCTTTTGTAGATTTCCTCCACAAAGCGCATGTACTCGTCTTTGTTCCTCGGGAGACCGGGCGCTTTCGGAAAGGCCGCGATCACCGGATCGCGCGCTGCTTTCCAAAGCGCTTCGATCCGCGACACGATGGGGGCCGTTGTGCCGCGATAGGTGCCAAACACTTGTTGCGCATTGAAGGGATCGGATTCTCGAATGGGATATTCAGCCGCCTTCATCGTCGTCGCGATCTCATCTGCGATCTCGGCACGGCCCATGCGTCGGAGAGCTCCTGCGAGCCTGCCTGCGACATAGGAATTCCCCCCGTCGAGCACCCGCCGCAAGATGTCGGACGCGTCCCTGATCGAGGACAGGACAACCTGGGCTTCAATCGGATGCTGCTGGAAGAATGTCTCCGGAACCTTCACCAGGGCCGCTTCCGGTGTGAACAGGCGCAGTCCGTCGCGGATGGTGAGATCAGCCGGCGGGGGCATTCGTTGGACAACGTCGTAAATCGACGTACCGAAGAGAAGCTTGGTGTTATTGCGCGCGCCCTTGGGGCTATAGACGATGACTTGGGGCGGGATGACAGTGTTCTCGGCATGCAGCAGCAACGATTGCTCCGGCGAGAGGTGCCATTGGTCTCCAAAACGGTCGTCACAGTAGCGAGCGCAAAATTCCCAGAAGGATGCATACCAAGGCGTACTGTCGCCATCGCGCGCGTTCGGACTTGAAGAGATCAGCCATCCTTTGATGACCTCTTGGACAAAGGCATTTCTCATCAGCCGTTCGCGGTGCATACGGCTGAGCTCGCTTGTGCGGAATACGCGCCGCCCCTCCTTTTGCAGCTCTTGGAGGGCGGTCAGCGCTTCGGCGAGCTTCTCATTAGGAGTTGGCATTTGGGGTTGATCAAGCTTCTCTGAAGTAGGCGTATTTTATGCTGTGGGTGTAGGCGTTTATTATGTTGTGGCAATAGGCGTTTAAGATGTTGTGGCAATAGGCGTACATTCTGTAAAAATCAATAAATACTGATATTTTTCAGAAGAATTGGTGCCGCCAGAGACAGAGCTTGAAAAACCTCCATAGAGACATCATGTGACCATTGTGGTACATTTAACTAAATGATGGCCAAAATGGTTAAGAAACAACCCGAAATCGAGCTAGCTCCTCCTGAATTCACGCCAGATGACATTCGGCGCATCCGGGAGCGCTTGGGCTTATCACAAGTCGAGGCCGGTGAGCTCCTCGGCGGAGGCCCTCGCGCCTTTACTAAATACGAGAGCGGCACGATCAAACCGGCAGCGTCCGTCGCCAATCTTCTGCGACTGCTAGACGCCAATCCATCGGCGCTCAAGACCCTCGCCGGGCCTGACATGGTGCCGATCGAGAACGATAACGCCAAACCGTTCGAAGTCACCAGCGACCACATCGCAGCGCTCAGCGACCGCAAACTCGCCGTCCTCACACGCCGCTTGCTTGCCGCCGAAGCGAAGACGCATGACCTGCCGATGGACGGCATCCATGTCGCCACAAACATTAACGCCCCGGACGGCGGCGAAGACGCCCGCATCGAATGGAAAGGTGGACCGGAACGCACGCCCTTTCTCCCAGCGCGTTTGACCCAATTTCAATTGAAGGCAACCAAGATCGGCCCGGGACAAGCGGGCAAAGAAATAGTCACCAAGGACGGCGATCTCAAACCCATGGTGCGCTCCGCCTTGGCAGCGGATGGCGCCTATGTCGTGCTGTGCTCGCGTCCCTATACGCGCCAAGAAATCCAAAAGCGCACAACCGCAGTCCTCAAAGCTCTCTCACTCTACGGACTGACCGTCGAGGCTAGCCGCGTCCAATTTCGCGACGCCTCGCAAATAGCTCACTGGGTCAACTCCAACCCGGCCGTCGCGACTTGGGTTCTAGAACAAACTCAGCCCGGGTTGGCCGGCCCCATGCGCGACTGGTCGCATTGGGCTGGTCGCTCCGAACACGACGGATTTACCTTCGTGCCCGACAGCCGCCTCGAGTCCTTCCGTAGCGAGCTTCACAAGCTGATCGAACCGGCGCGCGGCGTCGCCAGGATCGTTGGTCTTTCAGGCACCGGAAAATCCCGCTTGGCGCTCGAAGCTTTTCGGCCGACCGACGACGAGGAAATTTCCGGTCTCCTATTGAGCGACCTCGTCCTTTACAGTTCGGAACCCGAAGCGGGCACGGTCAATATCAAGTCGGTCGTTCAGAGCCTGGCCGACAGCTCGGTTCGAGCAATCGTCGTCGTCGACCAGTGCACCACGGAGACGCACCAGGACCTTGCGGCGATGGTCAAACGGACGAGCAGTCGCTTGTCCCTGGTAACGATCGATCCGGAATTGCCGGCAGGCACGCTGCCGTCCGGCACATTGCAGGTCGATCTAGCGCCTCCCGAAGTTGTCGAAGGACTCCTCAAGCAAGTGGCTCCGGATCTTCCGAGCGACGATCAAAGTCGTTTGCTTAAGTTTGCGTCCGGCTACCCCAAAATGGCGGTCCTCATCGGTCAGGCTTGGTTAAAGGACGGCTCGATCGCGACCGTCAGCGACGATGATCTGGTCGAGCGGGTCCTTGTGGGAAGAAGTCTCTTCGATCGCCAAATATTGCTGGACGCCGGCATGCTTCTTGGCGCTTTCGGCCTACTCGGAACGAAGTCGCCGACGACCGACGTCGAAGATGTAACCCATTTGGCGCGACATCGAACGGCGCCGGAGATTTATGCGGCGCTCGAAGATCTGTCGGGGCGCGGCGTCGCCCAGACACGCGGCCGTCTTCTGGTCCTGCAACCTCGCCCCATCGCTCTGCGATTGGCCGAACGGCAATGGCGGCAATGGGGCGACGCACGATGGGACGACATCCTTGCCGGTAAACTACCGAAGCATCTGCGGACGAGGCTCGCCGAGCAGTTGGCCGTTCTGAATGACAGGCAGATCGCAAAGGACGTTGCGAAATTCGTCTGTCGCCTAAATGGACCCTTCGCTTCACTTGATGCCCTACGCGCGGGCGGAAACGCCGAAATTCTCTCGTCCCTTGCGGAGATCGACGCGGCATCCGTCGTCATGCTGATCGAACGGGTCGTGGGCCAGTTGTCGCACGAGGAGACAAGGCAAATAGGCGGCGATCTGCGGCGCAATCTTGTTTGGGCGCTGGAAAAAATTGCATTTACAAACGAGGGATTCGAACAAGGCGGCCTACTCCTTCTCAAGCTTGCCTTGGCGGAGAACGAAGACTGGGCCAACAACGCCACGGGCGAATTCAAGGCGATCTTTCCGGTCTTTCTTGGAAATACCGAGGCCGACGGCGACGCCCGCTTGCGCCTGCTCGATGATCTGATTCGCAGGAATGACGGCGCGGAAATGCCTCTGGTGGTAGACGCGCTCCTGGAAGGAGCAAGGACCCATAGCTTTTCGAGAAGCGTCGGCCCCGAAATCCAGGGTAGCCGTCCCGCCCTGCAGCCTTGGCAACCGAATACCTGGAAAGATGTCTCTGACTACATCATCGCCTGTGCCGAGCGACTCGTCACCCTCGCCCAACGAGACGACGACGTCGGAACGCGGGCGCGAAAGGGCATCGGCCAAGGGCTGCGCTCGCTGGTCTCCCATGGCCTCATTGACAATGCTGAACAATGGATCGAGGCCATCTCGGCCGTTTATCCCTATTGGCCGGAAGCGCTGGATAGCCTCGCCGACGTGCTGCAATTCGAAAAGAAGGATCTTGGCGACGGTGTGCCCGAGCGCGTGCAAAAGCTTATCGACAAACTCACGCCCAACGATCTGCCAACGCGGGCCAAGTTCCTGCTGACCGATATGCCGTGGGACTACCTGCTCGACGAAGAGCACGACTTCGAGAAGGCCAGAAATGATCAAATTGCCGCCGTCGAGCAGCTGACGCACGATCTGCTCAAGGAGCCGGAGCTCATCGTTCGCCTGCTCCCTCAATTGAGCACCGGCGACCATCGCATGGTCTATGAATTCGGCCAATTTATTGCCGCTCATTCGTCGACGCCGCTCGATTGGTTGACACCGATCAAATCCGCCGTGGTCGCTGCGCCGGAGGGCCAGAGAAACTATGGTGTGCTTGTCGGCTATCTGACGGGCCTTGCCGCAAAGCATCCAGGCGTGGTCGAGCAGTTCAAAAAGGAAGCGATGGCATCCAAGGTATTCGCGCCAGTGCTCGTTATGGCGACCGCGAGTATTGGGATTACCGACGAGGACGTGCAGCTTGTAAGAGCAGGGTTGCGCGACGGCGTCCTGCCGCCCAGCACGCTCGCAAATTGGACCACGGGCGGCGTTCTCGCGAAATTGCCCACTGATTCAGTTAGCCCGCTATTCGACCAAATGCTGTCCATGGATGGTGATGCGTACTCCGTTGCCCTTGACCTTATGGGCATGTACGTCCACGGCGCACGGGACAAGATCGAGGGGCTTCGCCCGCAGCTCAAGCTGGCCGCGGTCAATCTCAATCGCCGTGAAAGGAAGGGCGGCTCCCAGATGGACGCCCATCACTTCAAGGTGCTGATCGGTTGGATGCTCAAGAAGGGATGGGAAGATTCCGACGCCAGGTCAGTCGCCCTAACACTTGCCAAGCATCTGGCGGCCGATCCGGATCGCGACATGAAGGACCTGATAAAGCCGCTTCTGCCCAAGCTCTTGTCCGAATTCTCGGGCGTAGTTTGGCCTATCTTGAGCGAAGCGATCGGCTCAGAAGACAGGCTGAAATCCTGGCGCATGGAGAGCGCCCTCGGCGACCCGTATTCCTTCGGGGATAAGAAAGTGCCGCCCATTCTCAGTCTGCCGGAGGACGTCCTCTTTGCCTGGTGCCACGCCCATCCCGACGTCGGCCCTGCCTTTTTAGCGGGCGTAGCTCCGGTCCTCACTCCCGACGCCTCGACCGAAGGTCCGCAAGAATTTCATTCCTTGACGCGCCGCCTCTTGGACGAGTTCGGTGATCGCGAAGACGTCCTTCGGAAGATCGAGCAGAACATGCACACCTTCGGCTGGATGGGTTCACTCGCGACGTATTACGTGCGCTATCAAGCTCCCCTGATGTCTCTCGAAAAGCACCCCACCGGCGAAGTCCGGCGATGGGCCAAGAAGATGCTGGCAGATATGGAACATCATATTAAAGAAGCCCGTAGTCACGATGATGAACAAAGAGCGAAATGGGACATCTGATCCACGCAGCGAGAAGCTGAAAATCCATACAAATGAAATCGTGCGCCACATGTTCGTGATGACCGCAGATGCGTCGCAGGCTTATCCATGTTCGCTTTATTCGGCTTCATAAGAATAACGCGCGTAGTGATAGCTGCCCTCTCTTTTTAGATGAGTCAGCCCATCCCGAGCCCGGTCTTCGGGCGCGTATTGTGAAAAATGAACGAGGTTGGTGAAGAGTGTCCTTACTTGGCGTTCACCAATATTCTTCAAGGCTGTCACACGCGAATCGCCGAGTTGCCAGTTCAATGGCTCCTCGAAAATTGTTCCGTCGCGTGCCTGACGCTTTCGCCTTGGGAAGACCTCCTCGAGTTGGTGCTGGGCCCACAACTCGGCAGGGAATGTAATCGACGAGAATGGCTCCTCTCCAATGCCGCAACAGCGCTTTGCGACGACAACGGGCGCCCCCAGCACGGTGCAATTGTAGCGAAGAGGTGTACCGACGTAGCCGACGGCAACGCGGCCCATGGCTATTCCGATCCTTGGCGCAAACCCAAGCGCATCGCGATCGAGCATGGCTCGCCCCACCCGCAAGGCGTCGACAAAGGGATCTAGCGAGCCAAATTCCTTTGAGAAGACAAGCATGATTTCATCTCCGATATATTTATCGACGATGAGCGTTCCATCTCGTAACGCTTCTGCACTTATCCAAGCGAGAAAATTATTCAGGAAGATAAGAGTTTCGATTGGAGACAAATCTTTGGTGCGCGCGGAAAACGAGCAGATGTCGGCGAATAGCACAGCAGCGTCAATCTCTCGTGCCTTAACGGGAAAGTGTGCTCCCCATCCATCATCAAGCATGCCATCTACGTCGAGCCGCTTTGAGAGCAGGTAGTCGTCTAGCGAGTGATATTTATAAGTTACGGATGGTTTCATAAGCTCCTCCAGACTTTGATCGTGTGGGGCTACAGCGCGTAATGGAAGGCCCAAGCTGATCCTACCGGAGTCGAGCTGCATCGCGTGCATCAAGGTCACCTCGCGGGTCGAGCAGCATGTTCTCCGGGACATTTCCAGCCCGCGAGGCGCACCTGGCGACAGAAGCGGCGCGCTACCTGATCACCGGTTATTCCGACCTGTATCCGGGTCCGCCTGCGTCAGCCGCAATTTCCGGGAACAAAATCTCGAGCCGGGCGAGAACGCTTGATGCAATCCCCGTTCCGTGAACATGCACTCCAATATCGCCCCACGGAAAGTCCGGATCGCTCGACGCCGAAGCCCAGTTCAGGCTTGTTACGATGACATCGTCCTGGTCCCAAGCGACGAACTTCCCATGTAACGGCAATTTCTTGGGAGTTCTGGCGAGGACAACCCCGTTTGCATACGCCTCTTCTGTCAACGCGCGGCCATGCCGATTCTTTATGGGGCCAGTCGTTTGCGTATAAAGCACGACAGCCCGGACGCCTGCCCGCTCCGCAGCAACCTCGCCCGGCATGATCGCGCCTGGCCGGGCAGTCGAACCCAATCTATTGCTACCTATGACAAGTCGCGCGCGCGCCTGACCGCTTGCTGCTCGGGCCAATCTCTCGTGACCGTCGCCGACAACGACCGTTACGCTGGCGGTGCCTGCGCCCGTTGGCATGCGGCGCAGGTCTCGCGCCGTAATGCCCAACTCATTGGCGATTCCATCCGCTAGTCCCCGGCGCCCGACCATTTGCTGAAAAGCCACCATGACGTCTGCGACCGCATGCTGATCGCGCAGGACAACTGTAAGTTCAACGGACTGAAAGGGGGAGGACACCCAATTGCAAGATCCCACGCCCGCGATCCATCCGGCGTCCGGAGTGTCGACCAAGATCAACTTGGCGTGCGATCCTGTGGTCCGCATGTGAATTATGACTCGTCCGGCCAGATCGCGATCGGACCGAATCAAGGCTGCAATCTTTGCCGCTTCCGCAGCATTCCTAATTTCGGTTTCTTCGTCCTTTTCCGCACCCCAGAGTAGATCAAAGCGGACACCCCGACGGCATGCCGACCGGATCAGGTCGAGCAGGACGTCGAACCGTTTTGCGTCGAGAAAAGTCGAATGGATGATCACGCGACTTTGCGCGCTTGCTATCAGGCTCTCTAGACAGGCTCGTTGCGCCGATCCCCCGATGACGATATCGGATGGATCAAATTTGCACGAATGCGCCGCAGGCTCGTGGTCAAGCGTCTCTTGGACGCCTGCATATGTGACTGGAACCCGCTCCGCTCCCGCCGGAAGAGCTGCGGCTTCGCTGACCATCCGTCGCAATGCAGGACCGGCGGTATCCGGCAGCCCCTGCACCATCCCGTCTACCACTCGCAGCGCCATGTATTCATTGTCATGCATGGTAGCTGTCCGGCTGTCGATGACTGCGACCTGCTCATTCCATCCGCGAGCAGCAATCTCGGAGAGCCGGTTCAGATTGGCGTCCGGCGACATGGAAGGGCCACCGCCTTCAACCGCGATTACGCGCACCTCGCTTCCGGCACGGCGTGCCTGCTCCAGCTTGTTCGGCGACAGTAACCGGATCTGCCGCGTGGGAAAGAAATCGCCGGTAGCCCACTCGACAACGAAGCTGACCGGCCTTGAAATCCGCTTTGGAAAGAACGGCAAGGCGGCACCACTGCTGATGATGTCGAACCCGTAGGGGCTCGCACGGAAGGCGACCCCCGCTTCCATAACTACCACCTCCACTAGCCTGAACCGCATTAGGCGCGCGATCGATGCGGTGACGATCTGGCGAGGCAGGTCAGCATCCTTTGCCAGCGATGCGATCGACCGTGACTGGCGCGTCACTGCCCACAGAACGGTCTCGTCGACTACGCTCCACGCTCGACCGCGGTCAATACCTACCTTGCAGCCGATGCGAAAGACGGGGATCGCAATTGTCAGGCTCATGATCGCCTCGCGAGACTCTCTGGCGTCACCTCGATGGCCAGCATTGTGTCTCCGCGCTTGCGGCCTTTCAGCTCTTCGAACAGGGTAACCATGTCCGTCAGGAAAGAAAGGTCGTGCGTCTCCTCGCCAGGGTTTACTCCCCTGACAGCTTCCTCGAGAAAGGCCAGACTGCCCACGATGACTAGCTGCCACTTCGCACGGCTGAGCGCGACATTCATGCGGCGTCGATCGCGGAGAAAGCCCAGGGCCCGTCCACCGGTCATCGGATTGTTCCGAACCAGCGAAAGGACCACGACATCCGCTTCGCTACCCTGAAAGGCGTCGACGGTGCCAACGAAGTCGCCGTTGCTGAGCACGGGCACAAACGTGTCCAGGTGGGAAAGCGGGCCAGAACGAAGCGATTGCACGCGCTGGCGAATCTTGGCGACCTGGGCATTGTAAGGCGAAAGGATTGCCAATGTTGGCGGCTTTGCCAAATCACATGGCCTGAGGAGGCGCAAGGTGTCGACAACGCTCTCTACCTCGGACGGGTTGTGCCAGCGCGGTCGTGCCCGTTCAAAGGCGTCTGGTTTCCCTGTGGCGCTGACATGCGGAAAACCAACGATGACGATGGGGGATTTGGGAAGTGGTCCCAGTTGCGCAACTGGGGCCGGTCCACGCTCGGCGGCCATGGCGCGCCCTGATTCGGTAGTGAGGCGGCTCTTCTGGTAAAAGACCCGCGACACCACCTCAGCTATGGCTGGGTCCATGCGCCGCTGCTCCGTAAGGGTAGCTGCTACAGGACGATGGGCAGAGTTCGCATCCTTGCGGCGTTCGTCCTCCTCCACAACCGAGCGAAATGGCTCAAGCAGACGCAGTGCCAATCCAGAGAGGTCCCTGAACACCGCAGCATCAGCGGCGACCTTCTGAATTTCCTCAAGTTCGCCATCCCGGAAGAGAGGCCCAACCATGTCCTCCGCGATGCCTACTGCCTCCGAGACGAGACCGTGATCGCGAAGAATTCTAATCAGACGATCCGAGTCGAACGGCGGTAACTGATGGTGGTCACCAATGAGGAGGCGTCGGCCGGACAGCATCAAAGGACCTACCAGCTCCGGTCCGATCGCCTTGGCTGCCTCCTCCACAATCACCCAGTCGAACTGCTCGCGTGCTTCGACGAGCCGTTCGACATCCGGCGAATTTGCCGTCGAAATTACGATGTTGGCCGCATCGAGCACCAGGCTGGAGATGGCGCCGAGGCCCGTACGTTCTTCGCGGCTGACGCTCTCCTTCGACGTCTCCAGCCGGCGCGCTGCTTCCTTGAGTGATTCCATCCGACGTCGGGTCGTGTCGGGCGCCATTTGCGCCAGGAGGCTTTGCGAAAGCCGGTCGAGATATTCGAACCCGGCGCGATGAACCTCTTCGTCGCTTCCTTTGCGACGATCCGGTGTTGTCGATCGGACTACCAGCACGTCTGTCAGGCCAGCGACTGTGAGCGTCTCTTTGACCTTGACCTGAAGATTGTCGAGCGCGTCGTGCCCTTGCGCGCTCAGCAGCATCCGGCTCGAACGGTCCTTCAAAAAGCGCCTGCGGACGACCTCGGTCGCGAGCTTCGTCTTGCCAACTCCTGGCGGCCCGACCACGAAGAATGACGGCAGGGTCGACCACAGACTAACCAGCGCCTCCTGTTTCGGCTTATCCAAGTCGAGGTACTCTTTGTCCTTGCGCTCCTTCTCGCTGAGGCTCTCCCTGCTGGACCTACGCACGCGCCAAGGGTCCGCCAGCATCTCGGCAAGGTCGATCCGGGTGTCGAGCGCCTTGATGTTGCGTAGCCGGCGCTGGATTGCCTGTTCGGTTCCTGTGTCGCGTGCCGCTCGCAGAAACAGTGGACGGTGCTCCGGGAGGGCCTCGTCGAGCTCGAATCGGTATGATCGACGGCCGCGATGCTCCACAACATCGACAAACGTTGCCACTACATCGCCGATTTGGGAGGCGCCCAGGCTACGCGCTTCACTCAGTCGCCACTGCGTCTCAGCGTCCCGATGCTCCTCTTCGAACAGCCTCCTGAGAGAGTTGGCACCCGAATGCAAGCCGATCCGCTTTGCGATCCGATCCCGCTCGCTGTTCGGTTCAGCACGGACATCCACGTACGGCCGGCCGCTCCGGAGGCCCTGACCAAGCACCTGCACAGGATAAACTTCGAGCGCCTTGACTACCGCCTCGACAATCTGCACCAACAGCAAGGCACGACGAACGGCGTCGACCTCGCCTGCCGCACCTTGATCTGGACGACGACTCGAATAGGCACTCCAATCCAGCAAATCCGGTCCAAGTCGCGCCCGTGTCTCCTGAGCCTCACGCGCATTTGCAGCCACGATGACGGGCTGCATCAACGTATGAGGCTCCGCCTCTCCAATCCTGAATGTATCCTTCCGTATCTCTACGGACCGGCACACGGCGACATCCCACAGCGCTGCGCCCTCATCGCGAGAGGCTTGCAAGTGGTAGATCATGTTTGCCGTGACGAGTTTTAGGCGGGTGATATCGCCATCGGCTCTAGGCATGAGAAGCGTAGCCCCGCCGTCCAAATCGCCCCGGACCCACTCCAACTGCCGCCGATACTCGTCGATAGCTATCTCGCCGGCGCTAATGTCATAGATGACGTCGGCGAGCTTCGATTGCCGGTCAAATCTCATCAAAAAGGAGCCCGATGGCGAACTCACGGCGCGTGCGACACTAGTCAAGAGGTCATCGATCGTTCGTATGATCGAGTCAGCATCCAACTGGTCCATCCGCGCCGGAGCGATCAGCCGCTTTAGCAGCACACGCTCCGCGACCTGAAGGTTGACCGGCACTTCGCTGCCCCGTCGGGGAAGGATTTCGCCGGAGGCCCGAGCCTCCAAGTCTAGACATTCAAGTGCAACAAGCCCGAGCGCATGCCAGTCCTGAGCGAAGGAATAACTCTCCGATCTCAGGGCTGCGGCCACTGCGCCTACTTTGGCCTGGGTTAGCTCGGGGGTCCCTGCATTGAGCCAAAGGCTCCATTCGAAGCCGCCCAATTGAAAATCGGGTTCGTCGCTGCCTTCTGTCATGATCGTATCGGTGGTCAGCTGGCCGTGAACCAGACCTTGCGAATGTATAATGCCCAAGGCGGCGAC
This sequence comes from Pseudomonadota bacterium, assembly GCA_018240695.1. Classification (GTDB taxonomy): domain Bacteria; phylum Pseudomonadota; class Alphaproteobacteria; order Reyranellales; family Reyranellaceae; genus Reyranella. The sequence continues at coordinate 18,686 of JAFEFH010000001.1, read as the reverse complement.
AATGCGCCGAAGATTCTGCCAGAAGAGCACGCGAGGCCTGGGTCCAGCCAAGTTTCGCAACCAGTGCTGGCGGCCCACTCGCCGCCGCCTTACGCCCAGCGGCTGGCCGATGCACTCGAGCACGACGCCAAAATTGTCGTCGTCCTCGACGAACTCAAGCACATCAACCACAACATCCCGGGCACCAGCGTACGCCATGACACGCTGCACCTGACGCATCTCGTGCAACCAGAGATTTCTCAGATCGTCGTCGAGGGGACCGGCTGTCTTGCGCCAAAGTTTCAGCATCCGCTCGGTACCGGTGCTTCTTTCCCGAACCTCGAATATCGCAGGACGTAGCGCTTCGCGGTTACCCGGCGCGAGGGCGTCCTCCGGAAACTCGAAGCGTTCCTCGAGTCCGTGCGCTTTGGTGGACTTGCTGTTTTTCATTGAGACCGTCGCTTTCACCTAGATCAGTGTGACGATACAGGCATCGAGGCGATACGACAGCAAGCCGGCGCCATTGACTCGGCTCAGGTAAAGCGCGTTCTCGAAGGGCAAACTTACATTCGGATCAAATAGCTGCGCGAGGATCGTCACCGAATGGCGAAGAGGCACCACCCCAACTAGCTGACCGGGCGGCTTCGTGACGCCGCTCGCCCAGGCGGCCGAAATAGAGCCGGTCCGGCCTCTGGACGCGTCTATCCACGGATTTTTTTGCGTTTGCCGTCACTCATCACAGTATCGGTTAGTCCACCACGAACGCGAGGAGCGGCGGCGAAAGCCGAAGTGGTATGAAAATCCGTAGGGAGGTCACTCTCGTGAGGGTTCAATTCCCTCCGTCCGCACCAGCTTCAATCGGATCGTCGCGCCGCCTACGCGATCTCACGGCAGGCGCAGGCCTGCTCTTGTCGGCCCGGGGGCCGAACCTTTCAGGGCTTACGCCACTTGTCAGGTCTGCCCTGGTCGGTGTGACGCACGCGCTCGACCAGAGGCTGCTTCGAAGGATTTAATTCCTTGGCCCGCTCGATCGCCTGATGCTGGGTTGGAAGTACATCGCTCGCCCGCTGTGAACCACCGCGACGAACGGCATAGTCGCCCTGCGGGCGACGCTCGACAAACAATCTATCCTTTGACATCGATCCTCACTTCTCGCCGGGCGTCTGCTCGAACTCGTGTTGGCTGCCCGGTCTCAGCCAACGCGAATCTCTTATTCACTATTGAGCAAAGGCTATGCCGCCGCCTTCGCGTGCTGAAACACCACCGTCTCGAAGTCCGTGCCGCGACGGCGCGTAAGCAGGTTCTGGCCAACGCCCCCGGCGTTCGTCGCCCACACATGCTCGGCGACGGCCTGATAGGCCAGGAGCGACGCGCCGTGGGGGTGATCATACTGGCTGTCCACCCCGGCGCTGATGAGCACCGTGTTGGGGCTGATGTCCAAAAGCGCCTGCGGGTAGACGCCGGAGATCGAGCCGTGATGGGACGCGGCCATCACGTCGGACGCCAGCCGATCGCCGAAGATCCGGCTGATCGTCTCCCAGCGGTCGATCTCGGTATCGCCGGTCGCGAGGTAGCTGAAGCCCGTCGCGTCCTTGCCGACGATCTTCGCCACGATGCTGCAATTATTCGAGGTATCCATGTCCTCGAAGTGCGGGGAGAAGAGCTCGACCGAGAAGTTTGCGCCGAGCCCCGGAATGAAGCGCGACTCCATCTTGTCGAGGCGGACCGAGTGACGGATCAGCGGCCGGGCGGTGCCCTCGCGTCGCCGCTCATGCTTGTTGATAGCGTTGAACACCGCCCGCGCGCAATCCGTATCCTTGTAGTACTTCGGATACATGATCCAGGCGGGCTTGAGGTTGGTCAAAACCCAATCGACGCCGAGATCATGCGCGTGGTCCGAGTCGAAGCCCGTCAGAACAAATCCGCGAACGTCGACGCCGCGGAAATAGCTCGAGAGGCTTTGCTGGATTTCTTCCGGGCTCACATTCTCACACTGCGGCATGTGAGCATCGATCACGATGCCCTCGCCGCCGACCCGAACACCCGCCAACGCACCCTGATCGACAAAAAGAGTCAGAACATCCATAGACGCCCCCGTTTTTTCTTAGCCGAAGTTGCGGTCGCCAGAAGCTGCGCGTTACACGCCCGCTCGGCGGCGACCAGTGCCGAGCGCGCATTCGGAAACACTTCCTTGGCCAGAGCCTTCGTCACTGGCTCGAGAACATCGGGCGCGTTGCGAAGCGTGACCGCGCAACCGTGCGGCGCGTCGCTGTCACGGAGAACCACCACCTCGAGATCGGCGCCGTCCGCCGTCCGCAAGGTGCCGCGCCAGTAAATCCCGAGCTCGGCCGACTTCAGCATCTTCACCTTCGGGAAGAACTGAGAAACCACGTCCTGATCATGAACCAGATCCATGGTCGGAACGGCTTCCGCCGACCGCGTCTTGACCTTCCTGGGCACGCTTTCCTCCGATGCCGGCCAGACGAGCGGCGCATCGACCAAGGTCACGGCGCTCGCGGGGATTTCATAAACATTGTCGTCGTTCCGACGCATGAGGTAGTTCTTGAAGATGTAGCGCTGAAGACCGCTTTTGCCCGGCACGCGCTCCGTCACGAGCAGGGCATAGAAGAAGTCGGTGTTGTGCGTCGGGCGATTTACGGTGCGAAAGTAAGTCTCGATGTCGCCACCGCTCAGGTGGCGGAGACCGTTCACATGATGCGTATGCCAGTTGCCCAGGTGCTCGATTTCCGGGACGTGGTCCTCGACCCGCCGGAACACCGACTCCTGATACTCGCCGTCCTGCTTGAAATAGGTCTGCGACCGCTGGGCGTTCGGGCCAGGCTCGATGACGCCGCTGACCGTGATGCCGAGCCGGCGATCGCCGCCCTTGTAGGTTCCAAGGATGCGGCCGCCGGTTTCGTCGACGTCGTAACGATCGCACTCGTCGAAGATTGCCCCGACCGCCGCGCGGGGAATCTGGAGCTCGACGCCCTCGGCGCGCTTAAACATCATCGCCGTTCTCCTCCTGGCAGATCTTGCAGGCATCGAGCGGAGGCAAACTCATCTTCTCGATCTGGAAGTGCTTGTCGAAGGGATGGACGGGGCGATTGCCCCACGCCACGTAGTTGCCGGGGATCGGCTCCATGTTTCTCGGCCGCTCGGGCAACCGCCGCGCGATCGCGTCGAGCGCGAAGCGCGTGTGGAAGTTCGTGATGAAGGCGATGTCGACGTTCAGGCCCGGCGAGTCCTTGATCTCGGCCACCGGCAGCCCGTACATCGCGTCACGCTCTTCCTGGCTGACGAGATCGATTTCGCGGACCTTGTCGCGAAACTTCGAGCGCTCCAGCAGCATTTCGAGGCAGCCGAGGCAGCCGCCTTCCTTCGGCCGGTAGGCGAAGACTTCGCCGCCGATGCCGCGCGTGAACACCTTGCCGACGACGAAGGGCGTGCCAGTGCGAACGCAGGCTTCGTTCAGCCGGAACCGCGACGGCTCGTTGTCCGTCGCGAGGATCACGACGCTTGCGTCACGGACGCGATCGTCGAGATCAACTGTCTCCATCAAATCCTCGTTGTGAATCTCGGCCTTGATCTCGGGGTTGCGGTCCCGGAGCAGGTCGAGCAGGGCTTCGGTCTTGTTCCAGCCGACATAGCGCAAGCCGCAGGCGTGGCGGATGACGTTCTCCTCGCCGAGCGTCTGGTTGTCGTAGAGGCTGAAATTGCGGATGCCGGACATCGCCAATTGCAGCGCGACCTGGCTGCCGCCCGAGCCGCAGCCGGCGACGAGGACCTTCGCCTGGCCGATGAGGCCGACGTCGTAGAGTCGTTCGATCCGCTCGAAGAGCTTGCTCTTACTGTCCATGCTGCGATCCTGCCTCTGGCCATGCGCCGGTGAGTTGCCACGCCTCGTAGCCGCCGAGCCAGCGACGCGCGTTTTCGAGCGCATCCCGCGCCGTATGTTTGCCGGGGTTCCAGGCGCCAACGACGCCGAAGATGCAGAGCGCGCCGTCGGCGAAGCGATGCGGGGCGTCGTCCTTCAGCTCGCCGACGTAAACCCGCGGGCAGGAATTCGGATAGTTGTGGGGTAGTGTGATGATGATCGTGTAGGCGCAGTCGCTCTGCTGCTGCTTCACGGTGATCGCGACTTCACGGGCGTCGTTGATCGTGGTCTGTGCGACTTCGCCCGCCTTCTCAAGCTCGTCGAGTTCGCGGGTGATGCGCGCCGGAGAGATATCGGGAAGGAAGACCGAGATCGGAACGAGACAGGCGCGCTGCCGGCCGTTGCGCTCGATGACGAAGGCCTCGCCGTCCTCGGCGACGCGGTCGAGGATTTCTCCCGGACGCGTCCGAAGTTCCGTCATCGGGAGCGGCGTGAAGTCGATCCTCATGACGCGTGCGCCAGGGAGGGGCCGGGCCATACGCCCCTCTGCTTGTAGATCTCGTGCTTGTTCAGCCAAACGGCCGCCTGCATCAGCACGTATTTGAGGTCGTGGCGCGCCGGATTCCAGTAGCTCGGGTGCATGAAGCAGATGTAGCCGCCCTTGTACATGTGCATGCTGTGCTGCACCGCCGGCGTGATCACCGTGACCTTCGGCATGCTGTTCGGATAGCCGACGAACGTGATCGCGATCACGTAGGCCTGCCCGACCGAGGTCTGGAGAGCAGCCTTGATGTAGACGCCGCCGTCGGTCGTGGTGAAGGTATCGATGTTCGGGAAATGGGCGGCGGCCTGCACGATCTCCGCCCGGACGCGCTGCACGTTCATGAGCGCGCTCCCCCGTACTCGCCGCCGAGGTCTTCGCGCATCGTCAGGGGCTTGCGACCGCCGCGCTCGGTCGCGGTGGTCTGATCCTTGGCGCGCACCTCACCGTTAGGGAGGATTTCGATTTCGACTTCGTCTTCGCGCTGAAGGATCGCTTCGAGCTCGGTAACGGACGGCCTCGGCATTTTCTGTTCTCCTTGTGTACACTATCGTGCGATCGTGCGACTGTGCGATAACGGACGGAAGATCGCAGATCGGAATCGGGGAGTCAACTGGCTGCGGTATGGTTGCCCGTAGATTCGTAAATGTGGGGAAAGTCGGCATGGGCACTGAAGGAAACGACCCCTCCAGCCTCGGAAAGATCGGGTTGGTCCTGTCCGGCGGCGGGGTCCGCGCGGCGGTCTTCCACCTCGGCGTTCTTCGCCTCCTGGCCGACCGCGGGGCCCTGGAACGGGTCTCGGTCCTGTCGACTGTGTCGGGCGGGAGCCTCGTGTCGGCGGCCGTCATTACGGCGAGTTCGATGCGCTGGCCGGGCTCGTCGCTCTATCGCGAGCGCATCTTTCCCGAGCTCCGGCAGCTTCTGACGACGCGCGATCTCTTCAGCCTCGGCGCCCTCGGCTGGCGCGGCGTCGCACGGCATCGGAGCCGCCTTTTGCACCACCGCGCGGAAATTCTGACCGACCTTCTCGATCGGCAATGGAACATCAAAACGGATTTGAACGACCTGCCCGAGACGCCGACATGGTGGATCAATACCACCTGCATCGAGACCGGGAAGAATTGGCGCTTCTCGAAGCGCGAGATGGGCGACTGGCGTTTCGGTCGCCACTACGAACCGCGCTTCCCACTCGCTCGCGCCGTGGCCGCGTCCGCGGCCGTGCCCTACGCCATCGGCGCGCTGCGGTTCGATCTCCCAAAGGCCGGCTGGTACCGAACAGATCCCGCCACGCGCAAACCGCTCGAGGCCGCCTCGCCGTCGCTTGCGGCGGTCAATCTCTGGGACGGCGGCGCTTACGAAAATCTCGGACTCGAGCCGGTCTACAAGATCGACCGCGGCCTCGTGGATTGCGATTTCCTGATTTGCAGCGATGCATCAGGTCCGCTCGGGATGGCGTCGCCCACGCCACCCCTCGCCAATCTCCTCAAAGGACGCCTCGCCACGCCGCGCCTGTTCAGCATTGCCAGCGACCAAATCCGCGCGCTCAGGAGCCGCATGCTCGTCGGCGCGATCATGCGGGGCGAAGTCCAGGGCGTTCTCGTCCGCATGGGCAACTCCAACCGCAATCTTGATCTGAAGGCCGGACGCAACGCATCACCGTCCGACTACGACGCGTTCTCCTCCGAAGAGAATGTCGACAGCGTCGCGAACTATCCGACCGATCTCAACGCCGTTACGACGGACGCGTTCGATCGAATTTCCCGTCACGGTTACGAAGTCGCGGAACGCACGCTTACGAACTATCACGCAGCCCATTTCCCGGCTCCGCTTCAGACAGGAACCTAGAGACCTTGGCGCGTCCGGCACGCCGGACCGGACTCTACTCGGCCGCCTTGGCGAGAGGTGGCGGCTTAGGGGGCCTCGTGCATTGCCTCCGGGTCCATCCTCTCCATGAGATAGTCGGCGAGATCGCGCGCCGACATCGATCCAGCGTCGATGGGCAGCCTCGTCTTCCTTAACATTCCAATCAGCAATCCGGCGGCCAACAGCCAGAACGAGTCATTGGGCGGCAGGTTGGTACCCTGAAGGATCGCGCGTAGGCGCGTTGCGAGCGAGAAATAGTCCTTATTGCCGCCGTGGTCCCAGGACGGCGTGATCTCGTAGAGAATGAGGGCTGCGACGGCCAAGCCCATGGATCGCAACCTGAGAACCTTCTCATAGGGCTGGCCGCTGCTCGCTACATACTCCCCGATTTTCTCCATGACGAAAGAGCGCGCCCATACATCGCAGGCGAGTTCTTCTTCGCGACGGTCCTTGGGCCTCTCGCCGTCGCGATCCAGCATGACGTGCTTGAACTCATGCAAGAGGATGAACCCCGTAGCGACCTGGACAATGTCGTAGGCGGCTCTGTCCTGATCGTTTGTCATGTCCTCCCGATTGGCAGTCGGGTGAGGAAGATCCGGCGGCCATTCGACACCATCTAGGGTGTCGGTGTTAATGAGGGTCTGTGCCGCTTGAAGCCTCTCCTTAAAGCTTCGCTCAAATTCGCCCAACGCGTTGTCCGCCTTGATGGCGGCCCCGATGGGTTGGCCGGCCGCCACCGCCAGCATGATCAACGCGCTGTAAGTCTCAATCGCCTTCCAGCCGGCGAAACCGATGAGCCAATAAACGTCAATGGTCTTCTGGTCGAAGACGATGTGGTCCTTGCTGGCCATCATCGTCGTGTTCTTAGCATCTACGGAGAGATCGACGTCGGGCTTGTACCGATCCCACAGCGCGGCGATCTCCGCGCGGCGTTCGGGAGCAACCCCATTCATGAGGTTGATAACGGCAGTCTTCGGATTAGTCATAATTTGTTTCCTCCTCCCTTATTTAGCACGCGCCGCATCCTTTCTGAGGCTTTATCGCAACTTCGTCGGCTGTGTGCCGCAAGCGCCAGCGCGCTCCTCCTCATCGTTACGGTCGCAAGCGGTGCTGCCGCCTCCTTCGTCGCTGTCGCCTCCGCCAGAAGACTGCGATTGGCGCAGCCCAATGAAAAGAAGGAATCCATAAAGGTACTGTCGCTGATCGAGCTCTTGCGCATGACCCGCCTCGAGTTATGCGGTCTGCTCACCGAGATCGCGGGCGCGATGGGCGGCCTGCCCGAAGGTTCGCGCGAGCGTCACAATGCCGAGGCAAAGTTGCGCCAAATTCGCTAGGCTCTGGCGCGCGGAGACTTCTCGCCTCGACGCGTGAAAGCTCTTGCCGGTTTCAACCGCCAGGAGTTCACCCGTTCAATGGGAAGTTAGTAATAGGATGCGAATTGGGCCGAGCGGCAAGAGATACCCTTTCGCGCGGGTAGTCGCGAGCTGCGGTCTTAACTATTCCGCGGCAACCAATCGAGCTTTCCTGGTGCGTTTTGTTCCGGGCGGAGCTGCACGATTTGCTCCCGACCGATGTCGGAAGGGGCGGTAATTTCCGAGCTTTGTCTTGGAGCTGTACTGTCCGTCGCCGAAGCCTGCGGGCGTGGCAACTGGCACTCTCAACAGCTTGGCGGGCTGTACCACCATCAGGTTGTGAGCAGGTTGTGTACTAGTTCGCTGGCCGGCAAGTAAGACGAGCCTGCGCGACGAGACAGTCTCGGCAGCGGCCCGAACCGGGTCGTCCTCAATATGGACGTATCGCATGAACTGCGTGACCGTCTTGTGCGCCGTGAGTTGCATTCCGACTTTTAGCGGAACGCCGGAATTCGCAATCTCAGTAGTGGCACGGTGCCGGATTCCGTGCGTCCCCACATGTGGGATCTCCGCTCGCTCGAGGACGCGCTTCCAGCCTCTAGAGTAAGTGATCGCGGACATCGGTCGGTCCGCTTTGAAGATGGAGGGCACGACGTAGGGCGAACCTTCCAGGCGCGGTGCGTTCGTAAGAAGCGCGACGACATCCTCGCTCATGGGCTTCGAGATTTCGCCGGTCTTGCTGTCCGGCCAGACAACACGACGATTTGTAAAGTCAACCCAGCCCCATTCCATGCTGATGATCTCCGACATTCGCGCCGCAAAGGCGAATTGCAGGCGGATCGCGAGAGTGAGGAACGGGTGCTCCAAGCCCTCCACATCTGCGCGTTCTAGATAGCTAAACAGTCGAAACATCTCCTCGTCGGCGATCAGCTTCGTCTTGCCGTTCTCGGGGTACTTCGGGATGTGGCGACACGGATTGGTGCCGTCGTCGCGGAAGCCCCAGACCTCAGCCATGTTGAACATCTTGCGCAGACAGGACAGAACGCGATTGGCGGTCACCGGAATTTTCTTCATTCGGGTAACGAGGCTCGAGACATCTGACCGGGTGACTTCACGAACCTTGAGGGTCCCAAGACTGGGAATTATGTGGCGGTCGATATAGCCTTGGTTGCTCTCAACAGTTTTCGGCCGATTCTTTGGCTTCGAGTAGTCTTCTATGAATTTCGGGCAGAGTTCCTTCACACTCGGAGCGTCTCTGGCAGCAGTTTTCTCGGCGCTTGGATCCTTGCCTTTGCGCACGTCCGCAAGCCAATCTTGGGCAATCGAACGTGCTTGCTCGACTGTAAGCTCACCGAACCGGCCGATTGCGGGCTTCCTGCGCTCTCCGGCATTGGTCCGATACTGGATCATGAAGACTTTTCGGCCAGCGGGGGTTACCTTCAGAAGAAACCCAGGCACGACGGTGTCGCGCAGTTCGTACTCCTTTGCGCAGAAAGTGGCTGCGTCGACTACGCTCTTCGTGAGTTTGATCTTGGCCATTCCGGATGCTCCATCCTTGCCACTTTCCAGGGGCCGACTAGGAGCCACCAGAAAGCGAGCCGCTTCGTAGTTCCGGCTACGCACGGTCGAACGCAATGGGCACAAAGTCCATTTACCCCAAGCGCTTAGCGAAGGAATGCGTGCTGCCGGATACAAGTAGGCTAACCTACAAAGGCCGACTTAAAATCCTGAGGCCGCGAGGCCGTGCCGGTTCAAGTCCGGCAGCGGGTACCATCAGCATTTGCTAGTGTCGGCGCGACGCCCCTCGACGATATGGAGCCCGCGCGATCATGCCGACCCCTTTTTCCGACCAGTTCGACTTCATCGTGATCGGCGCCGGCTCGTCGGGCGCGACGGCGGCCAGCCGGCTGTCCGAGAGCGGCGCCCATCGCGTGCTGCTGCTCGAGGCTGGCACGGCCGGATCGGACTATCTCTGGTCGCGCATCCCGGTCGGGGTGTCGAAGATGATCGAGCATCCGGCGGTCAACTGGTGCTTCACGTCCGAGCCCGACGAAGGCTCCGGCGGTCGCCGCATCGAGGTGCCGCGCGGCAAGATGCTGGGCGGCTCCAGCTCGATCAACGGCATGGTCTATATCCGCGGCCAGGCGCAGGACTACGACCACTGGGCGCAGCTCGGCAATCGCGGCTGGAGCTGGCAGGACGTGCTACCGGTGTTCAAGCGCATGGAGAACTATGCCGGCGGCTCGGACGAGCTGCGCGGCCGCGACGGGCCGCTCAAGATCACCGACACGCCGCGCCACAAGGTACCGCTGCTCGAGAACATGATCGAGGCCGCGGCCAAGATCGGCCTACCCTTCAACACCGACCTCAACGGCCGCACGCAGGAAGGCATCGGCATGTCCCAGGTGACGATCGCCAAGGGACGCCGCCAGAGCACGGCCTTCTGCTATCTCGATCCGGCGCGCGGCCGCGCCAACCTCACGATCGAGCGCGGCGCCCTGGCCGAACGGCTGATCCTCGACGGCAAGCGCTGCGTCGGCGTGCGCTACGCCGTCGGCGGCGAGAAGCGCGAGGCCCGCGCGACGCGCGAAGTGATCGTGTCGTCGGGCTCGATCAACTCGCCCAAGCTGCTGGAACTGTCCGGCATCGGCCAGGCCGAGCTGCTGCGGGCGCGCGGCGTGACGCCGGTGCACGAGCTGAAGGGCGTCGGCGAGAACCTGCGCGACCACTATTCGCCGCGGGTGAAGTTCGCGATCACCGCGCGCAACGCCACCTTCAACGACAATGCGCGCAGCTGGCGGCTCGCCCGCGAGGCGATCAAGTACGCGCTGCTGGGCGAGGGCTTCCTCGCCTCGACCGCGGTGCCGATCCGCATGTATTTCCGCACCCGGCCCGGCCTGGAGACGCCGGACGCGACGATCTCGGTCCTGCCGTTCCTCTACGAGCGCGTCGGCCACGAGCGGCGCATCTCGAAGCGCCGCGGCATCACCATGAACGTGAACGTGCTGCGCTCCGAGAGCACGGGCTCGATCCACATCAAGTCGGCCGACGCCGCCGAGGCGCCGGCGATCCGCTTCAACTTCCTGTCGGCCAAGGCCGATCGCGACGGCGTGCTGGCCGCGATCCGCAAGGGCCGCGAGCTGATGGCGACCTCGCCGCTCAAGGAAATGACCGGCGAGGAGATCGCGCCCGGCATCGACAAGCAGAGCGACGAGGACATCCTCGAGTGGGTGCGCACCACCGCCGAGACGACCTATCACCCCGTCGGCACCTGCAAGATGGGATCGGACAGCACGGCCGTGGTCGACCCGCAGCTGCGCGTGCACGGAATCGCAGGCCTGCGCGTCGCCGACGCCTCGATCATGCCGACCTTGACCAGCGGCAACACCAACGCGCCCTGCATCATGATCGGCGAGAAGTGCGCCGAGATGGTGCTGGCGGCCGCGAAGGCCGCCTGACGGTTCAGGCGTCGGGGCCCGTGCCGGTGCCGTAGTCCCGCACCAGTTCGCGCATCATGGCGAAGCCGGTCTCGATCTGGTCGGCGTTCGAGCCGCCTTCCTGCGCCGCCGCCTCGACGGCCTCGCAGCCGGCCATCAGCAGGGCGTCGGAATAGGCCGCCGGCGCCTCGCCGCGATGCAGCGCGAGCTGCTTCTCGAGCTCGACCAGCATCAGGAAGGCCACGTCGCGCGTCTTCCCTTCGGCCAGTGCGTCCTCGAAGATCGACAGCGCCATGGCCTGGAGTGCCTTCTTGTAGCCGTCGGCCAGGGCGTCTTCCGGCGACATCGCCGCCGCGAGATCCTCGACGATCGGCGGCAGCGCCTTCTCGGCGATCCACTGGCTCTGCTCGACCGACCAACCGTCGGATTCGGCGATGCGCTGCACGGTGCCGCGCGCCACGATGGCGAGTTCCGCCAGCACCGGCGGCAGCTCGGTTTCCAGCTTCTTGCGGAGGGCTTCGACCTTCTCGTCCATGACCGACCTCAATTGAAAATGGCGACGCCGCGGCGCGCCATGTCTTTCCATGCCGAGACTTCCATCTGGTGCGCCAGACGGGCATCGAACAGCCGCGCGATATCGGCGAAGAATTTCACCGCGCCCTTCGCCGCCTCGACGAAGTCGATCGAGCCGCCGATCTTGAAGTTGATGCCGACGCCCAAGGCCGCGCCGACATCGACGCTCCATCTCAGCACGCCGTTCTTGTAGCCCACGTCGACGCCCGCGGACGCGCCCAGCGTGCCGGCATGAACACCCAGCGTCGCCTCGAACTCGACGCCGGAGATATTGATCTTCTTGGTCTCCTGGAGGCCGGCACCGGCGCCGGCCGACGCGCCGAGCTTGGCGCCGAGCTTGAACTCGCCGCTCACCATGCCGGCCGAGACGCTGGCCACCGCCTCGGCGCGCGCCTTGGCCCAGGCCTCCATCGTGCCGGTATAGTTCAGCATGCCGAGCTTGGCCTTCTGCAGGAAGGCCGCGCGCACCGAGGCGTCGGCCGAGGCGCTGAGCTTGATGCTGCCGCCGTCGGCGCCGAGCTTGGCGCCGGCGCTGGCCTGCGCCTCGGCATCGGCATTGGCCTGGCCGCCTTGCGACAGCTCGACATGCTCGCCGAAGGCAAAGCCCGCCATGCCGCTCACCTCCCCGTTGGCATGCGCCTTGGCCACGAGATCGGCCGAGGCGCCCAGGATGTTGGCCCCACCCTTGGCCGAGAGATCGACGCCGCCGCCGAGATAGGCCTTGCCGCCGAGGATCGTCGACGCGCCGCCGCCCAGCGGCGCCTTGCTGTCGATCGTCGCACCGGTATCGAACTTGAGTCCGAAACCGGCCGATCCGTGCGCACCGAGGTTGCTGTAGTAGGCCTCGGCGCCGGTCTTCATCGACACCTGGGCAAGCGCGGTGATCTTCGTGGTGCCGTTGAAGACGGTGGTCCGGAAGATCTCGCCGGCCAGCATCATGTCCTTGCCGACCTTGTAGTTGGTGCCGGCCTTGACCGCGAGTTCGCGGGCGATGTCCTGGCCGATGTCGCGGCCCAGCGCGCCCACCAGCTCGTGCGACTTGGACGTCACCGACTCCTTCAGCGATTCCAGCGCCTTCTTCTGCGTTTTGGTGTCGACCTCGGCCTTGGTCGGCGCGGCCTTGCCCTCCTTGGCCGCGGCCAGCGCCGCCTGCTGGTAGACGGTGCCCCACGGCGTGACCTTGGTGGGCGAGCCCGTCTCCTTCTTGATCTCGCCGGTCACCGTGGCCTTGCCGCCGCCGGTGAGCTTGTGGCCGCTGCGCAGCGCCTCGAGCGCGGCCTTGGCCTCGGCCTTCGCATCGGGCAACGCCTTCGCGTCCGGCGTCGCCTTGGGCGGCCCCTCGGCGGCAGCGGGCATCGTGGTCTTGGCAGGAGCCTCCACAGCACCCGGCACCCCTGCCTTCGCCGCGGCAGTCCCCGGCGTCAGCGCCACGCCGGCGAAAAGTTCCGCCAGCGCCTTGTTCTGCGCCTCGACGATGGCCTTGCCGCTGGTCCGCAACGTTTCGTACTCGGCCTTCGCCGCCCGCGCCTCCTGATAGGCCTTGCTGGTGTGCCGGGCGAGATCCAGCTCCTTGAACCGGTCGACTTTCACCGGTCCCTGTGTCGCCTTCAGATAGGTCTCACGGGCGTCCATCGCGGTCTTGTCGGCCGCCTCCGCCTTGCTCTTTGCCGCAGCGAGCCGGGCGTCGAAGTCCGCCTGCGCGCCGTTCTTCACCGACACCTCGCCGGAGAGGATGCGGATCTCGAGCGCGTTCTTCGCGTCGACCGCCTCGTCGATCTTCTGAAGCGCGCCCTGCGCGTTCGCCGCGGCCTGGCCGACGGCGTTGGCGGCATCCAACTCCGCCTTCATCTTCGCTTTCACGCTCTCGAGCGACGCCTGGTGGGCCTCCCATGCCTTCGCGACCTCGGCGGCGGCCTTCTGCTTGGCCTGCTTGACCGGCTCGCTGTCGAGCCGGGCGAATTCGACCGACTTGACCGCCCAGTCCCGCGCGTTCTTGAGAATCTCGCCGGCCTCCGCATGCGCCTTGTGGGCGGGATGATCGGGCAGCGCCGCGATATCGGCATGGACCTTCGCCGCCGCCTTCGAGGCGGCGTACCACTTCGTGTACTGGTCGTTCATCGTGTAGTTCAGGAACTCGATGCGCAGGCCCGGCGCCTTGTCGACATAGGCCTTGAACAGGGTTCGCGCCGTGATGTCGAGTTGCTGCTTGGCATGGTCGCGCGCGGCATCGGCGATCCGCGCGTCCTGCTGCAGCTTGGGCTTCAGCGCGTCCACCTGCTTGGCCGCCGCGCCGGTCCTGGCGTACTCCGCCTCGGCCGCCTTGAGCGCCAGCGGCGCGCCCAGCTGGACGAGATCGATCTGCTTGCCCAGCATGTTCACGGCGCGCACATGCTCCGGCAACTTGGCCTTGAGGCTGGCGAGCGCGCGGTAGGCCTCGACGGCCTCGGTGTTGGCCTTGGCGAACTCCTTCACCTGCCTGGCCGCGTCCTTGGTCGTCGCGGCGTAGGCCCTGAAACGGCCCTCGGCACTGTTGTCGTTGTCGTTCTTGATATTGGCGCCCCAGCCCGCTTTCTCGCCGACGGCCTCGTATCCGGCCTTGAGAGCCGCTTCCTTCTCGCCGCGCACTTTCATCTTCTGGTCGAAGTTCGCCTGCGCGTCCGCCACATGCTTCAGCGAGACGCCCGGCGTCGTCGACGGCATCATCGGCAGCAGACCCGGTATGTAGGGCAGGCCGACAAAGAGAGATATGCCCGGCAGACCACCCGGCAAGCCCAGCAGGCCGCCTTCCATCTTCTGGGCCCTTTCCATCGCCTGGACCGCCATGTTGGTCGTCGGATCGGCCGCGCGCATCGCCGCCATCTTCTCGTGCAGCGTCTTCAGCGTCTTGCCTGCCTCCGCCGTCGCCGTCTTGGTCGCCTCAGTGGCGCCGTTGCTGGCCTTGATCGCCGTCCCGACCTCGCCGGTGCGGGCATTCCATTCCTTGTGGGCGGCATCGACCTTGGCGTTTGCGTCGCCGAGATCGGTCACCAGCACCGGCTTGGACTGCTGGGCAACCTCGCGGAAGGTCTCGACGCGCGCGAGATCGAGGTTGAGCTTGTGCAGGTCCTTCAGGAGCTCGCCCTTGTAGTGGGCGGCCATGCGGAGCTCCATGTCGCCGCGCGCGGCGAACTGCTTGTTGTCGAGGAACGACGCCATCTGCGGCGACAGGAACTTGTTGGCGTGATAGGTCAGCGACGCCATCTTGTCGCCCTGGCGCTCGATCGAGCTGCCCTGCTTGGCGATGTTCTTGGCGGCATTGTTGTCGGCCCGCTCCTTCATCGGCGTGATCGACTTCACGCGATCCTCGACGCCCTGGATCTTCATCATGGTCGCCATGATCTTGCGTTCGATCGTCTTCTTCTGGCCGTCGAACAGCTTCAACTTGCCCGCGGCATCCGGCGGCAGCTTGGCCGCGTTGAGCTTGTCCTGCGCCTTCTGCACGTCGGCCGCCGTGCCGGTCTTGATTGCCTTCACGAGGTCGGCGCGCGCGGTTCGCTCGCGCTCCCACGGATCGGCCACGGCCATCCGCTCGTACGGCACGTACTTGGCCGGCACGAGACGGCCGCTGAAATCCCGCCCCGCCTTCATGAGCGCTTCCTCGGCGCGCTCCACCTTGGCCTTGAAGGCCGACATGTCCCGGACGCCGGCCTTCCTCTGGCCCTCGTGCTCCTTCAGCGAGGCCTCGTACTGTGCCTTGGCCTGGATGAAGCTCCTCTCGGATGCGCGTGCCGCGTCGAGGTCGGGATGGTTGAGGATGTAGCGCTGCGCATTGACGATCCGCGCGAAGGGATCGGCGAAGGCCTTGGCCAGGATCGCGCGCCCATGCGGCGTATCGAAATTCATCCGGCTCTGCGTCATGTAGACCAGCGGCTCGGCTTCCGGCGCGATCACCACCGGCGCGGGCTTGGCCTTCGCCGCCGCCATCTTGGCGGCGACCACGGCGAGGGCCGGATCGAAATCGACCGGCGCCGGCGTGGCCGGCAGGGCCGGCACTTCGTCCTGCATCGAGATCGGCGCTTCGGCCACTTCGCGCACCGGCTCCGGCGGCGCCGCGTCCTGCCGCGGCGCGGGCTCGTCCGGCGCCTCGGCAGTCAAGGCCTCGGGATCGTCCGTCGGCGCCTCGGCTGGCGGCGGCACGGGATCGAGCGGCTCCAGCCCCGCCTCGGCGGCTTGCAGGCGCGTCTCGTCGATCGTCTCTCCCTCGGTATCGACGACCAGGCCTTCTTCGGCAATCCTCGTCTCGTCCTGCTCCGGCGCGACGTCCGGCTCCTCGTGCTCGATCGCCTCGAAATCGCCGATCTCGTCCACGCCCAGCCGCGCCATCTCCTCGCTCACCCAGGCCGGATCGGGGCCGGTTTGCTCGGCCTCGAGGGTCGCCATCACCGCCGGCTCGGCGGGTTCGGCCTCCTCCGGCGGAGGCGCTTCCGAGGCGACGATGCTCTGCTCGAGCAGGACCGCGGGCTCCGGGCGGTCACGATTATTGTCGCCCTGCCCGCCCATGACCCTGCGCAGGGCATCGGATGAGAGCGGCTTGCGGTCGGAATTCCTGGAAGCAGACATTATGCGTTCCTCGATCGATCAATGGGCAAGCTGTTCAGTGCACCGGCTCGCCGCGCAACAATTGGCGCAGCGCCGGCATCAATAGTCCAAGCAGGCTCACCTGCTCCGTCTGGATCTCGGCCCTCAGCGCCGTGCCGGCCGTGAGCTGCATCTCGGGGCCCTTCGACGCGCTCCAGGCATAGCCCGACGGCGTCGACGGATCGCGCTCCAGCTCGATCGTCGCCAGGAAGGTCGGTCCGCCTTCCGTCACCTTCCGCACCAGCTCGTCGTTGCGCAGGATGTTGCGCAGGAACTCGGGCGTTGCCGGCGTCGAGGAGATGTCGACCACCTTGCCGGGGATCTCGCCGTAGACGTCGCGGCGCACGCTCGCGGGATCGATGTACGACTGCATGCCGGGCGCGACCTTCTTGCCCTCGTTCAGCGGCACCAGCGCGATCGCGATCAGGGTCTTGGCCTTGGTCCCATCGGTCGCCTCCGGCAACAGGCCGATCACGGCGCTGTTGAAGCGCACCAGGTCGCCGGGCACGAGCTTGATCTCGGTCACCCGGCCGGCCTGCGTCGCGCGCACGACCGAGGCCTCGCCAAGCTGGGCCTCGAGGCGCCGCACCTGGCGATCCGCCTGGTCGGCCTTCTCTTCCAGTTCCTTGGTCTCGCGCGCGTATTGATTGGCCTTCTCCGCCCATTCGACCCGCAGGTTCAGGAGCGCCGCCTTCTTGGCCGCGATCGCATCCTGCGTCTCCGAGAGCTGGCCGCGCAACTGCAACAGGCGGTCCAGCGAGACCACGCCGTTGGCCCGAAGCGCCGTGCTGTCGGAGGTGAGCTTGGTCAGGTCGGCCTCGCGCACGGTCAGGCGCCGGATGCTCTCCTCGGCCTCCTTGGCCTGCAACGCGTGCAGCGGCTCCAGCGTGGCGGTGCTCTGCTTCTGGAGCTGCTGGATGTCGTGCAGGCGCTGCGTCGCCCCGGCCTCCTCGTCACGGGCGAGCGCGAGGTCGTGCTCCAGGGTCGGCTGGGACATCTCGGCGATCACGTCGCCGGCGGCGACCATGTCGCCCACCTTCACCTTCAGCCGCGCGATCTGCCCGTCGTGCTGGGCGGCGACCGTGCTCTCGAGCGTGGCGCTCTGCGGCAGGATCACGCCGTTGGCATTGACCGAGATCGGCACCTTGATCAGCGCGCTGGCCGCGAGGCCCGCCGCGAGGACGACGGCGACGGCAACCACGACCAGCCGGTACGGCGCGCGCACGAGCTGGAGGGCGCGGCCGACCTGCTCGGGATTGCGCAGGCTTTCGAGCGCCTCGGGCCTGAAGAGGGTCTGGTCGAGCATGGTCAGGGGCTTTCGTTCTCGAACGGTGTCGCCGACGTCGTCACCTCGTTCAATGCCCCGCGGTCGAGCACGAACAGGCGCGTGGCGCCGGCCAGGAGGTCGACATCGTGGCTGACGACGATACGCGTGATGTCGAGCCCGGCCAGCATGTCGAGGATGGCCTGCTGCGCGGCGCCGCGCAGGGCGCCGGCCGGCTCGTCGAGGATCAGGATGCTGGGCGACATCGCCAGTGCGCGGGCGATCAGGATGCGCTGCACCTCGCCGCTCGACAGGCCGAGCCCGCCTTCGCCGATCACGGTCTGCAGGCCCATCGGCATGTGCGCGAGCTCGGCGGCGAGACCGACGCGCACGGAGAGCGCTTCGGCCTCTTCCAGCGAGATCGTCGAGGCGCCGCGGATATTGTCGAAGATCGTGCCGGCCCAGAGCTGGCCGTTCTGCATCACCACGCCGATGCGGCGCGACACGCTGGTCTGATCGAGCGCGCGCAGGTCGAGCCCGTCGATCAGCACCGCGCCCGCGCGCGGCGCGTCGAGGCCGAGCAGCAGGCGCAGCAGGGTCGACTTGCCGCCGCCCGACGGCCCGCTGATGCCCACGAAGTCGCCCGGCGCGATGTCGACGCTGACGCCGTTCAGGACGGGCCGCGTGTCGTAGCTGAAGCTCACGTTGTTCAGCGTCACCCGGCCCTTGATCTCCGACAGCGGCGCACCGCCGGCCTGCGGCGACACGGTCTGCTCGATCAGGGAGCGCGCGAGCTTGGCCATCGGCATCAGCTTCGCGAGCCCGATCAGCGCGTGCGAGGCCTTGAGGCCGGCGGCGTTGAGCTTGCCCAGCGCCACGACGAAGGCGATCGCCGCACCGGTGGCGAAGGCCGCGCCGACGCCGACATAGGCGACGGCCACGAAGCAGAGCGCCAGGGTCAGCACTTCCCAGCCCGCTTCCAGCGCGCTCAGCACGTTGCCGATGCGGGTCGAGCGCACGATGCGGCTCTGGAAGGCGAGGAAGTTCTGCGCCCATTGCACGAAGGCCTGGCGCTCGGTGCGCTGCGCCTGGAGGACGGGCACCAGGCGGATGAGATCGTAGACGAAGGTGAGGACGACGACGTCCATCCGCTCGCCCTCGTAGATCGCCTGGAATTGCAGGC
>JAFEFH010000019.1 GCA_018240695.1 Pseudomonadota bacterium | reverse complement strand
CAGGCGCCCGCCGCCTCGAAGGCGCGGGCGTTCGCCGTCTGGTGATCGTCAGCCGCATGCGGATAGGGAATGAGGATCGACGGCCGGCCGATCGTGGCAATCTCGGCCAGGGTCGAGGCACCGGAACGGGCGATCACGAGATGCGCAGAGGCAAGTCGCTGCGGCAGGTCGGCAAAGAACGGCGCCAGTTCGCACACGATGCCGGCGCGCGCATAGACGCCGCGCACGCGCTCGAGATCCTCGGGCCGGCACTGCTGCACCAGCCGCAGGCGCGCCCGCAGCGCGGGCGGCAGCGACAGGATGGCGTCGGGAATGACCTGGCTGAACGAGGCGGCGCCCTGGCTACCGCCGAACACGAGGATGTCGATCACGCGATCGGGACCCGGCGCGCGGTAAGCGGTCGTGCCGAGCGCTCGCACCGGCTCGCGGACGGGATTGCCGACCAACCGCGCGCGGCGATCGTCGGCCGCGATGTAGCGCGTCCGCGCGAACGAGGTCGCAACCCGCGCCGCGCCGCGCTGGACCAGGCGATTGCCGCGGCCGAGCACGGCGTTCTGCTCGTGCAGCATCGACGGCACGCCGCGCAGGCGCGCCGCCATCATGGTGGGTACCGAAGCATAGCCACCGAAGCCGACGACGGCGGCCGGACCGATGCGGCCGAGCGCCCACCAGGCGTCGAACAGGCCACGCCCGAGCGACAGCAGCGCGAACAGCCGGCGTTGCAGCGGCCCGGTCGGGCTGGCCGAATGGATGTAGTGGATCGGCCGGCGCGACAGTGCGCCCTGCCACTGCTTGCCGCGCGAATCGGTGACGAGGGTGAACGGCACGCCGCGCGCCTCGAGCTCGCCCGCCAGCGCCTCGGCGGGGAACACATGCCCCCCCGTGCCACCGGTTGCGAGAACGACGGGACGCGGCTCGGCCATCAGACGGCCTCCCTCAAGCCGGCATGCTCGCGCGTCAGCGACAGCAGCATGCCGACGCAGATTGCCATCGCCAGCGCCGACGAGCCGCCGTAGGAGATGAACGGCAGGGTCATGCCCTTGGCGGGAATGAGCTGGATGGTCGAGGCCATGTTGATCGCCGCCTGAAGGCCGAACTGCACGCCGAGGCCGGTGGCCGCGAGCGTGATGAACAGGCTGGTCTCCTTCGATGCGCGTGACAGGGCCCGCAATGTCACGAAGGCGAACAGCCCCAGGATCAGCAGGCAGCAGATCAGGCCGAACTCCTCGCCACATACCGCCATGATGAAGTCGGTATGCGCGTCGGGCAGCTGCGCCTTCACCGTGCCCTCACCCGGGCCGCGGCCGAACAGCGAGCCGTTCATGAACGCCTCGAGCGCCGTGTTCACCTGATAGTTGTCGCCCGACGAGGGGTCGAGGAAGCGGTCGAAGCGGCTGCGCACGTGGTTGAACACGAAGTAGGCGCCGACGAGGCTCGCCGCGCCGCCGATGGCGCCGAAGCCCGCGACCCACATCGGCAGTCCGACGACGAAGAGCTGGGATGCCCAGACGGCGGCGACGACGATGCTCATGCCGAGATCGGGTTGCAGCAGCAGCAACGCCAGCGTGGTGCCGACCAGCAGCGTGCAGAGGAAGTAGCCCGGCATCCGCCGCTCGGTACGGCTCTGCGCGAGAAGCCAGGCCGAGATGACGGCGAGGCTCGGCTTCACGAACTCCGACGGCTGCACGCCCGACAGACCCGGTACGGCGATCCAGCGCCGCGCACCCTTGATCTCGACGCCGATGACGAAAGTGAGCGCCAGCAGAACGATGCTGCCGCAGAAGACGAGAAGCGCGAGGCGCCGCACGTGCCGCGGCGAGGCGAGAGAGATCGCCAGGGTCACCATCAACGCCATCGGCAAGAACAGGAACTGGCGCTTGGCGAACATGAAGGAATCCGCGCCGATGCGCTCGGCAGCCGGCGGCGAGGCCGCCAGGGTAAGAAGGACGCCGAAAGCCATGATCGCCAGGATGGCGCCGAGCGACCAGCGGTCGACAGTCCACCACCATTGGCCGATCACACTGCGATCGTCGCGTGGAACCTGGATCATTCCGCCCTCCCCAGCACCGTCGCGCCCGGCAGGGCACGCGCCATTTCACGGAACGCATCGCCGCGATGCTCGTAGCTCTTCCATTGATCCCAGGAGGCGCAGGCCGGCGAGAGCAGCACCACGGCCGGCCCCCTGGCATCCTTCTGCGCCTGCGCCGCGGCGGCGTTCAGTGCCGACTGCAAGTCGCCGCAGCGGCTGTAGGCGACTTTCCCGTCGAGCTGGCCGGCAAACAGATCCGTCGCCTCGCCGATCAGGAAGGCGTGGCGGACGCGCTTGAAGTGAGGCGCGAGCGAGGCGACGCCACCTTCCTTCGCCTGGCCACCGAGGATCCAGTAGATGTCATTGTAAGACGACAGCGCACGCGCCGTGGCGTCGGCGTTGGTCGCCTTGCTGTCGTTCACGAAGACCGTGTCGCCGACCGCCGCGACCTGCTCCTGACGATGCGGCAGGCCGGGGTAGCTGCGCAGGCCGGCGGCGGCGCGGTCGCGCGCAACGCCCAGCCAGCGTACGGCGGCCCAGGCGGCGGCGGCGTTCTGCGCGTTGTGTTCACCCGGCAAGGTCGACACGTCGGCGAACTGCACCTTGTAACCCTCGCCATCGACCAGCCCGCCCGCTTCGAAGTTCACGCCGCCGGCGATGACGCGCTTCAGCGCCAGCGGCACCACGGCGATATCCTCAGCCAGGCGCCGCTTGGTCAGGTCGCGATAGACGTCGACGGAGTACTTGTCGTCGATGCCGATGATGGCGCAGTCGCGCGTCACTTGGCGCTCGAAGATGTGACGCTTGGCGGCGACGTAGCCCGCCATGTCGCCGTGACGGTCGAGATGGTCGGGCGTGATGTTCAGCCATATCGCGACATTGGCGTGGAACGCCTGGACCAGCTCCAGCTGGTAAGACGACATCTCCAGCACATACACGCCGCCGAGGCCCATCGGATCGAGGTCGAGGGCGCCGCGGCCGATATTGCCGCCGACCTGCACCGGCCAGCCGGCGCTCTTCAGGATGTGGCCGATCAGCGCCGTCGTCGTCGACTTGCCGTTGGTGCCCGTGACGGCGACGAAACGCGCCTTGGGCTCGGCCTTGGCCAGCAAATCGATGTCGCAGATGATCGGCGTGCCGGCCGCGCGCGCCGCCGCGGCAATCGCATGCGGCTGCGGCAGATGGCTCGGGATGCCGGGGCTGATGACCAGCGCCGTGACCTGCGACCACTCGATCCGCTCCGGCTCGGCCAGGCGGATGCCGGCGTCGGCCGCGGCCTTGCGCGTCTCCGCGCTGTCGTCCCAGGCCGCGCAGTCCACTCCGGCCGCCACGAGCGCGCGCACCGTCGCCAGGCCCGATCGCGCGAGCCCGAGGACGATGTAGGACGAGCCCCGGAGGTCGGAGAGATTGATCATGCGCTCACCGCAGCTTCAGCGTGGCGAGGCCGATCATCGACAGGATGGCGGCGATGATCCAGAAGCGGAAGACGACGGTCGGCTCGGCCCATCCCTTCTGCTCGAAGTGATGATGCAGCGGCGCCATGCGGAAGATGCGTTTGCCGGTCCACTTGAAGGACAGGACCTGCACGATCACCGATACGGTCTCGAGCACGAAGAGACCGCCGACGATGGCGAGCACGATCTCGTGCTTGATGACCACAGAGACCGCACCCAGCGCGCCACCGATGGCGAGCGAGCCGGTGTCGCCCATGAACACCATGGCCGGCGGCGCGTTGAACCACAGGAAGCCCAGGCCCGCGCCGACCAGCGCCGACAGCAGCACGGCCAGCTCGCCGGCGCGCGGCACGTGCGGCAGGAAGAGATAGGTCGTGAAGCGCGTGTTGCCGACGAGATAGGCGAGCAGCGCGAACACCATGGCCGCCATGATCACCGGGCCGATCGCCAGCCCGTCGAGACCGTCCGTCAGGTTGACCGCGTTGGATGTGCCGACGATCACCAGGATGGCGAAGAACACGAAGCCCACGACACCGAGCGGGATCAGCACGTCCTTCAGGAACGGCACGGCCAGCATGTAGCGCAGCGGTGCCGGCGAGACCTGGGCCGCGAAGTAGGCGGCAGCACCCGCGAAGACGACCGACATCGCGAACTTGGTCTTGCCCGACACACCCTTGGGATTGCGCTTGGTGACCTTGAGGAAATCGTCCCAGAAGCCGACGCCGCCGAACGCGACGGTGACGCCGAGCACGATCCAGACGTAGCGGTTGGTGAGGTCTGCCCACAGCAGCGTCGCGACCGAGAGCGCGATCAGGATGAGCAGACCGCCCATCGTGGGCGTGCCCTTTTTGCCGACGACGTGGCTGACCGGACCGTCCTCGCGGATCGGCTGGCCCTGCTTCTGCTTGCTACGCAGCCAGCGGATCAGCGGGCCGCCGATGAGGAAGCTGATGATCAGCGCCGTGAGGAAGGCCGCGATCGACCTGAACGTCAGGTACCGGAACAGGTTGAACGGCGAAAAGATGTCGGCCAACGGATAGATGAAATTGTAGATCATTGTCTCAGCGCTCCGCCTCGCCGCCGCTCGCCGCAAGGATGGCGTCGACGACATTCTTCATTTTTGATCCGAGCGAACCCTTCACCGCGACCACGTCTCCCGCCTTGAGCGCCGCCGCGACGTCGCCCGCGAGCGCCGCCGAGTCGGGTCGATGGACACCACGCTGCGCCGCAGCGAGCCGCGGCCACAGCGCCTGCATGTGCGGCCCGCAGAGAAAGACCTGGGCGGCGCCGCTCGCGGCGACGGCATCGGCGAGACCGGCATGGAAGGCATCGGCGCCCTCGCCCAGTTCGCGCATGTCGCCCATCGCCAGCACGCGCCGGCCGCCGGGGGCCGGTTCGGTGCGCGCCAGGACGGCGAGCATCGCCTTCACCGACGCGGGATTCGCGTTGTAGCTCTCGTCGAGCAGCTCGATCGTGCCGGCTCCGAATTTCAGCCGCCGGCGCGCGCCTCGCCCGGGAGTCGCCTTGACCTCCGCGAGCGTCTGCGCCGCCTTTAGCACGTCGGCGCCGAGCGCCTCCACCACGGCGAGCGCCGCGAGGCTGTTGAGGACCCAATGCTCGCCTGCCGCGCCGAGACGGTATTCGATTCGCCGTCCGTGCAGGTTTGCCGCCACGTCGCTGCCAGTGTCTTGCAGGTCGCACGCGAGAAGGCGTGCGTCGGCGGCATCGTTGCGGCCAAAACCCACGATGCGGGCGACACCGAAGCGCCGCGCTTTGTCGGCGAGACGGTCGAAATGGCGGTTGTCGCGATTCAGCACCGCGACGGCGCCGGACCGCATGCCGGCAAACAGGCAGGCCTTCTCGTCGGCGATCGCCTCTTCCGAACCCATGTGACCGATATGCGCAGGGCCCACGTTGGTCACGACGCCGACATGCGATTCGACCTGGCGCGCCAGGGGTTCGATCTCGCCGGGGTGGTTCATGCCGATCTCGAACACGCCGTAGGCCGCGTCGCGCGGCAGCCGCGCGAGGCTGATCGGCACGCCGACATGGTTGTTGAAGCTCGCGGTGCTGGCCGAGGTCGACGCCTGCGCCGACAGCATGGCGCGCAGCGCATCCTTCGTGCTGGTCTTGCCGACCGAGCCCGTGACGCTCGCCACGCGGGCGTTGCTACGCGCGCGGCCGGCGCGGCCGAGATCGACCAGCGCCTTCATCGTGTCGGCGACCCTCACGAGATTGCCCGAGGCACCCGGCACGTCGCGCGACACGATCGCGGCGGCGGCGCCACGCGCCAAGGCGTCGGCCACGAAGCCGTGGCCATCGGTGGTCTCGCCGGTCAGCGCGAAGAAGATGTCGCCCTTGCCCACGGCGCGACTGTCGAAGGTGACGCCGGTCGCCTCGAAGGCACCCGACATCGCCACCGGCGACAAAGCCCGCGCCACTTCGTCGGAGGTCCAGAGCGCGCTCATCGGGCGAGCTCCCGCGCGACCTGCGCGTCGTCGAACGGATGGGTCACGCCCTTGATCGTCTGGCCGGTCTCGTGGCCTTTCCCTGCGATCAGGAGCAGATCGTCCGGCCCGGCAAGCGCCGCCATGCCCTGCTCGATCGCGACGTGACGGCCTTCGCGGACCTCGGTGAAGTTCTTCCGGTCGGCGGGAATGCCCCGCAGGATCTCGGCACGAATCGCGTCGGGCTCCTCGCTGCGCGGGTTGTCGTCCGTGACGATGGTGAGGTCGGCGAGGCGCGTGGCGATCTCGCCCATCACCGGCCGCTTGGCGCGATCGCGATCGCCGCCACAGCCGAACACCACGACGAGACGGCCCTTGGCGAACGGGCGCAACGTCTTCAGCACCGTCTCGAGCGCCTCGGGCTTGTGGGCATAATCGACATAGACCGACGCCCCACCCTTGTGACGCGCGACGAGTTCCAGCCGGCCGGTCGCGCCGGTCAGCGTCGCCAGCGCCTCGACGGCGCGCGCCGGATAGCCGCCGGTCGCGACGACGAGGCCGAGGGCTGCCAGAGCATTGGACGCCTGAAAGCCGCCGACCAGCGGCAGCTCGACTTCGTAGCGGCGGCCCAGCAGTTCGATCGCGAGATGCTGGCCGCCTGCCGTCGGCGTGTCCTCGAGAAGGCGCAGCTCGGCGCCCTTGTTGCCGTAGCTCCAGAAGCGAATGCCTCGGCGGCGGCAAATCTCGGCCACCGCCGGCGCGCGGTCGCTGTCGGCATTGACCACGGCGGTGCCGCCGGGCGGCAACAGCTGCTCGAACAGCCGCGCCTTGGCCGCGAAGTAGGCATCCATAGACATGTGGTAGTCGAGATGCTCGTGCGTGAGGTTGGTGAATGCCGCCGCCGACAGGCGCAGGCCGTCGAGGCGATGCTGGTCGAGCCCGTGGCTCGAGGCCTCGATCGCGAGATGGGTGACGCCCTCGCGCGCCAGCGTGGCGAGATCGGCGTGGAGCTGCACCGGATCCGGCGTCGTCAGCCCGGCCTCGCGCGAAAAACCCGGCGAGAAGATGCCGAGCGTGCCGACGCTGGCGGCCTTGAGGCCGAGCGCCGCCCAGAGATGGCGCACGAAATGGACGGTCGAGGACTTGCCGTTGGTCCCGGTGACCGCGGCGATGGTCGCGGGCTGCACGCCGGCGAAGGCCGCGGCCATCAGCGCGATGCGCCGGCGTGGATTGGCATCGCGCAGGACGACGATTTCGGGCGCGAGCGGCGGCAGCGCCGCATCGGGGCCGGCCAGGATCGCCACGGCGCCGCGCTTCACGGCGTCGGCCACGAAGCTTGCACCGTCGGCGTGCGAGCCGGACAGGGCGGCAAAGAGATAACCGGGCTGGACCCTGCGGGAGTCGAGAGTGAGGCCGGCCAGGACGGGATCGCGCGCGGCGGCGAGACCCGGGGGAAGATCGGCCGACAGCCGCATGAGCTCACTCACCCGCAACGCGACGCACTCCGGGTGCGGCCGCCGCCGATTGCCCGCCCGTCCGCAGTTGCAGGGCCTTGTGCTCGGTCCGGCCGCGCGCGCTCACCGGCACCAGCGACGTGTTGCTCGGCACGGCGGTGGGCGACGGCGCCGAGGAGATCTGCAACGCCGCCGGATTGCTGGTCCAGTCGCCGGGAAGGATGCCGTAGAGCGACACCATGTTGTTGATGATCACCTTCACGCTGGGCGCCGAAACCATGCCGCCGGTGGCGTAGCCGCCGGTCTCGGGGAGGCCCTTGGGCTCATCGAGCGACACGAGGACGAGGAATTTCGGATCGCTCATCGGGAAGACGCCAACGAACGAGCTAAATAGGGCTTTTTTGGCGTAGCCGCCCTTCCCCGCCTTTTCCGCCGTGCCGGTCTTGCCGCCGACCTCGTAGCCCGGCACGTCGGCCTTCTTGCCGGTACCGACCACGGCATTGGCGCGCATCAGCTGGCGCATCAGCATCGAGGTCTTGGCCTGGATCATGCGGCGGCCCGGTTCCGCGTTCGCGCCACGCTTCACGAAGCTCGGGGGATAGAGGATGCCGCCGTTCACCATCGCCGCGACGCCGGTGGTGAGGTGAAGCGGCGTCACCGACATGCCGTGACCGAAGGCGATGGTCATGGTGTTGATCTTCGCCCAGTGGCTCGGATAGAGCGGCCGGCCGAGTTCAGTGAGCTGCGTGCTGAGCGGCTTCAGGAAGCCCAGCTTGTCGAAGAAGGCGCGCTGCGCCTCGGTGCCGACCTCGACCGCCATCTTGGCCGAGCCGATGTTGGACGAATAGGTGAAGACCTCGGGCAGGCTCAGCACGCGGTGCGGCACATCCGGATCGTCGTGAATGGTGAAGCGGTCGATCTTGATCGGCGAGCTCGCGTCGAGCCGCGATTCCATCGTGAACTTGCCGCTGTCGAGCGCCAGCGCGGTGTTGAACACCTTGAACATCGAGCCCTGCTCGTAGACGCCGAGCGTGGCGCGGTTGAACAGGGCCTCGTTGGTGATCGTGCGGGCGTTGTTGGCGTCGTAGGTCGGCAGCGAGGCGATCGCCAGCACCTCGCCGTTTGTGACGTCCATCACGATCGACTGCGCGCCGATCGCCGAGAACTTCTTCACGGCGCGCGCCAGCTCGTCCTCGACCATGCGCTGAAGGCGGAGGTCGATCGAGAGCTGCACGGGCTCGCCGCTCTGGAGCTGCTGGTCGAAATATCGCTCGATGCCGCCAAGCCCCTGGTTGTCGATGCTGTCGTAGCCGATCAAGTGGGCGCCGGTGGAGCCCTGCGGGTAGATGCGCCGCTCCTCGCCCTGGAACTCGAGGCCCGGAATGCCGAGGCGATTGACGAGGTTGTACTCGCGCGGGGTCATGCCGCGCTTGATCCAGAGAAAGCTCTTGTCGGAGTCGAGCTTGTTCTTGACCTCGTCGTACTTCAGCTCGGGAAGCGCCGAGACGATCTTCTTCGCGGCGTCCTGCGTGTCGATCAGCAGGTGCGGATTGACGAAGGCCGACATGACCGGGACCGACGTCGCCAGCACGACGCCGTTGCGGTCGACGATGTCGGCGCGCTCCGACTGGATGCTGCCGCCGCGGGCCGCGACGCGTTGCGTCGGCTCACCGCCGTCGCGCAGCAGCGAGACGTAGCTCATGCGCAGCGCGACCGCGAAGAAGATCATGACGAAGATGGCGCCGGTCGCCACCAGCCGGTGGCGTGCCGTCTCCTGGGCGTCGCCCTTGAGGCGCTCTTTTTCGGACCCGTAACGCGCGCCGGCCGCCGCGTTTGCCGCGACGGCCGGTTCGGGCGGTGCTGACTTTCGCCACAACCTCACCGACGCACCTCTTCATTACGCGAGAGGATGTCGTCGATTGAAGCAGCGACGTGCCGCTTGCCGCCAGCCGGACCCGCTGGTGTCGGCTCTTTTGAGGCCGATCGAGGGGGCGTCGAGGGTCCGGTTGAAGGGGGTGCGGAGGCCGGCGAGGGGCTGCCGGCCTCCGCTGCGACGCGATCGCCACCGGGCTTACGCGACGAGGGGACGTCGGTGCCCGTACGTGGGGGGGAAGGGAGTGGCGAATCGCGTCGCGGGGGGACAGATGCTGTTGAAACGTTGTTGAGGGAATCGAGCCGCACGACCTGCTTGATCGATGCCTGCTCGAGCTTGAGGTGGTTCTGGGCCAGGCGCTCGATGCGCTCGGCTTCGTTCAGGTAATCCCATTCGATCTGGAGGATGTGAGTGGCCTGCTGGCTCTCCACGATCTTCAGGTTGGTGCGATCGATCTTCTCTTCAAGATCCTGCACGCGGTACTTCACGCCGAACAGGCCGATCGCCGTGCCGATCGCGGCCACCGACCAGAACAGGAGTCCGCGATGGATCACGCGCGCCCTCCTTCCAGCCGTTCGGCGACCCGCAAGCGCGCCGAGCGCGAGCGCGGATTGGCGGCGATCTCCGCATCGGACGGCAGCACCGGCTTGCGCGACAGGTCGCGCAAGGTGGCGGCCTGCTCCTCGCCGCGCGGCGGCGCGTGGCGCGAGGGGCTCGGTGTGCGGCCCGAACGGGCGCGCACGAAATCCTTCACCGCGCGATCCTCGAGCGAGTGGAACGACACGACCGCGAGACGGCCGCCGGGCGCCAGCACGGACTGCGCCGCGGCAAGGCCGCGCTCGAGTTCGCCCAGCTCGTCGTTGACGGCGATGCGCAACGCCTGGAAGGCGCGCGTCGCCGGATCGCTCTCGTCGCGCGCGGAGGGACCGACGGCACGGCGCACGATCTCCGCCAGCTCGCCGGTGGTCTCGATCTTCTGCTCGCGGCGGCGCTCGACGATGGCGTGCGCGACCCGGCGGCTCTTCCGCTCCTCGCCGTAGCGCCAGAAGATGTCGGCGAGGTCCGCCTCTTCCGCCGTGTTCACGAGATCGGCGGCCGACGGACCGTTCTTCTCCATGCGCATGTCGAGCGGACCCGAGTTGCGGAAGGAGAAGCCGCGCTCGGCCCGGTCGAACTGCATCGACGACACGCCGAGATCCAGCGTCACGCCGTCGACATCCTCGACACCTTCAGCCGACAGGAGATCGGCCATGTCGCCGAAGCGGCCTTCGATCAGGCGCAGGCGCGGCGCATAGCGCTCCGCCAGTGCACGGCCGGCGGCGATGGCATCGGGATCGCGGTCGATGGCGATCACCTCGCAGTCGGCGCGGTCGAGCATCGCGGTCGTGTACCCGCCGGCGCCGAAGGTGCCGTCGAGGTAACGGCCGCCGGCGCGCGGCGCCAGCGCATCGACCACCTCATTCAAGAGCACGGGGACGTGGCGCTGCATGCTCATGCATCGCCTCCACCGTCGAGGCCCCGCACGAACGCCGCCATCTTGGCGCGGTCGGCGTCGCGGCGGGCCTGCCACGCCTTCGGATTCCACAGCTGGAACTTCTCGCCCTTGCCGGCGAGGACCACGCCCTCGGAAACATCGAGCGCCTCGGCGAACTCCGCCGGCAGAGAGAAGCGGCCGTCCGGCTCCATCGAGATCGTGCGGGCGCTGGCCGACAGGTAGCCGGCGGGATCGAAGGCCTCGTCGTCGAGCGCGACCTTGAGCGAACCCTTGGGACCCAGGGCCTCGGCGCGCAGCCGGTCGAGCATGGCATCGAAACCACGGCGGGAGTTGCCGTTCACGACACCTGCAAGATTGGGCGAGTGATAGAGGACGAACGCGTTGCGGTCGTCGGCAGGCAGCTCATCGCGAAAGGCGGCGGGCAGAAGGACCCGGCCTTTCTTATCGAGCTTGATCAGGATTTCGGACCGAAACGCCACGGCCCTCTCCCCCTGCATCCCGCCGTGAGTGCCCCACGCCCTCGCTGTTACACGGGATACAATGGGATATCATGGGAAAATCCGGGACACAATAGTCAAGGGCCAGATTCAATGTGGAATCTGAGGGGGTTATCCCCGGTACCTATTGTGCGCTCGCGGGATGGGATCGCAAGAGGTTGTGGTGTTTGACTCGTCAGGCGGAATCCTTGTGTGGAATCAATGCCGCGATTTACGCGCTATTTCTTCCAAAAATTGCGATAAATGCGGGTCAGACGGCCTGTAAGCCGGGTTCTGTCCACGCCTTGCGGCGTTGGATGGCCATTCCTCTGGGATGCCCGTTACCGGACACCTCGCGCGACCGACCCGGGCGACGTCGCGGAAACACCGCTGCCGGTTGCCCGGCGTGCCGCCCCTATTTGGTCTTGCTCCCGGTGGGGTTTGCCGTGCCGCTTCCGTTACCGGTCGCGCGGTGGGCTCTTACCCCACCGTTTCACCCTTACCGACCCGGCGAACCGGGCAGGCGGTCTGTTTTCTGTGGCACTTTCCCTGGGGTCGCCCCCGCCGGCCGTTAGCCGGCACCGTGTCTCCGTGGAGCCCGGACTTTCCTCACTCCTTGCGAAGTGCAGCCATCCAGCCGTCTGACCCACGGCGCCTGACTAGAGCGCGCCCCCGAGCGGGTCAAGCAAGCCCGCCAGCCGTGCCCGGGTCTCGGGATCGGCCATGCCGTCGACCTGGGCGGGCCGAAAACGGCGCTGGAAAGCCTTCACGATCTCCCGCGGCGGCACGGCAATCGGCGGCGTATAGCCGAAACGCTGAAGTCCGGCCTGGAAATCGCCGTCGAGTGGTCGCGCGCCCGGCCGCGGCCACAGGCCGATGCCCGCCTCCGCCAGCGTCTTCCACGGGAAGCGGCGGCCGGGATCGATCTTGCGCTGCGGAGCGATGTCGGAGTGTCCGACAACGTTGCGGGGTTCGATCGCGGGGTGACGTGAGAGGATGCCGGTGCACAGTTCGATCAGTGCCGATACCTGCGCGGGAGGATAGTCGTGCCGGTCGCCGTGCAGGTTCACGATCTCGATGCCGATCGATGTCGCGTTCAGTGCCTCGCGGCCGCGCCAATAGGATCTTCCCGCGTGCCACGCCGTGCGGCCCTCGGGCACCAGCCGGTACGCCGTGCCGTCGAGATCGAGCACGTAGTGTGCGCTGACGCGTCCTTCGCGCTTGTCGTCGCTCAGTATGTCCAGCGACTCCTTCAGCGGCAGTTCGGTGTAGTGCAGGACGAGGATGTCGACCGGATCGGCCGCGCGCGCCGCATGGTTGGGTGACGGACGCTCGACCAAGGTGAGCGTCACGCCGCCGCCAACCCACGGTCGCGCCGCAGCCGGTCGTAGGCGTCGTTGATCAGCGCGAGCTTGCGGTTGGCGACCTTGATCGCCTCCTCCGGCAGGCCGGCCGCGATCAGGCGATCCGGATGGTGCGCCTTGACCTGGCGCAGCCAGGCCTCGCGGATCTGCTCGTCGGTGGCCAGCGGATCGATGCCCAGCACGACGCAGGGCGCGCACTCCATCTCACCCAACGCCGCGGCACGGGCGCGATCGAAGCGCGACGAGCTCAGGCCAAAGATTTCCGCGACCTTGGCAAGGTAGCCCGCCTCCGCCGCGCCGACCTTGCCGTCGGCCTTGGCGATGTCGAACAGGCCGTCGAGCACGCTCTCGAGGATTTCCGGCGCGTCCGGGAACAGCGCCGCCACCTGGCGCGCATAGGTCTCGAAGCCCGCGGAGTCCCGCTTGGCCAGATTGAAGAAGCGCTCGACATTCTTCTCCTCGCCCGGCGGCACATGGAAAAACGAGCGGAAGGCCTCGACTTCGCGGCTCGTCACTTCGCCGTCGACGCGCGCCATCTTCGCGCCGAGCGCGATCACGCCCACGGTGAAGGCGATCTCGCGCAGGCCCGGATGGTTCTTGGGATCGACCGGCGCGCCGACTGACGTACCGGTGACCGCATGATGCTCGACATAATGGTCGATCGCATGGCCCGCGACGGCGCCCAGCAGCGCGCCGATCGGCCCGCCGATGGCGAAGCCCGCCGAACCGCCGACGATTTTGCCCCAGATCTGCATACCGTCTCCGCTACCTGTCCCGGCTCACAGGATCAAGGAGCCGATCGCCACGGCACACAGCAAAAAGAGTGCAAGCCGGCGATAGAAAACCTCACTCGCCAGCGGAAACAGGCGCTCGCCCAGCAGCCCGCCCGCAATCACGGCCGGCGCCAGGAACAGCCCCTCAGCCGCCGTGTGCCAGCCCACGAGGTCGCGCGCGAAGAACAGCAGCACCGCCACGCCGTCGACAAAGATAAAGTAGGTCGTGAGGTTGGCCCGCACCTTCACGGCGGCATCCGAGCCGGCGAGGTAGTAGAAGGCGATCGGCGGCCCGGCCATGCCCGACAGGCCGTTCAGGAACCCGCTGACGCCGCCGGCGAGCAGCGTCGTCGCCGGCCGGGGCTGTCCGCCGAAGCGCCAGCCGCTCGCCAGCATCGCCACAGCCGACAGCACGATGGCGGAGATCGCCCAGCGCATCGGTCCGGGCGCCACCATCGTCAGCACGATATTGCCGAACGGTGCGCCGACGACGGCAGCCGCCAGCAGGAGGCCGATGCGGCGCCAATCGACGTGCGCCACGGCCTTGGGCAGCAGCGGCAGGGCGACGGCGATCTCGAGCAGCAGGCAGAGGGCCACGCCCTTCTCCGGCCCGTAAAGTGCCGAAAAGACCGGCGTCATCAGCATGGCCGCGCCGAAGCCCGCGAAGCCGCGCACCATGCCGGCGATCACGGCAACGACGGCGGAAATGAGGAAAGGTGTGGACAAGATGTCGGGCATCGCGGGGCCGCGAAGCTAGCATTGCGACGGCCCGGTGGGCGCATCATATAATGCAGGCCATGCCCTCAAAGAATCTCGCGCTGCCGGCCATGCCGCTCCTGATGCCGTACATCCAGCGGCGGCCGGAGCTCGAGGTGCCGTCGAAGCCGTTCAAGATGGTGTCCGACTACAAGCCGGCGGGCGACCAGCCCGAGGCGATCCGCCAGCTGATCGACGGCGTCGTGGGCGGCGAGCGCGACCAGGTGCTGCTGGGCGTCACCGGCTCGGGCAAGACCTTCACCATGGCCAACGTCATCGCCTCGCAGGGGCGGCCGGCGCTGGTGATGGCGCCCAACAAGACGCTGGCGGCCCAGCTCTATGCCGAGATGAAGGGCTTCTTCCCCGACAACGCGGTCGAATACTTCGTCTCCTACTACGACTACTACCAGCCCGAAGCCTACGTGCCGCGCACCGACACCTTCATCGAGAAGGATTCGTCGATCAACGAGCAGATCGACCGCATGCGCCACTCCGCGACGCGGGCGCTGATGGAGCGCGACGACGTGATCATCGTGGCCTCGGTGTCGTGCATCTACGGCATCGGCCCGCTGGAGAACTACCAGGCGATGACCTTCCGCCTGCACAAGGGCCAGAAGGTCGACCGCACCACCCTGCTGCGCCGCTTCGTCGAGCAGCAGTACAAGCGCAACGACAACGCCTTCCAGCGCGGCACCTTCCGCGTGCGCGGCGATACGATCGACC
This sequence comes from Pseudomonadota bacterium, assembly GCA_018240695.1. GTDB lineage: Bacteria > Pseudomonadota > Alphaproteobacteria > Reyranellales > Reyranellaceae > Reyranella. The sequence continues at coordinate 20,302 of JAFEFH010000019.1, read as the reverse complement.
TCTTCCCCGCCCACTACGAGGACAAGGCGTGGCGCTTCGAGATGTTCGGCGACGAGATCGAATCGATCACCGAATTCGATCCGCTGACCGGCGACAAGACGATCTCGCTGAACGACATCATCGTCTACGCCAACAGCCACTACGTGACGCCGAAGCCGACGATGCAGAAGGCGATCGACCAGATAAAGATCGACCTCAAGCAGCGGCTCGACGAGTTCAATCGCGCCGGCCGCCTGCTCGAGGCGCAGCGGCTCGAGCAGCGCACGAACTTCGACATCGAGATGCTGGAGACCACGGGCTCCTGCGCCGGCATCGAGAACTATTCCCGCTACCTCACCGGCCGCAAGCCGGGCGAGCCGCCCCCTACCCTGTTCGAGTATTTCCCGACCAACTCGCTGCTGATCTGCGACGAGAGCCACGTCACCGTTCCCCAGATCGGCGGCATGTTCCGCGGCGACTTCAACCGCAAGAGCGTCCTGGCCGAGTTCGGCTTCCGCCTGCCGTCGGCGATCGACAACCGCCCGCTCAAGTTCGAGGAGTGGGAGGCGCTGCGCCCGCAGACGACCTTCGTCAGCGCCACGCCCGGCCCGTGGGAAATGGAGCGCACGCAGGGCACGTTCATCGAGCAGGTGATCCGTCCGACCGGCCTGATCGATCCGACCGTGATCATCCGTCCCGTCGAGAAGCAGGTCGACGATTTGATCGCCGAGTGCAAGGAGTGCGCGAAGAAAAGCCAGCGCGTGCTGGTGACCGTGCTCACCAAGCGCATGGCCGAGGACCTCGTGGAGTATCTGCACGAGGCCGGCATCCGCTGCCGCTATCTGCACTCCGACATCGACACCCTGGAGCGCATCGAGATCATCCGCGACCTGCGGCTCGGCGCCTTCGACGTGCTGGTCGGCATCAACCTGCTGCGCGAAGGCCTCGACATCCCGGAATGCGCGCTGGTGGCGATCCTCGACGCCGACAAGGAGGGATTCCTCCGCTCGCCCACGTCGCTCGTCCAGACCATCGGCCGCGCGGCGCGTAACGTCGACGGTCGCGTCATCCTCTATGCCGACAAGATGACCGATTCGATCAAATACGCGATGAGCGAGACCGAGCGCCGCCGGGCCAAGCAGATGGCCTACAACAAGGAGCACGGCATCACGCCGGCGTCGGTGAAGAAGAACATCGCCGAGATTCTCCAATCGACCGCCGAGCGCGATCACTACACGGTCGACACCGGCGTCTCGGGCGACGTGCATCTGGTCGGCCACAACCTGCGCACCCACATCGCCGAACTCGAGAAACGCATGCGCACCGCCGCGGCCGACCTCGAGTTCGAAGAAGCCGGCCGTCTGCGCGACGAGATTCGCCGCCTCGAGGCCAACGAGCTGGAGTTGCCCGGCCAGGCCGCCTCGGCCAATGTCGGCGTTCACCTCGGCAAGATGCAGCACAGCCGCGTCTTCCGCGGCGTGCGCACAGGCTCCGGCTCGCGCGGCAAGCCCGCCCGCCGCAGCGGACGCTAGCCGCCACGGTTCGGGGGAGAGCCGAAGGACGTGGAGCACAGACCCAACCATCGCGCCGATATCGACGGCCTGCGCGGACTTGCCGTCCTGCTCGTGATGGCGGCCGCCTTCTCCTCGCGCTGGCTGACCGGCGCGGCCCTCGGCATCGATATTTTCTTCGTCATAAGCGGCTACCTCGTCACGTCCATCGTGCTGGGTGGCCTGGAGCAGCGCACCTTCAGCCCTCGCGAATTCTATGGCGCCCGATTGAGGCGTGTCCTGCCGGCACTGATCGTAGTGCTGGCTGCCGTACTGATCCTCGGTTGGTTCCTGTTGTTCGCGGGCGAGTACCGTGAACTCGGCAAGCAGGTGGCGGCGGCTTCGCTGTTCCTCTCGAACTTCGTGCTCTGGCGCGGCTACGCCGCTTTCGAGGACTCCGCCCCGGCGACGATCCTCCTGCATCTCTGGAGCCTTGCCGTTGGCGCGCAGTTCGTGCTGGCCTGGCCGCTCCTGTTGATGCTGGCGTGGCGGCGCAAGACGGCGGGTGCGGCGTTGATCGGCATCGCCCTGGTCGCCTCTTTGGCCGCCAGCCTTTATTTCGGACGGCAAAGCCCGGCCGCCGGCTACTATTCGCCGCTGCTCCGGGCCTGGGAGCCTTTGGCCGGCGCGCTGCTCGCCTGGCTACAGTATCGCGGCTGGCGTTGGCACGCGTCCAGCACCCGCACCGCCTCGGCCCTTGGCCTTTGCCTCGTCCTCTCGGCCGTCTTCTTCGGACGGGTGTCGCCCGGCGGCGCAAGCGTCTGGACCATGCTCGTCGTGGCCGGAACATTCCTCATCCTGTCGGCGCCGGCCGAGACCTGGGTGAACCACCGGCTTCTTGGCCACTGGGCGCTCGCCCTTGTCGGGGCGGTGAGCTTTCCGCTCTTCCTGTGGCATTGGCCGTTCCTGGCCTTTGCGCGCATTGCCGAGAGTGGCCCCCCTTCGCTCACCGCCCGTCTCGGCATCCTGCTCATTGCGGCCGCCCTCGCCGTGGTGACGACAGTGTTCGTGGAACGGCCGCTGCGCCGCAGCACACCGATCGGGATCAAGGCACTGTCGTTCGCCGGCGTCACGCTCGCGGTCGGCGCCTTCGGCTTCGCCCTCTACCTGGCAAGCGGCCTGCCCGGCACCGGCTATCGCGACACCGCGCGGCAGGATTTCGTCGGCCTGTTCGAGGAGCACGATACGCCGGCCACGGTCTGCGAGTTCCCCAACGTCGCCCCGGCCTGTGTCCTGCGCGACCCCGCACGCCGCCATGCCGTGATGCTGTGGGGCGACACCCACGCCCAGCAGCTCTACGACGGCCTGCAACGCAATCTGCCGGCCAACTGGCAGATTCTTCGGCTGACCAGCCTCGATTGTTACCCCTCCGCCGCCGAGCGCGGACGCGGGGTAGACGAGCGTTGCGCTGCGTTCAATGCCATGGCGCTCGACACCATCACCAATGCCAAGCCCGACGTCGTGATCATGGCGCAGGACCGCTGGCAGTTCATTCGCATCTTCGAAGCCAATGCCGCCAGGCTGAAGGCACTCGGCGTCCGGCGCACGCTGTTCGCCGGTCCGACGCCGCACTGGTCGACGCCGTTGCCCACCGTGATCGCCCGCAACCTCTGGCCGACCCCACCGCGGCGCACGATGGTTGGCGTGGACCGCCAGATCCTCTCGCTGGCCGACGTGTTGCGGACGCACTTCGCGACGTCGGACTCCATGGCCTATGTCGACATCATGGATCTGTTCTGCAATCGCGCCGGCTGCCTCACCTATCTCGGCGACGATCCGAGGGCGGGGCTGACCAGCGGCGACAACAGCCACCTGACACCGCGCGCATCCGACTATCTCGCTCGGCAGCTTCTGGCGCGCATGGTCGTGGGGAGCGTCGGCGAATGAGCCGACGAACGCTCAGTTGGCTTGCCGCGATCGGGATGGCCAGCGGGGCTTGCATGCTGATCGGCCTGCTGGCCGGCATGCAGTCGGCGCGACGGGCGGATGAGCTATTTAGATTCGCCCAAACGATCCGCCGCGCCGTCGCTTCCCACGCCGCCACGACGTCGCCGACTGATGCGCGCCGCGGCACCTTCAACGAGTTCGATCAGCTCGTGGCCTATCCCGGCAAGCGCGAAGTCCCGCCACCGGCGATCACCTCGCGCACGATGGTCGCTTTCGTGTTCGGCCAGAGCAATTCGGCGAATCATGGTGGCGAGAAGTTCGCGGCGGCCAGCGAGGCGGTGCTTAACTACTGGAACAGTCGCTACTTCGTGGCCGAAGATCCGCTGCTGGGCGCCTCCGGCCTTCAGGGAGGGCCGTGGACACTGATGGCCAACCGGTTGGTCGCCGACAAGACGTTCGATTCGGTTGTCCTCGAGGCCGCCGGCATCTCGGCAACCACCGTTCGCGACTGGGCCACCGGCGGCCGGCTGAACGTCATGCTGGAGAAGCGTCTGGCCGACACGAAAGCGGCCGGGCTCACCGTCACGCACTTCCTCTGGCACCAGGGCGAGGAAGACAACAACGAAGCGGGCGTGGCGGGTTACGACGCGGCGATGCGCACGATCATCGACCTCGCCCAAAAATATTTCCCGAAGGCCAAGTTCCTTATCGCCCAAGCCTCGATCTGCTATCGCGTTCCGCCGAACGGGGGACTGCGGCAAATCCAGCGCGACCTCACGCGTCTGCCCGGCGTCTTTGCCGGCCCGGATACCGACGAGATCGGGGAAGCCGACCGCTACGACGATTGCCACCTCTCGGGCCGCGGCCTCGAGCGGCATGCAGACGGCTGGGTCGCCGCCGTCAGACGGGCGGCAAAGTAAGGTCGAGGCGCGCCGTCCACACCGGCAACGGCAATGTGTCACGCGCCACGAGGTTGGCTGGCAGCGCCGCGCGATCCGCGGCGCGCCCGAACGGCAAAACGAGGCCGGCGCGCACGCCGAACACCGCGTCGCGATCGAGATACTTGTCGTCCTCGGGAAAGAACTCGGTGATCAGCGGCTTGTGGCCGGGCGCCTGGACGATCATGTGCAGGTGCGCGGGCCGCCAGGCGTCGCGGCCGAGCGCGCGCAGCATGTCGCCGGCCGGCCCGTCGTCGGGCACGGTGTAGGAGACCGGCCGCACCGTCGAGAAGGCGAAGGTGCCGTCGGCCGCCACGGTCAGGCGGCCGTGATAGTTGGTCGGATCCTGTTGGGGATCCTGCTGCGCATAGAGCCCGTTGCCGGCGTTCTGCCAGAGCGCCAGCACAGTGCCGGCGGCAGGAGCGCCCTTCTGGTCGACGATCTTGCCACTCACGACCAGCGGCTCGCCGACCTGGCCACGCCACAGGTCGCCGCCGTTGGGCAGTTCGGGCGCGCCTTCGATATGGAAAGGCCCCAGCACCGAGGACTGCGTGCCCTTGGTCTCGGCATTCACCATGTCGACCAAGGACGACACGCCGAGCAGGTCGGAGAACAGGATGTATTCGTTGCGCTTGTCGTCGGTGAAGCGCGTGGCGCGGGTCAGCGCGTCGATGGCCGCGGTCCATTCTGACTGCGTGAGCTTGTTGTCGCGAACGAAGCTGTGCAAGTGCCCGGCGAGGCTCACCAGCAAATCGCGCGTGCGCTTGCTGGGGGCGTTGGCGGCATAGTCCGCAAAGGCCTGGGTGATCGAGGTCGGGGTCAGGTTGCGCATGTCAGCGGGCCGCCCGCAGCATCGAGTCGTAGTCGGCGCGCAGCAGCGCGAAGAGCAGATGGTCGGCCCATTGGCCGTTGATGCGCAGGTACTGGCGCGCGAGCCCTTCCTCATGGAAGCCGGCCTTGGACAGGACCGACTTCGACGGCTCGTTGTGCGGCAGGCAGGCGGCCTCGAGCCGGTGCAGCCGCAGCTCGTCGAACACGAATGGGAGGATCGCCTTCAGCGCGTCGGTCATCAGTCCCTGGCCGGCATAGGGCTGGCCCATCCAGTAGCCGACCGAGGCCGCCTGGGCGACGCCCCGGCGGACGTTCGAAAGATTGATGCCGCCGACCAGCCGGCGCTTGTCGTTCAGGAAGACGAACAGCCCGTAAGCCTCGCCCGCCCGCCATTCCCGGACCTGCTGGCGCAGGCGGCGGCGAAAATGGTCGCGGCCCAACGAATCGTCAGGCCATGTCGGCTCCCAAGGCGTCAGGAAGGCCCGGCTGCGGGCGCGCAACTCGGCCCATTCCGGCCAATCGTCCATGCTCGGAGCGCGCAGATAGACCTGCCGCCCGGGAATACGGGTCATGCCGGAGAGCGACAGGGGAACATCGGCGAGACGGAACATGCAGCCCGTATCCTAGCGTGAAGGGGGGATTCTGACATGTTTTCCGGGGCTTGGCGCAGGAAATCGGGCCTTGCCGCCCTCCCGCCGCGTCAATCGACTGCCTTGAAAACGCCGGCCGATCGTAAGAAGTTGGCGGCCAGCAATTCCAGCGTATCAGGACCCCCTCTGATGGAAACCGATCAGAACTCGAACATCGGCCAGAAAGGCCGCTTCTACCTCACCAAGAACATCTGGGTGCCGCAGGAGCCGATCGAGAATCTCAATCTCAAGATGTCGGACATGATCCTGCGCCGCATGCCCAAGCTGCCGCTCGGCGGCGACGACGCCCTCAAGGCATTTCCGATGCTGGGCGAGCTCCGCAAGAGCCACGACAAGATCAAGGCCGATCTCCAGTATCTGCTGAGCCACCACGAGGAAATCCCGGCCCTGCACGAGGTTCATCCGCGCGACCTGTTCGTCGCCGGCCGCGCCTGGCGCACCTTCATGCTCAAGATCATGGGCCACGAAATCACCGAGAACACCGCCGCGGTGCCCGACACCTACGCCGCGATCAACCGTCTTCCGGGCGTGCACACCGCCCTGTTCTCGATCCTGGCCGGCGGCGCCGAGATCGTGCCGCACCGGGGCTCGGCGGCCGGCGTGATCCGCTTCCACTATCCGCTGATCGTGCCGTCGGAGCCCGAGAAGTGCTGGATCGAGATCGGCGGCCACCACTTCTACTGGCAGGAAGGCGTGCCGCTGGTGTTCGACGACACGCGCGAGCATTGGGTGAAGAACCAGACCAAGGAAACACGCGTCGTCCTGATCATCGACTTCAACGCCAACATGCCGTTCCCGGTGAACCTGTACACCGCGCTGCGCTACAACCTCATCCGTCACTCGACCGAGGTGAAGGCGGTGCAGGAGCGCGCGTCGATCGGCGTGCCGCCGCGCAACGCCCAGCCGGCGGACCTGCCGAAGGCCGCTTAATTCGCTTCCCCTCCCTGGCCGTTTAAGCGGCCAGGCGGGCGGCGATCTTTTCCAGCGATTCGAGTTCCCCGATCGGACCCAGCGCCGCGACGGTGAGCGTGCCGCGCAGCAGACGCTGCGCCACGCGGCGCACGGCCGCCTGGTCGACCGCCTCGATGCGGGCCACGACCTCGGCATAGGGAATCGGCCGATTGTGCACCAGCAGGTGGCGCGCCGCCTGCTCGCAGCGGGCGCCGCTCGATTCGAGCGCCATCAGCGTGCCGGCCTTGATCTGGTTGCGCGCCCGCACGAGCTCCTGCTCGGTGAGCGTGTCGGCCACCGCGGCGAACTCCTCGCACACCGCGGGGACCAGCTCGGCCAAATCGTCCTCGCCGGTGCCGGCATAGATGCCGAACAGCCCGCCATCGGCATAGGCGGCATTGAAGCAATGGATGCCGTAGACCAGCCCGCGCTCCTCGCGGATGCGCTGGAACAGGCGCGAGGACATGCCGCCGCCGAACAGCGTCGAGTAGATCGCCGTCGCGTAATAGTCGGGATCGCGATAGCCGATGCCCTCGCAGCCCAGCACCAGATGCGCCTGCTCGAGGACCCGCGTCTCACGGCCGTCGCCGCCGACATAGCGCAGCGGCACGGGAATCTCGGCGTTGGCCGGCGTGCGCGGCACCGAGCCGAAATATTTCTCGGCCAGCTCGACGATCTGGTCGTGCTCGACCCGGCCCGCCGCCGACATCACCATGTTCGACGCCGTGTAATGGCGCGCCAGGAAGGCGAAGAGATCGTCGCGGCCGATCGTCTCGACGGACTCGGCGGTGCCCAGTACCGGCCGGCCGAGCGGCTGGGCCGGCAACGCGGTCTCCTGGAAGCGGTCGAAGATCAGGTCGTCGGGCGTGTCGAGCGCCTGGCCGATCTCCTGGAGGATCACGCCGCGCTCGCGCTGAAGCTCGTCCGGATCGAACACCGAGTTGCGCAGGATGTCCGACACCATCTCGACACCGAGGCCCACGTCCTCCTTCAGCACAGAGGCGTGGTAGGCCGTGATCTCGCGGCCGGTATAGGCGTTGAGACTACCGCCGACATTCTCGATCTCCTCGGCGATCACCCGCGCGCTGCGCGTCTTGGTGCCCTTGAACGCCATGTGCTCGAGCATGTGCGCCATGCCGTTGAGTTCGGCCGATTCGTGGCGCGTGCCGCATGCGACCCAGATGCCCAGCGAGGCCGATTCGACCTCGGGCATCGCATCGACGGCGATGCGCAAGCCGTTCGAAAGGGTCGTGACCTTGACGTTGCTCATGCGCCGCGATCCTCGATCATCTGTTTCAACGCGGCCTCGCTGTTGGGCAGGCCGTCGACGCGCTCGGTGCGCTCCAGCAGGTCGGCAAGGCGCGGCGGCAGGGCCGGACGCTTGCCGGTGGCCTTCTCCACCGCGTCGGGGAACTTGGCCGGATGGGCGGTCGACAGCACGACCATCGGCACCTCCGGATCGCGGCGGTGCTGCTGGGCGACGGCGTAGCCCACGGCGGTATGCGGGTCGATCGTGACGCCGAAGCGCTTCACGCAGTCGGCGATGGCGGCCAGCGTGCCGGCATCGTCGACCCGGCCGGCATCGAACAACTCGCGCACGCCTCCCAGGGCGTTGGCGCCGACGGTGAGCATATTAGTGCTGCGGAACGCCGTCATGGCGGCGGCCAGCGCCTTGCCGTCACGGCCGTAGAGATCGAACAACAAACGCTCGAAATTGCTCGAGATCTGGATGTCCATGCTCGGGCTGTAGGTCGGCACGACGCCGGTCATGGCCATCGTGCCGGTCTCGAAGAAGCGCGCGAGGATGTCGTTGGTGTTGGCGGCGACCACGAAGTGCGAGATCGGCAGGCCCATGTTCTTCGCGGCATAGCCCGCATAGACGTTGCCGAAGTTGCCTGACGGCACCGTAAAGGCCACCGGCCTGTCGGGCGCGCCGAGCTTCAGCGCCGCCCAGAAGTAGTAGACGATCTGCGCCATCACGCGCGCGAAGTTGATCGAGTTCACCGCCGTCAGCGCATGCTTGTCGCGGAAGGCGAGATCGTTGAAGCACGCCTTGGCGAGATCCTGGCAGTCGTCGAACGTGCCCTGTACGGCGATGTTGTGCACGTTGGGCGCCAGCACCGTCGTCATCTGGCGGCGCTGCACCTCCGACACGCGCCCGTGCGGGAACAGCATGAAGATGTCGATGGTCTTGCGGTCGCGCACCGCCTCGATCGCGGCCGAGCCGGTGTCGCCCGAAGTCGCGCCGACGATCGTCGCGCGGCGCTTGCGGGCGGTCAGCGTGTGATCGAGCATGCGCCCCAGCAGTTGCAGCGCCACGTCCTTGAAGGCGAGCGTCGGGCCGTGGAACAGCTCGAGCAGGTGCATGCCGCTGTCGCCCAGCGGCACCAAGGGCGCCACTTCCGGCGTCTCGAACGACGAATAGGCTTCCTCGATCAGCCGGCGGAAGGTCGGCTCGTCGAACGTGTCGCCGACGAACGGGCGCATGACCTGGTAGGCCACCTCGACATAGGGCTTGCCCTCGAGAGCCGCGATCTCGGCCTTGGAGAATTGCGGCCACTCGGCCGGCAGGTAGAGACCGCCGTCGCGCGCGAGGCCCGCCAGCATGACGTCCTCGAAGCCGAGCGGTGCCGGGCTCCCCCCACCTTCTTGAATGGCGGAGCCGTGGCGAGTGCTGATGTACTTCACGAGAATTCCCGGATCAGGCGACTTGGCGGCAGGCGGCGTGGTCTTTCTTCACGCGTTTGGTCGAGGCCGGATGCTTGGCCAGCAGGCGCTCCGGCCGGGTCGGCCGCTTCACGAGGTCGCCGCCGCAGTTCGGGCAGAGACCGTCCAGCCGGTTCCTCGCACAGTCCGCGCAGAACGTGCATTCGTAGGTGCAGATCAACGCGTCAGGAGCGCCGTTGGGCAGGTCCTTGTCGCAGCATTCGCAGTTGGGGCGCAGGTCGAGCATGGGCCTAGTCTTACGCCGAGAGATACCGGCTTTCCAGATGGGCCTTGAAGGCCGCCGTGCCGAGCGCCGCGCCGGTCGCCTCGGTCAGGATCTCGTCGGTCCCCGCCACCGAGCCCTTGCCGTGGATGTTGGTCCGCAGCCAGATCAGCAAAGGCGCGAAATCGCCCTTGCCGATCGACGCCAGCAGGCCCGGACTGGCCTCCTTGGCGGCAGCGAAGATTTGGGCCGCCGCCAGGGCGCCCAGCGTGTAGGTCGGGAAATAGCCCCAGGAACCGTCCGGCCAATGGATGTCCTGGAGGCAGCCCACCGTGTCGGTCGGCGGCACGATGCCCAGCAGTTCCTTCATCCCGTCGTTCCAAGCGCCGGGCAGGTCCGCGAGCTTGAGATCGCCGCCCAGCACCGCGCGCTCGAGCCGATAGCGCAGCATGATGTGCAGCGGATAGGTCACCTCGTCGGCATCGACGCGGATGAAGCCCGGCTTCACCGCCGTGTAGAGGCGATGGACGTTGCCCGCCTCCCAGGCCGGACCGCTCCTGCCGAAGGCGGCGCGCATCCTGGGCGCGGCGAAGTCGATGAAGGCGCGGTCGCGGCAGGCCTGCATCTCCATCAGCAACGACTGGCTCTCGTGCAGGACCATGCCGCGCGCGTTGCCGACCGGCTGGCGGCGCCAGTCGCGCGGCAGGCCCGCCTCGTAGAGGGCGTGGCCGCATTCGTGCAGCACGCCCATCAGAGCGCGCGCGAAGTCGTCCTCGTCGTAGCGCGTGGTGATGCGCGTGTCGTCGGCGGTGCCGCCGGTGAAGGGATGCGCCGAGACGTCGAGACGGCCGTGCGTGAAATCGAAGCCGATCGTGTGCAGCATCTCGAGACCGAGACGGGTCTGCGCCTCGACCGGGAACGGCCCGTCGAGCGGCAAGATTGGACCCTTGCCCGCCTGGCGCTCCATCACCTGTCCCAGCATGCCGGGCAGGAAGGATTTCAGCTCGGCGAACAGCGCGTCGATGCGGGCGCAGCGCCCGCCCGGCTCGAACTCGTCGAGCAGGGCGTCGTAGAGCGGGACGCCCAGCGCCGCGGCCTTGGCTTCGCCGACCCGCAGGGTGACGTTCACCACCTCGGTGAGCGTCGGCAGCAGCGCCTTGAAGTCGTCGTTCTTCCTGGCCTCGCGCCAGGCCATCTCGCAGGCCGAGGAGGCGCGCGTGCGGGCCTCGACGAGATCGGCCGGCAGCGCGTTCTCGTGCACCCAGTTATGGCGCATCTCGCGCAGGTTCGCGGCACGCCAGCGGTCGAGCGCTCCTTTGCCCTCCTCCGCCCGGGACAGCAGTTCCGGCATGTCGGGCGCGACCATCATCTCGTGGGCGACGACGCTCAAGGTCGCGAGCTGGTCGGCGCGATCCTCGCTCGCGCCCTGCGGCATCATGGTCGAGCGGTCCCAGTTCAGGATGGCGCCGGCGCGGTTCACCGCGCTCATGCGGCCGAAGCGGCGCTCGAGCTCGGCATAGGGATCGTTGGCGATCACGGCGCGGGCGCCTTCGTCCTGCCGTTCACCGTCAGGCGGCCGTTCTCCCAGTGATAGGCGAGATAGACGCCGACCAGCGCGAGTCCGATCAGGAACCAGGTGATCGCGTACTGGAGATGGTCGTTGGGGATGTCGAGCCGCGTCTGGCCGCCGATCGGCAGGCCGCCAGGATTGGGTGTGGCGTCGGCCTCGAGGAAGAACGTGTCGAGCACCGGATCGGGCGCGCCGCCCGCGAGCTTGCGCATCAGCGGCACGTCGACATGGAACCAGATGTTCCGGTCGGGCGCATTGTCGGGCGCGAACTGGCGCTGCACCTGGGCGCGGCGCACGACGCCGGTGAGCTGGACGCGCCCCGCGACCTGGCCCTCCAGGCGCTTGGCCGGGTCCTTCTTGAGCGAGGGCACCCAGCCGCGGTCGAACAGGACGATGGCGCCGCGGTCGGTCACGACCGGCGTCACGACCTGGATGCCGACGTCGTTGCCCCGGCTGCGCGCCGCGAGATGGAATTCCTTGTCGTGCAGGAAGGTGCCCGCAACGGTCACCTTGCCGTACTCGCGGCGCAGCGGATCGGCCTTCAGGAGCGCGTCGAACGAAATCGGCGGCGCCGACTGGTTGGCGGCGATGCGGTCGAGGATGTCGCGCTTCCATTCGCGGCGCTCCATCTGCCAGACGCCCAGCGCCAGGCAGAGCGCCAGGATCGGCAGCGAGACGACCGTCGGCCACAGCAGCGGCCTCAACCTGAACATCGGACGATCCTTCCTGGTCCCGTTGGAGAGCTCCGAAAAGACGAACCGCCGGGGAGCGCCCCGGCGGTTCCGATCATAGACCTTTTCCGCGGTCTCTAGTGGTGGACGGCGAGCGGCGCGTTGCCGGCGCCCCACCAGTAGACGCAGACGAAGAGGAACAGCCACACCACGTCGACGAAATGCCAGTACCAGGCAGCGGCCTCGAAGCCGAAGTGCTGCTTGGGCGTGAACTGACCCTTCATTGCACGGAACATGCAGACCAGGAGGAAGGTCGTCCCGACGAACACGTGGAAGCCGTGGAAGCCCGTCGCCATGAAGAAGGTCGACGTATAGATGTTGTCGGAGAAGCCGAACGGCGCGTGGGCGTACTCGTAGACCTGGATGCCCGTGAAGCAGGCGCCCAGGATCACCGTGGCCAGAAGGCCGCGGACCGCGTCCTTGTTCTTGCCCTCGAGGATCGCGTGATGCGCCCAGGTCACCGTGGTGCCCGACAGCAGCAGGATCAGCGTGTTCATGAACGGCAGGTCGAACGCCGGGATCACGTGGATGCCCTTCGGCGGCCAGATGCCGCCGTTGGCCTCGGTGCGCGCCGGCATCTCGGCGGCGGCGTGATAGATCGATGCGTCGAAGAACGCCCAGAAGAAGGCGGCGAAGAACAGCACCTCCGAGGCGATGAACAGGATCATGCCATAGCGCAGGCCGAGCTGGACCACCGCGGTGTGATACTTGCGCGACTCGGCGATGACGTCGCTCCACCACCAGTACATGACCGACAGGACCAGCAGGAAGCCCGGCACCACGACCCACCAGTGGATCGCCTTCATCATCTCGGCGACGTGCGGCCCCAAAATGTCGGGATGCATGCCGAGCGTGGCGCCGAAGGCCAGGATGAAGCCGGCGAGCGCGCCGAGCGCCGGCCACGGGCTCGGATCTACCAGGTGATACGGATGCTTTGGCGCGCCGTCGGACATTTTAGCCACCCTTTCCAGTTCCGCCGGCGGGCACGCCGCCGAGCAAAGTCTTCGCCCGCTCCGTCTTCGACTCGAAGAAAGTATACGAGAGCGTGATGGTGCGGACGTTGTCGTACCGCCGATCCTTGTCCATGTCGGGATCGACGAAGAAAATCACGGGCATATCGACCGACTGACCCGGCTGAAGCAACTGCTCGGTGAAGCAGAAGCATTGGATCTTGTTGAACCACGGGCCGGCGGGCTCGGGCGTCACGTTGTAGGTCGCGGTGCCGACGATCGGCCGCTGCGAGCGGTTGGTCGCGCGGAAGAAGACGAGCTTCTCCTCGCCGAGCTTGACCTTGACCGCCCGCTGCACCGGCTCGAAACGCCAGGCGAGGTTGGGGTCGACGTTGGTGTCGAACCGGACCTCGACCGTGCGGTTCAGGATCGGGCGATCGCCCTCGACGGCGACACGCGGCGTCCCGCCGAACCCGGTGGCCTTGCAGAAGGCCTCGTAGAGCGGCGACGCGGCGTAGGACAGCGCCAGCATGCCGCCGATCACGGCCACCAGGCTCCAGGCGATGCGCGCGTTCTTGTCGAACCTGACGCTCACAGCAGGGTCCCCCGCAGGCGCACGATCGTCAGGGCGAAGAAGACCACGACGACGACGAGGAGCGCGCCCAGCATGAACAGGTTCTTCGACCGCTGGCGGCGGTGCATGTCGGTGTCGCCCGGACGGCGGTCGTCGGCCATGACGCTCATCCGCCGATCATCCGCGCCACGACCAGGTCGATCGGCAGAGCGGCAAACAGGACTGCGAGATAGAGCAGCGAGAACTTGAACATGCGCCGGGCGGCGGGATGGCCGCCCTCGTCGTCGGACGCCCGCAGCACGGCGAGCGCCTGGCCGATGAAGGCGAGGCTCATGCCGGCGGCCACGGCGCCGTAGATCCAGCCGACGGCGCCCAGCAGCGTCGGCGCCAATGCCACCGGCAGCAACACCAGCGTGTAGGCCAGCATCTGGCGCTTGGTGGCGCGCGCGCCCGCCACCACCGGCATCATCGGCACGCCGGCGCGGCGATAGTCCTCGCTGCGATAGAGCGAGAGCGCCCAGAAGTGCGGCGGCGTCCATAGGAAGATCAGCAGGAACAGCGCGACGCCGACCCACGACACGTCGCCGGTCGCGGCGGCCCAGCCGATCATCGGCGGGAAGGCGCCGGCGGCCCCGCCGATCACGATGTTCTGCGGCGTGCGGCGCTTCAACCAGATCGTGTAGATGAAGACATAGAACAGGATCGCCGCGGCCAACAGCGCGGTAGCGACGTAGTTCGTCGCCGCCGACATCAGCACCAGCGAGAAAAGCGAGAGCAACACGCCGAGCCCCAGCGCATCGTCGGGCGCCACGCGGCCGCGCGGCAGCGGCCGGTTGGCGGTGCGCGCCATCTTCGCGTCGAGGTCGCGCTCGAACCACATGTTGATGGCGCCGGCCGCGCCGGAACCCAGCGCCACCGCCAGTACCGCGACCGCGGCGGTGAACGGATGGATGTGGGCCGGCGCGATCACCAGCCCGATCAGCGCCGTGAAGACGACGAGCGACATGACGCGCGGCTTCAGCAGGGCGAAGTAGTCGCGCACGGTCGCCGGCTGCGTATCGGCCGCCGCGTTCGTCCAGATTCCGTGTGCTGTGTCGCTCATTGCCCTTCAAGGCGAAGGCGCCAGTCGCTGGCGCCTCCGCTCCTCAAGTTCCTAGTGGTGAGCCGTAGGCGAGATGTGCGGCAGTTCCTCGAACGTGTGGAACGGCGGCGGCGAGTCCACCGTCCATTCCAGCGTCGTGGCGCCTTCGCCCCAGTAGTTCGCGCCGACCTTGCGGCCGAAGAACATGGTGCCGAACACCACGAACACGAGCCAGAAGATGGTCGCACCGAACGAGATGAACGAGCCGATCGAGGCGACGAGGTTCCAGTGCGCCATCGCGTCGGGATAATCGACGTAGTGACGCGGCATGCCCGCGAGGCCCAGGAAGTGCATCGGGAAGAACGTCAGGTTCACGCCGATGAACGTCAGCCAGAAGTGCAGGTGGCCCGCCCAGTCCGGATACTGGCGACCGCACATCTTGCCGAACCAGTAGTAGAAGCCGGCGAACATGCCGAACACCGCACCCAGCGACAGCACGTAATGGAAGTGCGCGATCACGTAGTAGGTGTTGTGCATGGCGTAGTCGACGCCGGCATTGGCCAGCACCACGCCCGTCACGCCACCGACCGTGAACAGGAAGATGAAGCCGATCGCCCAGACCATCGGAACGGTCAGGCGGATCGAGCCGCCCCACATCGTCGCGATCCAGGAGAAGATCTTCACGCCGGTCGGCACCGCGATCACCATCGTGGCAGCCACGAAGTAGGCGCGCGTGTCGACGTCCATGCCCACCGTGAACATGTGATGCGCCCACACGACGAAGCCGACGACGCCGATCGCCACCATCGCGTACGCCATGCCGAGGTAGCCGAAGATCGGCTTCTTCGAGAAGGTCGAGATGATGTGGCTGACGATGCCGAAGGCCGGCAGAATCATGATGTACACCTCGGGATGTCCGAAGAACCAGAAGAGGTGCAGGAACAGCGTCGGGTCGCCGCCGCCAGCCGGATCGAAGAAGTGCGTGCCGAAGTTGCGGTCGGTCAGCAGCATGGTGATCGCGCCGGCGAGGACCGGCAGCGCGAGCAGCAGCAGGAACGCCGTCACCAGGATCGACCAGGCGAACAGCGGCATGCGGTGCAGGGTCATGCCCGGCGCGCGCATGTTGAAGATCGTGGTGATGAAGTTGATGGCGCCCAGGATCGACGACGCACCGGCAAGATGCAGCGAGAAGATCACGAGATCCATGCCCGCGCCCTGCTGGATCGTGAGCGGCGGATAGATCGTCCAGCCCGTGCCGACGCCGCCGCCGATGACGGCCGACAGCAGCAGCAGGATGAAGGCCGGCGGCAGCAGCCAGAAGCTGATGTTGTTCATGCGCGGGAACGCCATGTCGGGCGCGCCGATCATCAGCGGCACGAACCAGTTGCCGAAGCCGCCGATCAGCGCCGGCATGACCACGAAGAACACCATGGTCAGGCCGTGCGCCGTGACGATCGTGTTCCACAGGTGGCCGTTGGGGGTGCCGTCCGGGTTGTTGAAGAACTGCACGCCCGGATGCATCAGCTCCGCGCGCATCACCACCGAGAAGGTGGCCCCGACCAGCGCAGCGACGATCGCGAAGATCAGGTAGAGCGTGCCGATGTCCTTGTGGTTGGTGCTGTAGACCCAACGCCTGAAGCCGGTCGGCGTGTGGTGATCGTGATGATCGTGGCTGTGAGAGGCGCCGTGCGCGGTTGCCATGGAAGTCTCCTGCGGAGCGCTTAGCGGTTAGCGGGGGTGGTGTTGGCGGCGAAGGTCGTGGCGGGCAACAGGCCCGCGGCCTTCTTCTTGGCTTCGACCCACTTGTCGAAGTCCGCCTTGGAAACGACGTTCACGGCGATCGGCATGTAGGCATGGCCGTTGCCGCAGATCTGCGAGCACTGGCCGTAATACAGCCCGACCTTCTCGACGTTGATCCAGCCCTCGTTGAGACGGCCGGGGATCACGGTCTTCTTGATGCCGAAGCCCCACACGGTCCAGCCGTGCATGGAGTCGGCGCCGGTGCCGATGATGCGGATGGTCGTGTTGACCGGGATCACCATGTCCTCGTCGACGGCCAGCTGGCGCGGCTCGTTCGGCTTGAGCTTGGCGCGATCGGCTTCCGTCAGGATGCGGCTGTCGACCGAGAAATTACCCTGGTCCGGATATTCGTACTGCCAGTACCACTGGTGGCCGGTGATCTTGACCGTCATCGCCGCGTCCTGGGCCTTGTCGCCGTAGTAGAGCAGGCGGAACGACGGAATGGCGATGACGACCAGGATGAGGATCGGGATAATGGTCCAGGCGATCTCGAGGACGGTGTTGTGCGTGACCTTGGTCGGCACCGGATTACGCGAGGCATGGAAGCGCCAGATCACGTAGAGCAGCAGCACCAGGACGAAAACGGAGATCAGGGTGATGATCACCAGCAGCAGGTTGTGCAGCCAGGCCACCTTCTCCATCACGGGCGTGTAGGAAGGCGGGAAGCCAATCTGCCAGTCATGAGGCTGGCCCACGATAGTCTGCGCATGGGCACCCGTCGCGAGGCCGAAGCACACCGCCAGCGACAAGAATCCCAGAACACCCCAAACGCGCTTTCCGAACATGCAATCGTCCCCTCGGCAGATCGGTCCCGAACGGTTCCGACCCGCAAAATCCTCCGCATTTTCCAAGCGGTTAGTACCAGATATGGGAGTTTGTGGTAACGGGTTTTCGATGTTGGCCGGTATGTGGCGGCCCGTCGCAGTTATTGGCGCAAAACACGCGATAAAGCCTCGCCATATCCGGCTTCCCGGACGGTCGCGCCAAAGGCGGGCTCGCCTGCGAAATTCCAGCCGAACCGGCTGCCGTCGTGGATAACCAGGGCCATTCCGGCACCGTCCTCCAAGGAAACGACGCGGAAATGGCCGTCCGGTCCCTTCCCGAGACGCACGACCAGGTCGGCACAGCGGGCCAGCACCCCGGCCGCCGTCGCCGGTTCAACCGCCGCCACGACACCCCGCGCCCCGCGTTTCAGGCGTTCGCCGAGAGCCGGGACGTCCTCGATCCGCACCGAGTCGAGCACCAGCAGGTCGGGCTGGAGGCGCATCGCGGCCGACATCAGCACTCGATAGGGCGTTCCCTCGCCCGCTTCGCCACCATCGGCCACGAGTTCGATCTTGGAATCGGAGGGCCAGGCGAACTCGCGGTGCCGGGCCAGGGTCGCCACGCGCTGAAGCGCGGCATCGCGCGCGATCGCGGCCAGCAGCGAGGTCTTGCCCGAGCCATCCGGTCCCAGAACGAGAACGCGCAGGCGCGCCCGCCCCGCCAGTTGCAATAGACCCGCGATCCGCGCGTCAATGACGTCCGACGCGATCAGCCGATCGAACGTCGCCTGCCCCGGCGCGGCCCGGCGGATCGCCAGCACCGGCCCGGACGGCGCGGCCGGCGGGAAGATCACCAGACCGGTGCCGCCGTCGCGCAATTGGAATTCGACCACACCTTCGGACAAGGGCCGCGCGAGCCGCCGCGCAATCTCGAGAAGATGCGCGTCGCTGCGGAAGGTCTCGGGCGCCGGCTCGCGCACGCCGTTTCGGTCGACATGGACCGTCTGCGGCCCATCGACGAATATGGCACGCACGGAACGGTCGGCCCATAGTCGATCGATCAGTCCAAGGCCGCAGATCTCGCTCAGCGCCGCCAGCGACAGGCGCGCATGGACATCGTCCGGCAGCGTGCCTGCCTGTCCGCGCGCCACCTCGTCGATCGCCGCATCGATTTCTTGTCGCGCGCGCGCGCGCTCGCCGCCGATTCCCGACGCATCGATCCGCGACCGCGCCTTTTCGACCACGCGACCGAGCAGCCGGTCGAAGGACGCGGCTTCGCGCCCCAACAGATTGACCAGCCGGGAGGGCGGCGCTTCGAACGACGTGTCGGGCACGGACGGTGCAGGCGCAGGCTTGTCCTCTCCCGTCCACGCGTCTTCGGATTGCGGAGCAGCCGCGTCGAACGACACGAGTTCGCCGGACGCGCGCTCTTGCTCGACCGGCGTCGCTTCGGGCGCAGCGGCAGTCACCGTCACCGGTGGCGGCGATGCAGTGCCGGCCACCTTCTCGATCCTGCCGGCGCCCACGAGCTCTGTGGCGAGGGCACGCAGTTCATAAGTGGCGAGCGTCACGCCGCGCGTGCGGAAGAAATTGTGCAGCAGCGCGCCCACATCATAGGTGATCTCGGCCGGCGAGCGGTCGCTGCCGAGCGCCTCACGCGTCGCATCGCCCATCTCCGCGGCAAATGCGGTCCACGCCTCCTGCATCGGCCGGAAGCGCGGATCCCCGTCCTCGAACGTCAAAATCCGGTCGAGCGGACGCTGCTCGGAAAGACCGTCAACGGGGACGGCGTCCGGCTTCTCCAGGACGGAACTCAAAGGGGCCCACTCGCCTTGCGCACAAGGCCCCAGCCGCTCGACGCGGTCATCCAAAAATCCGCTTTGACTATGAACTTCCCAAAATCACGCGACCGAACCCGGCAAAATCCTCCGGGCCCCACGCCGGTCGCAGCGACACCATACCCGCGCGCTCCGGCAAAGGCACGGCAAACCATGCCAGCGGAGCCCAATCCGCGCCTTTACTGCAAGAATTCACCACGCTTGTAATTCAGTCCTCTGCCAGTAAGGTCCCGCGCCATGCGTACATTCATTGCCTTCCTCTTCCTCACCGCCGTTCTCGGCCTGTCGGGCAGCGCCTTCGCCGCCGACAAGGAGAACACCCTCTATATCGATCTTAAGGACGGCCGCGTCGTCATCGAGATGCGCCCCGATCTCGCGCCCAAGCACGTGGCGCAGATCAAGAAGCTCGCCCGCGCGGGCAAGTATGACGGCGTCGTCTTCCATCGCGTGATCGATGGCTTCATGGCGCAGACCGGCGACCCCGAGGGCACCGGCCGCGGCGGCATGGGCGACCTGCTGCCCGCCGAATTCAGCAAGGAGCCGCATGTGCGTGGCACGGTTTCCATGGCGCGCACCGCCGACCCCAATTCGGCACGCAGCCAGTTCTTCATCTGCTTCGCTCCGCAGCCCTCGCTCGACGGCCAGTACACCGTGTGGGGCAAGGTCGTTTCGGGCATGCAGTTCGTCGACAAGATCAAGAAGGGGGCGCCGGGCTCCGGCGCCGTCGCCCCGCCTCAGGACAAGATGATCAGGGTCCGCGTCGCCGCGGACGTTAAGGAGTAGTCATGGACAAGGAAAACACCCTCTACATCGATCTCAAGGACGGCCGCGTCGTCGTCGAGATGCGCCCCGACCTCGCGCCCAAGCACGTGGCGCAGATCAAGAAGCTGGCGCGCGAAGGCAAGTACAACGGCGTCGTCTTCCACCGCGTGATCGACGGCTTCATGGCGCAGACCGGCGATCCCGACGGCACCGGCATGGGCGGCATGGGCGAGCACCTGCCGGCCGAGTTCAGCAAGGAGCCGCACGGCCGCGGCGCGGTCTCGATGGCCCGCACCAGCGACCCCAACAGCGCGCGCAGCCAGTTCTTCATCTGCTTCAAGGACGCGAACTTCCTCGACGGCCAATACACCGTGTGGGGCAAGGTCACGTCCGGCATGGAGTTCGTCGACAAGATCAAGAAGGGCGAGCCGCCCTCCAACCCGGACAAGATGATCAAGGTCCAGGTCGCGGCCGACGCGAAGGACTAAAGATAAAAAAGGGCTCCCCGCGGGGAGCC
>JAFEFH010000199.1 GCA_018240695.1 Pseudomonadota bacterium | reverse complement strand
TGCCCTGCTCGTCCAGCACCCACACATCCTCGACTTGAGGCAGTCTCTCGACCAGCCGTTTGAGCTGCTCGTGAATTTTCTCCTCGTTCGCCGAGATTTCGGGATTGCTGTAGTCGTCCAACAACTCGCGCACGTTGGTGGCGACGAGATACTCCGTCTCGAACGTCGTGCGGACATTGACGTAGAGCAGGTCGAGCGTGCGCTTGATGCGCTCGTCGGCCTGCTCCTGGACCTCGCCATAGGCCAGCCAGCAGGCGCCGGCGTACAGCACCAGGGGCACCAAGAGACAGGCCATCGCCACGACCATGGTCGACTCCGCGGCACTTGTGCCGCGCATCGTCCATGTCTGCAGCTTCAGAAGCCGGCGCACCGCTGCGTCTACTTCAGGCGGGCGGTATCAGCGACTGCACGAACTTCGAGAGTTCGACAGCGCTGTAAGGCTTGGGAAAGACGTGGATCTTCTTGCCCATCGCGGGAGCCGGCGCCGACGCACCCGAGCAGCGGATGATCGGCAGGTCCGGCCGGTCGCGGACGGCGGCCTCGATCACCTTCTCGCCGGACATGTCGGGCAGGCCGATGTCGACGATCACGGCGGCGAGCGGCGTGTCCGCGGCGAGGACGTCGAGGGCGTCCTGTCCGGTCGGCGCCTCGATGCAGGTGATGCCGGCATCGCTCAGCGCGTCGACCAGAACGGCACGGATCAGGAATTCGTCCTCAGCCAGAAGCACGCTCGGCATGCATCATCCTTATTCGGCCGCTCGCTGAACCACGGGCTGAGGCTTGAACGGCAGGATAGTGGTCGCACGCGCCGCCGGTAACGGCAAGGGCGGGGTGTCCACACCGAGCGCCCGCGCGGCATTCCAGCCCCAGCGCGGATCGAGCAGGAAGGCCCGGGCGTGCGCCGTGCAGTCCGCCTCGCCCGAGGCCACGATGCGCTCGGCCTGCTCGGGTTCGGTGATGACGCCCACCGCCCAGGTCTTGATCCCGGCTTCCTTGCGCACCCGGGCCGCGAACGGCACGTGATAGCCCGGCCCGACGGTGATCTTTTGCGCCGGCGAATTGCCGCCCGAGCTCACGTCCACGAAGTCGCAGCCCAGCGCCTTCAGCTGCTTGGCGGTCTCGATCGTGTCCTCGATCGTGAGGCCGCCCTCGACCCAGTCCGTCGCCGACAGGCGGATGCCCAGCGCCTTGTCGGCCGGCACCAGCTTGCGCGCCGCCTCGAAGACCTCGAGCGGGAAGCGGCGGCGCTTCTCCATCGTGCCGCCATACTGGTCGGTCCGGTGGTTGGAGAGCGGCGACAGGAACTGGTGCAGGCCATAGCCGTGCGCACCATGCAACTCGATGACGTCGAAGCCCAGCCGCAGGCTGCGCTCGACGCTGGACAGGAACGCGCGCTTCACCCGCTCGAGGCCGACAGCGTCGAGCGGCACCGGCACGTGCCACTTCGCGGCCGGATCGTAGGCCAGCGCCGAGGCCGAGAAGGTCGTCCACGGCAGGTCGGGTGCATCGCCTTGGGTAAGCGGTCCCCCGCCCTTCCATGGCCGCTGCGCCGAGGCCTTGCGGCCGGCATGGCCCAGCTGGATGCCGAGCTTCACGCCGGGCATCCAGCCGCGGATCCACTCGACAATGGGCTTCAGCGCAGCTTCGTTCTCGTCGCTGTAGAGGCCGAGACAGCCCTGGGTGATGCGTCCCTCGCGCTCGACATGCGTGGCCTCGAAGCACAGCAGGCCGGCACCCGACATCGAGAGCATGCCGTAGTGCACCTGGTGCCAGGGCTGTGCGCTGCCATCGACGGCGGCGTACTGGCACATCGGCGACACGACGATACGATTGGGCAAGGTCACTCCCCCCAACTCGACGGGCGTGAACAGCTTGGCGGTCATGGATCGTCCCCCGAAATTCTGGATCAGCCGTTGATCGACGGCCCCGCTTCATGGCCGAGCCATTCCTCGATCAGGCGGCGGGCGATCGAATCGCGGCGCGGCATGAAGAACGAGCCGTCCTTCGGCATGTTCTCCGGCCGCAGTTCCTCGCGGCTCAACCAGCGCGCCGAGGCGAGCTCGTCGAGGTTGACCTCGAAGTCGAGCGACTCGGCCTCGGCGTGGAAGCCGATCATCACCGAGGCCGGGAACGGCCAGGGCTGCGAGGAACGGTAGGTGACGTTCTTCACCCTCACCTTCACCTCTTCGTAGACCTCGCGCGCCACCGCATCCTCGAAGCTCTCGCCGGGCTCAACGAAGCCCGCCAGGGTCGAATGCATGCCGCGCGGGAAATGCTTGCCGCGGCCCAGCAGGCACTTGTCGCCGTGATGCACCAGCATGATGACGGCAGGATCGGTGCGCGGGAAATGCTCGGTCTTGCACGCCTCGTTGGTGCAGCGCCGCACATGGCCGCCTTTCACCACCTTGGTGATCGCGCCGCAGACGCCGCAGAACTTGTGGCGCCGGTGCCAGTAGGTCATGCCGCGCGCGTAGGCGAGGATCGAGCCTTCCTTGGCGAACAGCAGCGCGCCCACCTGGCGGAGGTCGACGAACTCGCCCAGTCCCGACGCCGGCGTGTCCTTGCCGGTGATGTCGATGGCGAAGTACGGCGCACCATCCACGTAACCCAGGAAGATGGAATGATCGGCGATGTTGGCGACCGCGCGGCCCATCATGCCCTGGAGGAACACCGCCTCGGGCGACCCGCCCGACCTCACGAGGTTCTTCTCGGAGTCGATCGGCACGAACCGCGCCTCGCCCGACGAAGCGAGTTCGATCATCCGTTCGTCGTTGTCCCGCTCGAGGCTGGAGCGGTCGATTTCCGCGCTGGAATAAGGATTGCTGGGTCTTTGCATGCGGCGCGGACGGTGCCATAGGGCGGGCCGGCGAGTCCACCGCCACCCCGTCATCCCGAGCGAAGCGAAGCGCAGTCGAGGGACCTCTCTTCAGCCGCCGATCTCGCCGGACAAGTCCCGCCAATCGGGATTGGACCGGTTCACAAGAAAGATCTTCTTGCTGCGACGCCAACCCTTCAATTGCTTCTCGCGTGCAATCGCCGCAGGTGCGGTTTCATGCGGCTCGACGAAGATCAGCCGGTTGATTCGGTATTTCGCTGTGTGGGTCACCTTTCCGGCGCGATGCTCTTCCAATCGACGCGGGAGGTCGGCTGTCACCCCAATGTAGAGTGCCCGGCCCGAGAGGCTGGCCAATATGTAAACCACTGGCTGTCGCATGTTCTTCGCTCGAAGAGAGGTCCCTCGGCTTCGCTACGCTGCGCTCGGGATGACGGGAAAGGAATCCTCCAATCAGACGGCGAAAATATGTCCGAAACACTACCTAAAGTTGCTTAAGCGCGCGGTCCAGGACCTGGGCGACGTGTATCGCTTGGCGGTCGGCGCCGTCGGCGATCTGGTGGCGGCACGAGGTGCCGTCGGCCACGACCAGCGCGTCGGGCGAGGCCTTGCGCACGGCGGGCATGAGCGACAGTTCGGCCATCGCCACCGACGCCTGATAGTGCTCGGCCTCGTAGCCGAAGCTGCCGGCCATGCCGCAACAGCTCGACTCGATCGGCGTGACGGTGAGGTCGGGGATCAGTCCGAGCGCCTCCTGCACCGCACCCATCGCGCCGAACGCCTTCTGGTGGCAGTGCCCGTGCAGCAGCGCCGTCTTCTGCGGCAGCGGCGCGAGATCGAGCGCCAGACGGCCAGCCTTCTTCTCGCGCACCAGGAATTCCTCGAACAGCAGCGCGTTCTCCGCCGTCTTCACCGCGGCCTCGCCGAGGCCCAGCGCCAGGAACTCGTCGCGCAAGGTGAACAGGCACGACGGCTCGAGGCCGACCACCGGCACGCCGCGCGCCACGAACGGCGCCAGCGCTTCCAGCAGGCGCTCCGCCTCGCCCTTGGCCTTGTCGACCTGGCCCGTCGCCAGATAGGTGCGGCCGCAGCAGAGCGCGCGCGAGCCGGGCATCGGCCACGCCACCGCCACGCGATGGCCGGCGGCGGTCAGCACCCGACGCGCGGCGTGCAGGATCTCGGGCTCGAAATTGTTCGAGAAGGTGTCGGCGAAGATCACCACGGTGGCGTCGGCGGCATCGACGTCGGTCGTGGCGAGGAACGTGTCGCTGCGCCATTGCGGCAGCGAGCGCTCGCGCGCGAAGCCCAGCCAGCGCGCGCCGATCCGCTGCGCGAGGTTGAACAGCCAGGGCAGCCGGCGCGCCCACGGCGCGATCTCCGGCAGGTTGCCGATCGCCCGGTCGCGCGGCGTCAGGCCCTTGCGCTTGCGGCGCGCCGACTTCACCTCGATCTTCATGCGCGCCATGTCGATGCCGGTCGGGCAGTCGCGCTTGCAGCCCTTGCACGACACGCAGAGGTCCATCGCCTCGGCGACGATATCCGACGACAGCGCCTTGGCGCCGAGCTGGCCCGACAAAGCGAGGCGCAGCGTGTTGGCGCGGCCGCGTGTCAGGTGCACTTCCTCGCGGGTCACGCGGAAGGACGGGCACATGGTGCCGGCGTCGAACTTGCGGCAATGGCCGTTGTTGTTGCACATCTCGACGGCCTTCGCGAAGCCGCCGCTCCTGTCCTCGCCGGTGCCGGGCGCGCTCAATTGCTCGGTGACCGGGTCGTTCTGGACGTTCCACGCCGACCAGTCGAGGGCGGGCGTGTAGGTGACGTTGCGGTAGTCCGGCTTGAAGCGGAACAGCGAGCGGTCGTCCATCTTCGTGGGCCGCACGATCTTGCCGGGATTGAGCAGGCCCTTGGGATCGAACACGTCCTTGATGGTCTCGAACGCCTTGGTGAGGCGCGGGCCGAACTGCCACGCCACCCATTCCGAGCGCACCAGCCCGTCGCCGTGCTCGCCCGAAAAGGCGCCCTTGTATTCGCGCACCAGCGCCGAGGCCTCCTCGGCGATCGCGCGCATCTTGGCCGCGCCCTCGCGGCGCATGTCGAGGATCGGCCGCACGTGCAAGGTGCCGACCGAGGCATGGGCGTACCAGGTGCCGCGCGTGCCGTGCTTGGCGAAGACGTCGGTCAGGCACTGCGTGTAGTCGGCCAGATGCTCGAGCGGCACCGCGCAGTCCTCGATGAACGACACGGGCTTACCGTCGCCCTTCATCGACATCATGATGTTGAGGCCGGCCTTGCGCACTTCCCACAGCGCGGCCTGTGGACCGGGCTCCGGCATTTCCACGACGCTGCCGGGCAGGCCGAGGTCGCCCATCAGATCGACGAGGCGCTTGAGGTCGCGCAGCTGCTCCTCGCGCTCCTCGCCCGCGAACTCGACCAGCAGGATCGCCTCGGGCTTGCCGATCAGCGCCCGCTCGATCACCGGCCGGAACGCGGGATTGGCGCGCGCCAGCTCGATCATCGTGCGGTCGACCAGCTCGACGGCGGTCGGCTTCAGCTTCACGATGTGCTGGGCGGTATCCATCGCCTTGTAGAACGAGGTGAAGTTCACGACGCCCAGCGTCTTGTGCCTGGGCAGCCGCGAGAGCTTCAGGGTCATGCGCTCGGTCACCGCGAGCGTGCCTTCGCTGCCCACGAGCAGATGCGCGAGGTTCACCGAATTGTCGGTCGTGTACGGCCGCTCCGACTGCGGGAAGAAGATGTCGAGGTTGTAGCCGCCGACCCGGCGCAGGACCTTGGGGTACAGGCGCGCGATCTCGTCCTGCTCGGCCACGGCGAGGGCCGCGATCCGGTCGGCGATGGCGCGCACCGCCGGCTGCATGTCCTCCGGCCGCTTGCCGTCGAAGCGCGCGCGCGTGCCGTCGGCCAGGATGGCGTCGATGGCGGCGACGTTGTGCACCATGTTGCCGTAGCGGATCGAGCGGCTACCGCAGGAATTGTTGCCGGCCATGCCGCCCAGCGTGCACTGCGCCGACGTCGAGACGTCGACCGGATACCAGAGCCCGTGCGGCTTCAGCCAGGCGTTGAGCTGGTCGAGGACGACGCCGGGCTGGACCGTCACCTCGGCCTTGTCCTTGTCGAAGCCCACGACGTTGCGCATGTAGCGCGAGAAGTCGATCACCAGCGCCTCGCCGACCGTCTGGCCGCACTGCGAGGTGCCCGCCCCGCGCGGCAGGATCGCCGCACCGGCCGAGCGCGCCACGTCGAGCGCCAGGCCGAGGTCGGTCTCGTCGCGCGGGATCACGATGCCGGTGGGCTCGATCTGGTAGATCGAGGCGTCGGTCGAATAGCGGCCGCGCGAGGCCTGGTCGAACAGCACGTCACCCCTGACCGTGCGCCGCAGCGCTTGCTCGAGATCGCTCACGTGTCTTCCATCGTTTCGAGGACCGCCTGAAGCTTGGCGCGCAGATGCCGGACCAGCAACTCGCGCAGGCGGACACCGTCGCGGGCCGCGAGCGCGTCGATCATGTCGCGATGCTCGGCGACGGCCTGGTCCCACTTGCCCTGCACGAGGTTGGACCGGAAGCGCAGCGCGTGCAGGCGCGTGTTCAGGGTCCGGAAGGTGTGGGCCAGGATCGGGTTGGCGGCGATCGCGTTCAGCCGGTCGTGGATGGCGCGGTTGACGCGATAGTAGGTCGGCAGGTCGTGGCGCTGGTGAGCGACTTCCATCTCGCCCTGAAGCGCGCGCAGGTCGGCGATTTCCTGATCGGTGACGCGCTGCACGGCCAGTTCGCCGGCCAACCCTTCGAGCGACGCCATCACCTCGAACGCGTGACGCACGTCGTCGGCCGACAGCGCCACGACCTGGGCGCCGCGATTGGGCAGTTGCACGAGCAACCCGTCGGCCGCCAGCATGCGGAAGGCCTCGCGCAGCGGCGTGCGCGACACGCCCAGCCGCTCGCTGAGTTCGCGCTCGTTCAGCCGCGCGCCCGGCGCCAGCTCGCCCTCGATAATAAGAGTGCGCAGCCGCTCGGCCGCCGCCTCGGGCAGCGCCGTCCGGGCGATCGGAAATTGTGAACCATCCATCTGGACTCAGTTTGGCATGTTGTATACAAAATGCAACATCGCGCTTTAGCGCGATGTTGCCCCGAGCGGAGCCGAGGGGCCTCCGAACGCGAAGGATCCAACTCATGCGCCTGAATTCCCACCCGAGCGGCCGCCACTTCCTGCAAATCCCCGGCCCCAGCAGCGTGCCCGAGCGGGTGCTGCGCGCGATGGACAATCCGACCATCGATCACCGCGGTCCCGAATTCAACGCGCTGGCCAAGAAGGTCCTCCGCAGCGTCCGGCAAGTTTTCCAGACAAAACAACCGGTTGTGATCTATCCCGCATCCGGAACAGGAGCTTGGGAAGCGGCCCTCGTGAACACCCTGTCGCCGGGCGACACGGTGCTGATGTGGGAGACCGGCCACTTCGCGTCGCTTTGGAAGAAGATCGCCGATCGCCTTGGTCTGAAAGCAGAATTCATGGGTGGAGACTGGCGCAAGCCGGCCGATCCGGCGGCCATCGAGAAGCGCCTGAAGGAAGACACCGGCCGCACCATCAAGGCCGTCTGCGTCGTCCACAACGAAACCTCGACCGGCGTCGTGACCGATGTGAGCGCGGTTCGCCGGGCGATCGATTCCGCCAAGCACCCCGCCCTGCTGCTGGTCGACACGATCTCGTCCCTGGGTTCGATCGACTACCGGCACGACGCCTGGGGCGTCGACGTCACCGTCGGCGGC
>JAFEFH010000198.1 GCA_018240695.1 Pseudomonadota bacterium | reverse complement strand
ATCTTGAGCTTGTTCTGCGCGCAGTAGTCGAGCAGGGCGAGCCACACGGTCGGCACGCCGGCGCTCAAGGTCACCTTCTCCTTGTCGAGCAGCTCGTAGATGCTGGCGCCGTCGAGCTTCGGACCGGGGAACACGAGCTTGGCGCCGCAGATCGGGGCGGCGTAGACGAGGCCCCAGGCATTGGCGTGGAACATCGGCACGACGGGCAGGATGGCGTCGTCCGGCGTGATGCCGAGCACCGGGCCCGAGCACATCATCATCGAATGGATCACCGTCGAGCGGTGCGAGTAGAGCACGCCCTTCGGGTTGCCCGTGGTGCCCGAGGTGTAGCAGAGCGGCGACGCGGTCTTCTCGTCGAAGTCCGGCCACTTGAGCGTGCCGGGCTTGTCCGCGATCAGTTCCTCGTAGCACAGCAGCTTCTGGATCTTCTTGGACTCCGGCATGTGCGCGCGGTCGGTCATGACCACGACATGCTTCACCGTCTTGAGGTGCTCATAGACGTTCTCGACGATCGGGAAGAGGTTGAGGTCGACGAAGATGACCTGGTCCTCGGCATGGTTGGCGATGTAGGCCACGTGCTCGGGCGCCAGGCGCGGATTGATCGTGTGCAGCACGGCGCCGAGGCCGGAGATGCCGAAGTAGAGCTCGAAGTGGCGATGCGTGTTCCAGGCCAGCGTGCCGACCCGGTCGCCGAGCTTGACGCCGAGGCCTTGCAGCGCTTCAGCGAGCTGCTTGGAGCGCTTCTGCGCGTCCCTGTAGCCGTAGCGGTGGATCGGGCCCTCGACCGTGCGCGAGACGATCTCGACCTCGGGATAGTAGCGGGCCGCGAAATCGATCATCTGCGAGATCAGAAGCGGACGGTCTTGCATCAACCCAAGCATGTCGTTCCCTCGTGTACGTCTACTTTTCTAGGCGCCGTTCCAAATGCAGGCTGCGGAGCGACGCGAGTTCACCGAGCTCAGGTTCTAGCCCGAGACCCGGCCCGGCGGGAAGGGAGACCGCGCCTTCCGACACGGCGAAATGATCTTGCAGCAGGCCCTCGCGGAGGGGGTTGGCGTTGGCGTCGACCTCGAGCATGCCGGGCCCGCGCACCGCCGCGAGCAGATGCAGGGAATGGAGCAGGCCGAGCGCGCCGCCGAGATAGTGTGGGCAATAAGACCGGCCCGCGCCGAGCGCCCGGCGCGCGATCGGCAGGGTGGCGGAGTGCCCACCCCACTTGGCGAGGTCGGGCTGGATCACGCCGAACAGGCCGGAGTCGATCGCCTCCTGGAACTGGCCGGCGCCGCGCATGTTCTCACCGGCGGCGAGCGGTATCGCCGACGCGGCGGCCACCTGGCGCCATTCGGCCATCGGCCGGTCGGCCATCAGCGGTTCCTCGATCCAGGTCAGGCCGAACGGCGCCAGCCTGGCGACCATCGCCGTCGCCCGGGCGCGATCCCAGGCCTGGTTGGCATCGACCATCAGCCGCTCGCCGGCGGCGAGGTTCCTGGCGGCGGGGCCCAGCGAGGCGAAGTCCGTCGCCTCGCCAAAGCCCACCTTGATCTTGAAGGCGCGGTAGCCGGCGGTGCGCATGCGCGCGATCGTGTCCGCGGCGTCGGCGCCGGGGTTGATGCCCGAGGCATAGACCGGCACGGGCGCGCCGTCGGTGCCGCCCAGCGCGCGCCATAGCGGCAATTTCTTGCGCCGCGCCACGAGGTCGTGGATCGCCATGTCGAGGCCCGCCGCCGCCGAAGAGAAGCCGCCGGCGTCGCCGCTCTGCACGCGCAGCACGTGCAGCGCCGTGTCGATCTCGGCCCACAGCGCCGCCGGAGCGTCGAGCGCCTTGCCGAGCGCCCGGCCCGCCACGATCTCCGTGAACAGGCGCGCGCGATACTCGGCCGACGGGTTGGGGAAGTTGCACCAGACCTCGCCCCAGCCGTGCGCGCCGTCGCTGTCCTCGACCCGCACGAAGACAGCGGCGCGCTCGGTCATGGTGCCGAAGGACGTGCGGACAGGATCCTTGATCGGTGTGCGGAAGACATGCGCCTCGACGCGCGCCAGGACGGGAGAAGCCATCGCGGGTCAGCCTTCCGTGGGCTCGGCGAAGACGAGCCGGTTCCCGAACGGATCCTTCACCGTCATGGTGCGGGCGCCCCACGGCGCGTCCTCGATGCCGGGCTTGTAGTAGCGGTAGTCCTTGGCCGTCACCTCGCGGTGATAGGCGTCGAGGCCGGTCATGTAGAGGATCGCCGCCGAGCCGGGGCAGGCGTCGCCATGGTGCTCGCTGAGATGCAGCACCAGCCCGGCGCGCGAGACCTGCGCATAGAGCGGGAAGTTGTCGCCGAAGCGGTGCTCCCAGTCCCACTTGAAGCCCAGGAAGTCGAGGTAGAACTCGCGTGCCTTGTCGACCGAGAAGATGCGCAGGATCGGGACCGTGCGCTGGAACGTCACGTCGCTCATTCGGCAGCTTGTCGGTTGGAGTCGTTCAACACGTCGTAGTTCCTCTTCTGGTACCAGGCCATGTAGTCGGAATAGTAGGTGGTGGGATATTTCGGCGCTTTGTCGGGGCCGACGGTCGTCGGCACGGCGGCGACCGGCCAGTCGATGTTGCTGTCGCAGAAGAACGGGATGGCGTAGCGCTCGCCGCCGCTGCGGTTGATCGCGCGGTGCGGCGTGGCGAGGAAGCGGTCGTTGGTCCAGCGTTGCAGCATCTGGCCGCCGTTCACCATGTAGGCCTCCTCGATCGCCGGCGCGTCGATCCACTTGCCGCTCTGCGTGCGGATCGACAGGCCCGGCACGTCGTTGGGCGCGAGCAGGGTGAGGAAGCTGGTGTCGGTGTGCGGCGCCAGGCCGAACTCGTCCTCGACGGGGCCGTCCTGGTGCGGGTAGTGCGTCATGCGCAGCGTGTACTGGCAGTCCGCGAACGGCCCGTCGAGATAGTCGGCCGGCAGGTCGAGCGCGCGGGCGTAGAGCTTCACGAGCCGCTTCGCCAGCCGCTCCATCGTGTCGCAATAGCCGACGATGGTCTCGCGGAAGCCGGGCAGCGCCTCGGGCCAGCGGTTGAGGCCCCGGTAGCGGCGGCCGGCGAGCACATGCGGATGATCGGGCGCCAGCTCGCGCTTCACGAAGAAGGCTTCGTTCAGGTTGGCCTTGGTGCCCGCCTGCACCGTCGAGGTGCGCAGCGTGTTGCCGCGCATCGGCAGGTAGCCGGTATTGTGCCGGTCGAGCTTCAGCGCCTGCTTGGCCTCGATGGGCTGGGCGTGGAAGCGCTCGACCGCGGTGAAGACCTCGCGGATCTGCGTGCGCGGCACGCCGTGGTTCACGATGAAGTAGAAGCCGATCTCGGTCAGCGCGCCCCGCAGTTCGGCGGCGGCGCGGTCCAGCGCACCCGGAGCGTCGGCGAGGGTGGGGCCGAGGTCGATGACGGGAATGGTCTCGATGGCCATGACGCTACTCCTTCGGGGGACGATACGTCACCCGGACGCGGCGCTCCAGACCGCAGCGCCCTCGGCCTGCCGACGGGCGGGGTGCTGGCGATTCGGGGCGTTCTGGCCTACCGTCCGGCGAGGGGCCGGAGGCGGACAAGACGATGCTGCGCAAGGAAACAGGGTTGGCGGCCATGCTGGTCGCGGCGGGCAGCCAGACCGCCTGGGCGGCGACGCCCTATGGCGGCGACGGCGCGCTGGCCAACGTCCTCAATTCGCTGTTCGGCCGGCTCGACCGGGCGATCGGCAACCTGCCGGCGGTGCGCGACTACTTCGCCGGCCTGCCGCAGATGTTCGATTTCGCCACCGTGGCCCTGCTGGTCGGCATCGTGGTCGCGGGCGTGGTGGCCGAGCAGGCGACGCGGCTCGTGCTGGCCAGGGCGCGGCTGCGGGTGTTCGAGCGGCATGCCGGGGAATCGCCGCTGCGCGCCTTCCTGCACGCCGTCGGCCTCGATGCGGTGGCGCTGTTCGCCCTGTGGCTGGCGGCCCGCGCGGTCGCGGCCCAGCTCGGCGCGCCGCCCGCCGTGCCGGCGGTGATCGCCCACCAGACGCTGATGGGCCTGATCTACTGGCGCGGCTTCAACTTCGTGTTCCGCGCCTTCCTGCGGCCCAATACGCCCGAAGGACGCATCGCGCCGGTCGACGACGCGCAGGCCAGCCGCCTGCTGGTCGGCCTGAACCTCGTGATCGTGCTGCCGGTGATCGGCCGTCACGTCCTGATGTTCATGATGGCCACCGGCGCACCCCTCTCGGTGGTGTCGACGACGGTGCTGCTCTACGTGCCGGTGATCGCGGCCTGCCTGCTGCTGGTGGTCTGGCACTGGCGGCACGACATGGGCGCATGGCTCGCCGGCATGGTGAACCCGAAGGACACGTTCCATGCGCTGAAGACCGCCATGGCGCATGGCTGGTGGGTCGCCGGTCTTCTTTTCTACGCGGCGGCCGGCCTTGCCGCGATCCTGGCCGCGCTGACCGAGCGCGAATCGGCGACGCGCGGGCTGGGCGCCGTCGAGTCGATGCTGTTCCTGGTGCTGCTGTTCGAGACGCTGGTCCACGGCAAGACGCGGCACCTCGAGATGGAAGCGCCGACGGTGACCGACGTCGTGGCCGGCTGCATCAAGCTCGCCTTCCGGCTGATCGTGGTGATCGTCGTGGTCGACGCGGTGGTGATGAGCGCGCTCGGCCTGATGACGCCGGCCGAGTGGGAGCCGCACGACCGCGCCATGCGCCTCGCGGCGATCTCGGCCTTCGCCTTCTACGCCTTCTGGCGGGTCGTGAAGTACCGCATGGACCGCTACATCGCCGACAACCCGCTGCCGGTGGCGGGCTTCGTGGGCGACGGCGACGACGGCGCGCCGTCGACCGCCTCTCGTCTGCGCACGGTGATGCCGGTGTTGCGCATCACCGTCGGCGTCGCACTGTTCATCCTGGGCGGCCTGCTGGTGCTGTCGGAACTCGGCGTCAACGTCACACCGCTGATCGCCGGCGCCTCGGTGCTGGGCCTCGCGGTGTCGTTCGGCAGCCAGTCGCTGGTGCGCGACATCGTGTCGGGCGTGTTCTTCCTCGCCGAGGATTCGTTCCGGATGGGCGAGTACATCGACTCCTCGAAGGTCAAGGGCACGGTCGAGGGCTTCAGCGTCCGCTCGCTCCGGCTGCGTCACCAGAACGGGCCGCTGCACATCGTGCCGTTCGGCCAGATCCTGCACATCACCAACTTCAGCCGCGACTGGACGACGGTGAAGTTCAATCTGAGCTTCGCCATCGACACCGACGTCGAGCTGCTGCGCAAGACCGTGAAGAAGATCGGCATCGACATGATGGCCGAGCCGGCCTTCGCCAAGGAGCTGCTTCAGCCGCTCAAGATGCAGGGTATCGTCGACATCAAGGACGGCGCGCTGATCGTGCGCTTCAAGTTCACGGCGCGGCCGCAGAACCCGGCCCTGGTCCAGCGCGCGGCCATCCGGCGCATGTACGAGGCGTTCCCCGACAAGGGCATCGAATTCGCGCGGCCTCCGGGCTATGGCCTGTATGCGCCCGGCCTGATCCCGCCGCCGTCGGCGCCAATGTCGCCGCCGCCGCCGCCCAAGCCCCCGGCGGAAACGCCGCCCGCCCGCGCCGCCGCCGCGGACTGACCTCGACAGGAGTATCGACCATGGAAAAGCGCAAGCTCGGCAAGTCCGGCCTGGAATTCGCCCCGATCGCCTTCGGCGGCAACGTGTTCGGCTGGACCGCCGACGAGGCGACCTCGCACAAGCTGCTCGACGCCTTCGTCGATGCGGGCTTCTCGTTCGTCGACACCGCCGACGTCTATTCGCGCTGGGTGCCCGGCCACACCGGCGGCGAGTCCGAGACGATCATCGGCAGCTGGCTGAAGAAGGACAAGTCCAAGCGCGGCAAGATCGTGCTCGCCACCAAGTGCGGCATGGGCCTGCCCTCGGGCGCGCTGTCGCGCAAGAACATCACCGCCTCGGTCGACGCCTCCCTGAAGCGGCTCAACACCGACCGCATCGACCTCTTCCAGTCGCACAAGGACGACAAGGACACGCCGCAGGAAGAGACGCTCTCGACCTATGGCGAGCTGATCAAGGCGGGCAAGCTGCGCGCGATCGGCGCCTCCAACTTCGACGCCGCGCGCCTGGCCGAGGCCGCGAAGATCTCCAAGGAAAAGGGCCTGCCGCGCTACGAGAGCCTGCAACCGCATTACAATCTGATGGAACGCGGCCTCTACGAGGGCGAGCTCGAGAACGAGTGCGTGAAGGAGGGGATCGGCGTGATCCCGTATTATTCGCTGGCCAGCGGCTTCCTGTCGGGCAAGTACCGCTCGGAGGGGGACGTGGGCGACGCCAAGCGCGGCGCCGGCGTGAAGAAGTACATCAACCCCAAGGGCATGGCCGTGCTGGGCGCACTCGATGCCGCCGCGAAGAAGCACGACAGCAACCCCACGCAGGTGGCGCTGGCCTGGCTGATGCAGCGCAAGTCGATCACCGCGCCGATCGTGAGCGCCACCAGCCTGCAACAGCTCAAGGACCTCGTGGCCTCGCCGAAGCTCGAGCTCGACGCGGCCGACGTCGCGGCCATCGACAAGGCGAGCGCGCCGTAGGGCGGAGAGAGCGATGCTGGTTTTCCGTCAGCTCTTCGATCCGACCTCGTCGACCTACACGTATCTTCTCGGCTGTTCGGCGACCGGCGAGGCGGTGCTGATCGATCCGGTGTTCGAGCAGGCGCGGCGCGACGCGGCGCTGGTGACCGAACTCGGGCTGAAGCTCCTGTGGACCCTCGAGACCCACGTCCATGCCGATCACGTGACCGGCGCGTGGCTGATGAAGCAGAAGCTCGGCAGCCGGATCGCGCTGGCGGAGGCCGGCGGTGCGGCGGGCGCGGACCTGATGCTGAAGGACGGCGACCGCATCCGCTTCGGCAAGCGCTCGCTCGAGGTGCGCGCGACACCCGGCCATACCAGCGGCTGCGTGACCTACGTGCTCGACGACGAGAGCATGGCCTTCACCGGCGACTGCGTGATGATCCGCGGCTCGGGCCGCACGGATTTCCAGCAGGGCGATGCACGCGCGCTCTATCGCTCGGTGCGCAGCCGCATCTTCTCGCTGCCCGAGACCTGTCTCCTGTATCCCGCGCACGACTATCGCGGCCTCACGGTCACCAGCGTGAGCGAGGAGAAGAAGTACAATCCGCGGCTCGGCGGCGAGATCGGCGAGGCCGACTATGCGGGCTACATGAAGAACCTCGACCTGCCGCATCCGAAGAAGATCGACGAGGCGGTGCCGGCCAACCTGCGCTGCGGCCAGCCCGGCAACGGCGCGGCGCTGCCGGCCGAGCCCGAATGGGCGCCGCTGCGCTTCACCTTCTCCGGCGTCTGGGAAGTCGAGCCGCACTGGCTGGAGGAAAATCTCGGCGCCGTACAGGTCGTCGACGTGCGCGAGCCCGACGAGTTCACCGGACCCTTGGGCCACATCCACGGCGCGACGCTGCTGCCGCTGGGCGAGCTCGCGGGACGGGCCAAGGAGCTGCCCCGGGACAAGCCGATCGTGGCGGTCTGCCGCGCCGGCAGCCGCTCCGCCCACGCCACCGCGATCCTCCAGAAGGCGGGCTTCGCCGACGTGGCCAACCTGCCCGGCGGCATGCTGCGCTGGCGCGGCGAAGGCCGCGGCGTCGAAGGCGGGATGTAGGCGACTTCAGGTCGGAACTGTCATCCTGAGCGCAGCGAAGGATCCTTCGCT
>JAFEFH010000197.1 GCA_018240695.1 Pseudomonadota bacterium | reverse complement strand
CGCTCGACGCCGATCTGGGGCAGGGGCTTCTGGCCCGAGCGGGCGAGGAGCTGGAGGAACCACTGGGTGCGGCCGTCGAGCGTGCGGCCGTCGACCGTGACCGACGGGCCGGCCAGGATGTTGATCCACGAGATCGGCATGCGCAGCGCCAGGTTGGCCACCGCGCCCTGGACGTCCCGAATGATCTCAGCGATCTCCATGCGCCCTTCGTAGCATGGTAGTCTGGTCATCGTCATGGCACCGATTTCTGCCGCCTCGGATGGCGCCCCCTACGCCGATGCGCTGCGCCGCGAGATCATGCGCAGCGAGCAGCAGCGCATGCGCGCCGTGGCCATCATCCTCGTCTTCCTGCTGCTGGTGACGGTGGCGGCGACCGGTCTGCTGCCCGAGCTCAGCGAGCGGCTGATGGACGGCGGCGTGCCGATGTGGATGCCGGTCTCGACCATGGGCCCGTTCATCGTCTACGAGATCGTGGCGCTGCTCGTGCTGCGCTGGCGCATGGCCCACGACCGCGACTTTCCGATGATCGGCCGCTTCGTCAACGCCCTGGTCGAGACCAGCCTGCCGGGCGCCATCGTCTACGTCATGGGCAGCCGCATGGCCGCGCACGTCGCCCTGGGCGGCTGGCCGCCCTTGCTGTTCTTCATCTTCATCCTGCTGTCGACCCTGCGGCTCGATTTCTGGCTCTCGGTCTGGACCGGCATCGTCGCCGCGGTCGAGCTGCTGCTGCTCGCCAACTGGCTGCTGCCGCTGTCGTGGGATGGCCCGGTCAACGAGACGTTCCACTATCACTCGAGCCGCAGCCTGATCCTGCTGCTGGGCGGCGTCGTGGCCGGGCTGGTCGCCGTGAGCCTGCGCCGGCAGTTCGAGAATTCCGTGGCAACGGCGGCGGCGCGCGACCGCGTCACCAACCTGTTCGGCCAGCATGTCTCGCCGGCGGTCGTCGACCGGCTGCTCGAGACCGGCGCCGAGCTGCCGAGCGAAGTGCGCCGGGTCTGCGTGCTGTTCCTCGACATCCGCGGCTTCACCGCCGAGACCCGCACGCGCACCGCGCCCGACACGGTGGCGCTGCTCAACGACTTCTTCGCCGAGATGGTCGACATCGTCGACCGGCACAACGGCATCGTGAACAAGTTCCTGGGCGACGGCTTCCTGGCTTTGTTCGGCGCGCCGTTCGACGACCCCAACGCCGCCGAGGACGCGGTGGCGGCGGGGCAGGCGATGCTGGTGGCGATCGACCGCTGGAACGTCGCGCGGCCGTCGCAGGTATTGAGGGTCGGCATCGGCATCCACGAGGGCGAGGCGGTCACTGGCACGATCGGCTCGCCGCAGCGCAAGGAATACACGGTGATCGGCGACACGGTGAACCTCGCCGCGCGGCTCGAGCAGCTCACCAAGGAGACCGGCGCGCGCCTTCTGGTCTCCGGTGTGCTGGAGCCGATCGCGCGGGCGCGGGCCGGCCAGGATCTCGGGCCGATCGCGATCCGCGGCTACGAGGACAAGGTGCGGGTATGGCGGCTGGCCTGAGCTGGTACTTCGCCTACGGCTCCAACATGAACGTGGCCCGCCTGCTCGACGGGCGGCTGGCGCAGAAGGGCGTCGCCATGGGCGCGCGCGTGGGTGGCCGGCTCGATGGCTGGCAGCTCGCCTTCAACAAGGTCGCGCGCACGCCGCCGGGCGCCGGCGCCGGCAACATCGTGCCGGCATCCAAGGGCATCGTGCACGGCACGCTGAACGCGCTGCCCGATGCGGGTTTCGACGTGCTCGATGTCTGGGAAGGCGTGGCGGGCGGCCACTACGAGCGCCGTATCCTGCCGGTCGTGCGCGCCGACAGCGGCGAGACGGTCGAGGCGATCGCCTATGTGGCGCTGAAGGTGGGCGAGGGGCTGAAGCCGACGCGCGAATATCTCGGCCATCTGCTGGCCGGCCGCGATCTTCTGCCGGCGGAATACGAGGCGTGGCTCGCGGCCACGCCCACGTTCGATTGACTACCTGGCGGTGACGAGGCCCTTGTCGGTTTTCGCGCCGTTGCGGTTGGTCATCGGGTCGAAGTCCTTGAGCTCGACGACGTCGGCCTCGTGCCAGAAATTCAGCTCGATCATCACGCCGTCCGGATCGTGGACGAAGACCTGCTGGAGCGGACGGGCCGGGACCTTGCGGACCTCGAAGGCGACGCCGTCCTTCTTGATGTTGTCGATGGTGCCGCGGATGTCGGAGCAGTTGATCGCGACATGGTCGATCGCGCCGCCGCCATGGTCCTTGCGGCCGGTCTCGGACACGAGGTGCAGCACGGCCTTGTCGCCGGCATAGAGCCAGGCGCCGGGGAACGGGAAGGGTGGGCGGTCGCCGTTACGCAGGCCGACATACTTCTCGTAGAAGTCGACAGTGGCCTTCAGGTCCTTGCAAAAGACGTTCCAGTGATCGAGCGAGAGTGCGGGCATGGGATCCTCCTGGGAGGCCCCGAGCCTACTCTCCCGCAGGGCGGGATCAAGCCGCCTCGGGCCGTTGCAGGACGGCGTTGAAGACCGTGTGCGGCACGGCGATCCGCGGGTCGGCATAGGCGGCGCGAAGGGCCGTGAAGTTCCGGTCGGGCTCGTGCGCCAGCTCGGCCAGCCGGTCGAAGAAGCCGAGATCCAGCTCCTCGTCCTTGAGCCGCATGGCGCCCCACACGTCCCACGGCAGCATCTCGCGGTTGTTGAGGGCGGCCACGTCGCGGATGAGGTTGGAGGCGATAAACCACAGCCCGTGCATGTCGAGGATGCCGAAGTCCTTCGGGTCCGCCTTGCCGGCCCGGCAGAGCCGCCACGCGTCGCCCCCGACCAGGAACTGATCGTGCGTCAGGTCGAGCGTGTCGACGGTGACGCCGAACATCTTGCGCTGAAGGTCGTCGACCTGGGAATCGACCCTCACCCAGCGCTTCTCCGCGCCGGTCCAGTATTCGGCGACCCAATGGTCGTAGAACTTGCCGGCCTCGAAATAGGCGCCGAAGCCGCAGCGCGCCCGGGCCGGCACGCCCTGGTGCCGCAGGATCGCCACGAGCAGCAGGGTGAAGGAGCGGCAGACGCAGATGTAGCGATCCGTCGCGTCGCGCGGCATCGACAGCGGCCGTGGATCGCGTGCGGCGATGGCGGCCAGCATGGCTTCGACGGGCCGCGCGTGCGACTCGCCCCGCCGTTCCGGAGGCAGGGTCACGCCGTATTGCTCGGTCATGTGCTCGTGCACCAGCAGGCCCTGCACGATGGTGACGAGCCCCGGAATGTCGCGCGGCAGGCCGTCGAGCATCGCGGCGTGGCGGCCGGCGGCGCTGAGGGCGACCGGCGTGCGGTAGAAGTCGAGGCTCATGCGAACAGCTTCTCGAGCTGGTCGAGCCCGAAGCCCCAACCGACCTTGTGATCGTCGCAGGCCTTCTGGTCGTAGAACTGCTCGTGCGTCAGCGTCAGCAGGGAGCCGTCTGGATCTGGCTCGATGTCGAGCGTCACCTGCGACTCGCGCTCCGGCGTGGTGCGCCACGCCCAGCTGAAGACCAGCCGCGTATAGGGCGACACTTCCTTGTAGGTGCCGCTGACATCGTGCTGCTCGCCGTCCATGCCCTTGAAGCCGACATGGAAGCGGCCGCCGACGCGCAGGTCGGCCTTGGCGGTGCGGGAGCCCTCGTCGCTTCCGCCCCACCAGCGGATCATTTGCGCGGGCTGCGTCCAGGCTTCGTAGACTTTTTGCGGCGGGGCCTTGAGGCGTCGCTTGAGGGTGAGGCTGGGCTTGCTGGCCATGGGTCGTTCTCCAGGAAGGCGGCGAGACGGTCGAGCTGTTCCGTCCAGTAGCGCTCGTATCGGGCGAGCCACTCCATCGCTTGCTCCATCGGCGCGGGGGTCAGTTGGCAGGAGACGCTGCGCCCGGTCTTGGTGCGCTGGATCAGCCCGGCATCGGTCAGCACGTCGAGGTGCTTCATGATCGCGGGCAGCGACACCGGGAAGGGCTTGGCCAGCTCGCTGATCGTGAGGCTGTCCTCCTTCTCCTCCTCGAGGCGCGCCAGCAGGGCGCGCCGGGTCGGGTCGGCGAGGGCGGCGAAGGTCCGGTCGAGGGCGGAGGCCTGATAGTTAACCATAGCGTTAACTATTTGCCTGGCCTGCGCGAGAGTCAAGGGGACAGGATCAGACTCTTTCGATCAGCGCTTGCGCGGCCGCCGGATTGCGCACCTTGGCGCCCGAGATGAAGTAGACGAAGGCGTCGCCCTTCTTGGCCCACGCCTTGGCCTTCTTGGCCCACTTGTCGAGCTCGGCGGGCTTGTAGCCGGTCTTCACCTTCTCCTCGCTCTTCATCAGGCGGGCGTAGGTGAAGTCGGCGGTCGGCTCGTCGATCTCGGGAAAGTCGGCATCATGGGCGTAGACGATGGCCACGTTGTGCTTGGCGCAGAGAGCGTAGAACCGCTTGTCCTTGAAGCTGTCGTTGCGCACCTCCACCGCGTGGCGCAGCGGCAGCTTGCCCACCTTGTTCGGCAGCAGCCTCAGGAAGGCGGCGATGTCGTCGGGATCGAACTTCTTGGTCGCCATGAACTGCCAGTTGATCGGGCCGAGCCGGTCGCCCAGCTCGCTGAGCCCCTGGTTGACGTAGCGCTCGATCGACTCGCCCGCATCGGCCAGCACGCGCCGGTTGGTGCAGAAGCGCGAGGCCTTCATGGCGAAGACGAAGCCGTCCGGCGTCTCGCTCTTCCACTTGGCCCAGCTCGCGGGCTTGAAGGACGAGTAGTAGGTGCCGTTGATCTCGATCGAGGTGAGCTTGCTCGCGGCATATTCCAGCTCGCGCTTCTGCGTGAGGTCGTCGGGATAGAAGACGCCGCGCCACGGCTCGAACGTCCAGCCGCCGATGCCGATATAGATCTTTCCAGCCAATTGGTCCTCCGCGAGCCTCACCGGTCAGGATATCAGGCCCAGGCTCCGGAAGCTCGCGTGACCTTTGCGGCCGATCACGAGGTGATCGTGGATCGCGATGCCCAGCGCCTCGGCGGCCTTGCGGATTTCCTTCGTCATCTCGACGTCCTCGCGCGACGGTTTGGGATCGCCACTGGGATGGTTGTGGACCAGAATCAGCGCGGCGGCGTTCAGCGCCAGCGCGCGCTTCACGACCTCGCGCGGATAGACCGGCGTATGGTCGATGGTGCCGCGCTGCTGGACCTCGTCGGCGATCAGCACGTTCTTGCGGTCGAGGAAGAGGATGCGGAACTGCTCGGTCTTCTCGTGCGCGAGCGCGGCGTGGCAATAGTCGAGCAACTGCTGCCAGTTGGTCATCACCGGCATGTCCTTGACCTTGCGCTCGGCCAGGCGGCGGCCGGACTCGCGCATCGCGCGGAACAGCACCAGCGTGCGCTGGTCGATCTCGAACTCGCGCAGCTGCGCGGGCTCGGCGGCGAAGATGTCGCCCAGGGTGCCGAAACGCTCGATCAGGCGCTTGGCCAGCGGCTTGGTGTCGATCCGCTCGATGGCATAGAACAGGATCAGTTCCAGTAGTTCATAGTCGGGAAGAGACTCGACGCCCGCCTTCAGGACCCGCTCGCGCACCCGCGCGCGATGGCCGTGATAGTGCGGCTTGGGCTCGGCCTGCGCGTCGGCAAAGCCGCTATTGTGGCCGGCGGGCGCCGGTGCGGCGTCGAGGGCTGCCTTGAGGCGCGGAGCCGGATCCTCGCCCGCGAATTCCCAGCACTGGTCGAGGCGGTTCCAGGTGCCGCCGGCGTCGCGCAACAGGGTACGATAGGAGAGGGTATTGCCGCTGACGCGCCAGAGATTGTCGGCCGATTGGAGCCGCAAGCCGGCCGCCAGCAAGGCCAGCAGCGCCTCGTCGTTGGCCGCCGCGTCTTCGACGACTGCTTTTTTCGCTCTCCCCATGCGCCGATCCTCTCCGGCAACCGCGGCGGAAACGGGGCAGGACGGTGGTGAAGCCGGGACGCGGCGGGGCCGACCGGGTTAAGAGGATGTCCATGGATTTCAGCGAGATCGACGCCAGCTGCGCGGCCTTTGCCCAGCAGGAAAAACTTCCCGGCCTCGTGGCCGGCATCGTCCGCGACGGCGCGCTCGCGCATGCGGCGGCCGCCGGCGTGGCGGACATCGAGGCCGACAGGCCGGTGACGGCGGACACCGCCTTCCGCATCGCCTCGATGACCAAGCACATGACGGCGCTCGCGGTGCTGGCGTTGCGCGACGCGGGCAAGCTGGCGCTCGACGCGCCGGTCGCCGAGTACGTGCCGCAGTTCACTGCCGTGGCGCCCGCGACCCGCGACAGCGCGCCGGTGACCCTGCGTCACCTGATCAGTCACGCGGCCGGCTTCGTGACCGACGATCCCTGGGGCGACCGCGTGATGGGCATGACGCCGGCCGAACTCGACGCGA
Source organism: Pseudomonadota bacterium (assembly GCA_018240695.1). Taxonomy (GTDB): domain Bacteria; phylum Pseudomonadota; class Alphaproteobacteria; order Reyranellales; family Reyranellaceae; genus Reyranella. The sequence goes on along the minus strand of JAFEFH010000197.1, from coordinate 1,357 downwards.
TGATCGCCAAGGGTCGTCTGTTCGCGCGGCCGCCGGGCCTCGCCTTCGAATACAGCAACCTCGCCTATGGGCTGGTCGGCCGCGCGATCACAAACGTGAGCGGCGCGCCGTTCCAGATATTCATCCGGCGCACCTTCCTCGAACCGCTCGGCATGGCCCGCACGGGCTTCGACGCGCTTGCGGCGATGAAGGACGACTTCGCCTTCGGCTACCGCGACGACGACGGCCGGTTCTCGCGCGAGCGCATCGAGCCCGATGGCGAGGTCGGCGCGATGGGCGGGCTGGTGACGACGGTGCCGGACTATGCGCGCTGGATCGCCTTCCTGCTGAACGCTTGGCCGGCGCGCGACGATCCCGAGTCCGGCCCGGTGAGGCGCGCCACGATCCGCGAGATGGGCCTGTGGCACTCGATGCCGTGGCTGCTCGACCGTGCCGGCTCCGCGCCCGAAGCCAGCGCCTACGGCTACGGTCTGATGAGTTCGGTCCACGCCACGCTGGGACGCCGCCTGCATCATTCGGGCGGCCTGCCGGGCTACGGCTCGCATGTGCTGATGTTGCCCGACCGCGGCTGGGGCGTGTTCGCCTTCGCCAACCGCACCTACGCGCCGATGTCGCGTCTCACCTTGCAGGTCGCGGAGAGGCTTGCCGACGCGATGCCGCCGGCGCGCGCCGTGCCGGTGTCGCCGTACCTCGCGCAAGCCGTCGACACGATCGTCGCGGCCTACAATGGCGGCCGCATCGAGGTGCCGGGTGCGGTGTTCGCCGTGAACTTCCTGCTCGACACGCCGCCGCCGCGGCGCGATCGCGAGCTGGCGGCGTTGAAGGCGAGCTTGGGAGCGGGAACGCTCGAACGGATCGAGCCGATCCATGCGTTGTCGGGAAGGTTCACGCTGGCCTGCGAACGCGGTCGTCTCGGCGGCACGATCACGCTGTCGCCCGATCCGACGCCGGGCGTACAGGCGCTCAACTTGAAGATCGAGCCCGCCTAGGCGGCCTGGGTCGCGAGGTTGTACGGCGGCTTCGCCAGTTCCCTGGGCGAGAGCGTGAAGAATTCCACGCCGGTCTCGGTGATGCCGACCGAATGCTCGAACTGCGCGGAGAGCTGCTTGTCGCGCGTCACCGCCGTCCAGCCGTCGCTCAGGATCTTCACCTGCCACGTGCCGACATTCACCATCGGTTCGACGGTGAAGAACATGCCGGGCTTCAGCACCGGGCCGGTGCCGGGCTTGCCGTAGTGCAAGATGTTCGGCGCATCGTGGAAGATGCGGCCGAGCCCGTGGCCCGAGAAGTCGCGCACCACGGAGAAGCGCTGGCTCTCGACATAGGTCTGGATCGCGTGGCCGATGTCGCCGACATG
>JAFEFH010000196.1 GCA_018240695.1 Pseudomonadota bacterium | reverse complement strand
CGCTCGAAGCTGCCCGAGGGAGTCCGCGCCGAGCCGCTGCCGACGCTGGAATTGCGTGGCAGGATCGAGCCGCTCGAGATCGCGGCCCTCAGCCGCGCCGTCGGCGCAGCCTGAGCCAGTCGAGCGTGCTGCCGAGGATTCCCTTGGGCAGGAAGACGATGAACAGCACCAGCAGGACGCCGTAGATCAGGTTGTCCCAGCCCACCGCCTTGGTGCCGAAGCCGATGCGCAGCGTTTCCGCCAGCAGGATGGTGATGACCGCGCCCACGGTCGGTCCGAGCGCCACGTAGACGCCGCCCACGACGGCGGCGAACACCATCTGCAACGACACCGAGATGCCGCTCACCGTGTCGGGCGTGATGAAGAGCTGGTACTGGCAGTAGAGCGCGCCCGCGAAGGCGGTCATCAGCGCGCTGATCACCGTGATCTTGAGCTTCTCGACCGTGACGTTGACGCCGACGGCCGCCGCGGCGTCCTCGTCCTCCGACACCGCCTCCAGCGCGTAGCGGTCCATGCTGCGGTCGACCTTGCGCCAGATCAGCAGTCCCACCGCCCACATCGCGAGCGCGATCAGGTACCAGGTGGTCTTGTCGCGGAACTGGAGCGCGAAGATGCTGTCGGCCGGCATCATCTTCGGGGAAAAGCCCAGCGAGCCGCCGGTCAGGTCGCGCGACGCGGTGATGACTTGCAGCACGATCCCCGAAAGCGCCAGGGTCACCAGCGCGAAATAGTGGCCGGTGATGCGGAAGCGGAAGCACGGATAGGCCACGACCAGCGCCAGCACGCCGGCACAGACCAGCGATACCGGGATGCCGATCCACGGCGTGATGCCGAGGTGGTTCCACAGCAGCGCCGTGACATAGGCGCCGACGCCCATGAAGCCGCCGTGCCCCAGCGACACCAGCCCGAAGCGCCCCATAATCGACCACGAGGTATAGGCGAACGACCAGATCAGGATCTGGATCATGATGTGCAGCGGATAGGGATCGCTCCACACGAAGGGCAGCGCGATCAGCACCAGCGCGCCCACCGCCCAGCCGGCCATCGAACGGGTCGTCGGGCCTTCCATCAGGAACGCCTCGCCAGCAGGCCGCCCGGCCGGATGAACATCATCAGGATGAAGAAGCCGAAGGCCAGCACGTAACCCCATTCGAGGTCGGAGAAGAGCCCGCCCAGGGAGATGATCTCGGCGAAGACGAAGGCCGCGACGAAGCCGCCGAAGAAGTTGCCCAGCCCGCCCAGCACGCAGATCAGGAAGGTGATCGGCCCGAACGACAGGCCGACGAAGGGATGGACGTCGTACTGGAGCACCAGCAGGCAGGAGGCGAGCCCGGCCAGCCCGCCGCCGATCGCCGAGGTGATGATGTAGATGCGGCGCGCATCGACGCCCATCAGCGGCATGATGTGGCGGTCCTGCGCGATCGCGCGGATCGCGGTGCCGGTGTAGGTGCGGTTCATGAAGACATAGACCGCGCTGATGCCGACCAGCGCGGCGCCAAACGCCAGCAGGCGGGCGTAGCTGAAGTTCATCTCGCCGACGCCCAGCACCGGAAGCTGGATGCCGAGATTGCGGAAGTCGATGCCGAAGCAGACGGTAGCCAGGCTCTGGAGGAAGAACAGCACGCCGCCCGTCGCGAGAAGCTGGTTGATCGGCGGCGCCGAGAGCAGCGGCTGGATCACAACCAGGTGCAGCAGCGCACCGACACCGGCGACCAGCAGGATGCAGAGCGGCGCGGCGGCCCAATACGGCACGTGATAGGTCGAGACCAGAAAGTACATGCCGTACATGCCGATCATCACCAGCTCGGCGTAGCAGATCCACGTCACGTCGATCACGCCGAAGATCAGGTTCAACCCGAGCGCCAGCAGCGCCAGCACACCGCCCAGCAGGATGCCGTTGATCACCGCTTCCAGCAGGTAGATGTCGAAGATCTCGAGGAATGCCTGCATGCCTGCTCCTCAACAACGCCCGTCATGAGAGGTCCCTCCGCTACGCGCCTGCGGCGCTCCGGTCGGGATGACGGAGGGGCTTGGTCCGACACTCTCCCCGTCATCCCGAGCGAAGGCGCCCGAAGGGCGCCGCAGTCGAGGGACCTCGCGTTCGGCACCCGCCGCCTGAAAGGTCCCTCCACTGCGCGCCTGCGGCGCTCCGGTCGGGATGACGGAGGTCATGATCTCAAACACCGAGATATGCCTGTTTAATGGTGTCGCTGGCCTGGAGCTCGGCCGCGGTGCCGGAGGCGCGGATGGTGCCGGCCTCCAACAAATAGGCGCGATCGACGACCTTCAGCACCTGCTGCACGTTCTGCTCGACGATCAGCACCGTGAGGCCGCTCTCGCGGATGCGCTTCACCAGTTCGAAGACCTGTTGGACCACGACGGGCGCGAGGCCGGCCGACGGCTCGTCGAGCAGCAACAGCTTGGGATCGCTCATCAGCGCGCGGCCGATGGCGCACATCTGCTGCTCACCGCCCGACATCGTGCCGGCAAGCTGTGTGCGGCGCTCCTTCATGCGCGGAAACAGGTCGTAGACGAAGGCCAGCCGCTCGGCGAAGCGCGCCCGCGCCTCAGGCAGGAAGGCGCCCATCTTGAGGTTGTCCTCGACCGACAGGCGCGGGAAGAGGCGGCGGTTCTCCGGCACGTGGGCGATGCCCAGCGCCACGATGCGATGCTGCGCCGTCTTCAGCACGTCCTGACCGTTCATGGTGACGCTGCCGCGGCGTGGCCGGATCAGGCCCGAGATCACGCGCATCAGTGTCGTCTTGCCGGCACCGTTGGGCCCGATCACGCCGACCGCCTCGCCCGCGCGCACCTCGAGCGCGATGTCGAACAGCGCCTGGAAACTGGCATAGCCCGCGTCGATGCCCTCGAGCTTCAGCATGCGCGGCTCATCGCCTGGCCTGCGCGACGGCCTGCGTCGCCTCGGCGTCGGTGCCGAGATAGACCTCGATCACGCGCGGATCGGACGAGACCTCGTGCGGCAGCCCCTCGGCGATCTTCTCGCCATGGTCGATCACCATGACGCGGTCGACCACCTTCATCAGCACGCCCATGATGTGCTCGACCCAGATGATGGTGATGCCGAGCTCGTCGCGGATCTTGCGCAGCATCGCCGCGGCCTGGTCCATCTCGCTCTCGTCGAGGCCGCCCAGGCTCTCGTCGGCCAGCAGCAGTTTCGGCCCGGTGGCGATCGCCTTGGCGAGCTCCAGCTTCTTGAGACCGGCGGCGCCCAGCCCGTCGACGGTGGCGTGCCGGTCGGTCGGCAGGCCGACCATCGCGAGCGCGCGCTCGGCGGAGTCGTAGGCCTTGGTCCGGCTGTGGCGGTCCTGGCCGAAATAGCCGGCCAGCGCCACGTTCTCGAAGATCGAGAGCCGGCGGAACGGCCGCGGAATCTGGAAGGTGCGGCCGACGCCCGCGTTGATGATGCGGTGCGGCGCCAGCCCCGCGATCTCGCGGCCGTCGAACCGGATCGAGCCCGCCGACGGCGGCAGCGTGCCCGACAGCAGGTTGAAGATCGTGCTCTTGCCCGAGCCGTTCGGGCCGATCAGGCCGAGAATCTCGCCCTTCGCGACGTCGAACGACACCTTGTTGACGGCGGTGAAGCCGCCGAAGCGCTTCACCAGCCCTTCGACGGCGAGCACCGTTACTTGTTGCTGTAGGTCATGCCCGCGGGCCACGGCAGCACGACGTCGCGCTGCGCGAGGCTCTTGGGCCACACGACGTACGGCTTGTCGCCGATATACTGGATGACCACGGGGTACGAGCGCTCGTTCTGGCCCGCGATCGGCGATTCCGGCGGCGCGAACTTCACGCCGAAGCCCAGCATCGTGCCGCCCTCGGGGATGTCGACGTCGAGCGCCGCCTTGCGCAGCGCCTCGGCATCGACGCCGCCGTACTTCTTGATGGCGACCGGCAGCACCTTGGTGAAGAACACGTACATGTTGCTGGCGCCGATGCCGACATGGGCGGAGCGGATCGTCTGGCCGGGCTTCAGCTTGTCGAACTCCTCGCCGACCATCTTGATCAGCGGCTGGAGCGACGGATCGATGGCCTTCGGGTTGGCGATCCAGATCGAGACCGGATCGGTGTTGAAGAAGTACTCGGCATGGCCGCCGAGGCTCTCCGCCAGCTTCTCGTAGACGCCGTAGCCCGCGCCCTGGCCGATGATGCCGCCGGTCTTGAAGCCCTGCTCGCGCGCCTGGCGCAGGATCAGCGAGATGTCGGGGTTGTAGCCGGTATGGAAGACCACGTCCGGCCGCGCGCGCTTCAGCTTGGTGACCAGCGCCGAAAGATCGGGCGCGGTCGCCGAGTAGCCTTCGTCGAGCACGATGTTCATGCCGGCCTTCTTGGCGCCGGCGACGTTGCCCTTGCCGACGTCGACGCCGTAGGCGCCGTCCTCGTGGATGATGGCGACGCGCATGTCCTTCGGCTCCTTGCCGAAGTGCGACTTGGCGATCTGCGCCACCATGTCGGTCGTCGTCTGGCCGTACTGCTGGCCGCTGGCCTGCGGGCGGAAGACGTACTTGTAGTGCTTGTTCTCGACGACGCCGGTCGATACGCAGGTCGTCATCCACATGAACTTCTTCATCTGCTCGACGCGCGCGGCGATCGGCACGCACTGCGCCGAGGAGTAGATGCCGGCGATCATGTCGACCTTTTCCTGCTCCATCAGGCGCACGGCCTCGTTGATCGCGACGTCGGGCTTGGACTGCGCATCGGCATAGACCGCCTCGATCGTGTAGCCCTCGATCGGTCCCTGCTTGATGAAGTAGTCGTTCATGATCTTGACGCCGAGATACTGGAGCTCGGAGCCGCCGCCCGCGAGCGGGCCGGTCAGGTCGAAGATGACGCCGATCTTGAATTTCTTGGTCTGTGCCTGGGCGGACAGGCCCAGTCCCAGGACGGCACCGACGGCGAACGCGATGGCCAGAAAGCGGCCGACACTACCCCTCATCATGCGCTTCTCCCTGATATGCTTCTTTTATTCCGCGCATCAAACGGGTCGGCGCCCAGTCCTGTCAAGCCGCTAGCGGCCCTCACCCGGTGTAAGGATGTCGAACATCATGCCGCCCGGAGGCTCGAGAAGACCGAAGAGCTGGACGAATTTGCCGATGTCGCCCGTCACCTTCAGCGCGCCCGACGCCAGCGCCTCGGGCGGGGTGAGCTTGCGCAGCACCAGCGCGTCGAGGGTGGCGCGCGTGGTCGTGACCGACGCCGCCGCGTCGGCGGCATGCTCGCCCATGCGGTGGCTGATCGTGCAGTTGGCCAGGGTCAGCGCCATCGTCTCGCCGCGGTCGGTGAACGCCCAGTTCAGCACGAAGCGCAGGCCGGCGGCCTTGGCGGGGTCGAGCCGGATCGCCAGCGCATCGAAGAACACGTCGGTCGTCAGCCCAGCCAGCGTGTCGGCGCTCATGGCGGGCCGCGCCGGCATCTGGAAGACGCCGTGGCGCAGTTCCTGCGCGCCGTAGAGGAAGGCATTGCGCCATGTCGCCGACTCGGCCTGGTAGCCCATCTGCTCGAGCGCATCGGCGCAGAGCGCGCGCGCTTCGGCATTCGCGGGCTCGGCGAACACGACCTCCTTCATGACCTGCGCCACCCAGCGATACTCGCCCTTGGCGAAGTCGGCGCGGGCCTTGGCGATCACGGCGGCGCCACCGCCCATGTACTCGACGAATTTCCGCGCGGCCGGCGCCGGCGGCAGCGGATGGAGGTTGCACGGGTTGCCGTCGTACCAGCTCAGGTATCGCTGATAGACCGCCTTCACGTTGTGGCTGACCGTGCCGTAATAGCCGCGCACCGACCAGCGCTCGGCGAGTCCCGGCGGCAGGTCGATCGCCTCGGCGATCTCGGCCGGCCGCCAGCCCTTGTTCATGTAGCGCAGGGTCTGGTCGTGGATGTGCTTGTAAAGATCGCGCTGCGCCTCGAGATAGTCGACGATCGCCTCGCGTCCCCAGGTCGGCCAATGATGCTGGCCGATCAGGATGTCGGCGTGCGGCGCGTACATCCTGATGGCGTCGCCGATATACTTCGCCCAGACCCGCGGATCGCGCGCGACGGCACCGCGCAGCGGGATGAAGTTGTGCAGCAGCGGACAGGCGTTCTCCGCCATGTTGAGCACGCCGAGCTCCGGATAGAACATGTGCATCTCGGCCGGCGCCTCGGTCTCCGGCGCGAGCTGGAACACGATCCTGACGCCGTCGATCACGTGCTCTTCCACGCCGGCCACGATGAGCTGCGTCGGCGCGATCAGGCCCGGTGTGCCGCGCGCCACGCCCTTGCCGAGCCCGGCATCGACCTGGCCTTTGGCGCCGCGCGGCAGCAGCGCGCCGAACTGGAACTGCGCGCGCCGGATCATCGGCAGGCCGGCCAGGATGTTCTCGCCCGACACCGCCTCCATGAAGCCGTTGGGCGCGATCACCGCCGCCCTGCCCGCCGTCACCTCGGCCTCGTCGACGACGCCGCGCACGCCGCCATAGTGGTCGATATGGCTGTGCGTATAGATGACGGCCACCACCGGCTTCTTCGGCCGGTGCGCGTAATAGAGATCGAGCGCGGCGCGCGAGACCTCGGCGGTGGTGAGCGGATCGATCAGGATCAGGCCCGTGTCGCCCTCGATCACCGTCATGTTGGCGATGTCGAAGCCGCGCAGCTGGTAGAGCCGCTCGGTCACCTTGAACAGGCCGTTGGCCATGTTGAGCCGCGCCAGCCGCCACAGGCTGGGGTTCACCGTCGCCGGCGCCAGCTCGCCGTCGATGAAGGCGTATTCGCCGAGGTTCCACAGCGTCGTGCCGCTGCCGGTACGCACCGTGCCCTCGGGCACCGGCGCGATCAGGCCACGCTTCACCGCCTCGAAGTCGCGGGTGTCGGAGAACGGCAGCGCCTCGGCCATCGCGGCATTTGCCGCGCGCGTCGCGGCTTCGGCGTCGCGCGACGCGTCGAGATGCGATGCCGGCACCGGCACGGCGGAGGTTGCAGCCATTTTTCCAATCCCCTTCCCCGTCAGCCGCGCACTTTGCGAGTCCGCGAGGGAAGAAGGCAAGCGTCGAAGCGCTATCCCTCGACCTTGATGTCGTTGTCCTTCACGACCTGGGTCCAGCGCGCGGTCTCGAACTTCACGCGCTCCTGGAACTCCGCGGGCGTGCTGCCGGTGGTCACGAGCCCGAGGTCGGCGATCTTCTTTTTCACCGTCTCGTCCTTCAGGATCTCTCGGCTGACGGCATTCAGCCGCTCGACCACGGCCGACGGCACGCCCGCCGGCGCGACCAGTCCGTAGAACGCCGCGCCCACCAGGTCGGGCATGCCGAGTTCGACCACCGTCGGCACGGCCGGACAGATCGGCGAGCGCTCCTTCGAAGCGACGCAGATGCCGGTCAGGCGCCCGGCCGCGATGTGCGGGCCGGTCGGCAGCATGACATCGACGAACACCGGGACATGGCCCGCCATCACGTCGCGCAACGCGTCGGCCGAGCCCTTGTAGCCCACGACCTCCATGCGCAGCTTGTTGCGCGAGCGGAACAGCTCGCCCCACAGGTGCGGCTGGTTGCCGATGCCCGAGCAGGCGAAGCGCACCTTGTCCGGCTGCTTGCCCATCCACTCGGCGAAAGAAGTGTAATCCTTCACCGGCAAGTCCTTGTTGACGGCCAGCAGGTCGTAGATGTCGGCCATGGTCGAGATCGGCTGAAAATCCTTCAGCGGATCGAAAGGCTGCTTGAAGCCGAGCGCCACGTTGGTCGCCATCGTCGTGCTGCCGAGCAACAGGGTGTGGCCGTCGGGCTTCGCCTTGGCGACCGCCTCCATGCCGATGATCGTGTTGCCGCCACCCTTGTTCTCGACGATGACCTGCTGGCCGA
>JAFEFH010000195.1 GCA_018240695.1 Pseudomonadota bacterium | reverse complement strand
CGATGCCGCGCTCGTACTTCTGGTAGAGCGCGAGCTGGACGGCGAACTCGGCGTCGGGATCCTTGCGATACTCGTCGGGCATGGCGAACAGGCCGACCAAGGTCGTCTTCTTGGTCGACTTGAAGGAGTCCTTGCTCTTGGCCACGCCCTCGATGCCGCGGATGATCATGTAGGCGGCGTGGCTGCGCCCGAGGATCGGGTTCTGCGCCAGCACGCCCGCGATGCGGCCGACGACCCAGCCGATCGCGGCGTCGCCGAAATTCTCGTCCGCCACGAAGGGGTTCACGTCGACGAAGTTGCTGAGCGGGCGCTCCAGCCGCTCGGTCTCGTGCGGCCGGAAGAAGTAGTATTCGTTGTAGCCGTCGAGCGCGACCACGGCGTCGACCGAGCTGGCATACATCGAGAACAGGATGAACTGCTGCGGCTCCTTCCACGCGCCGTCGCCGCCGTTCAGCACCAGCCACGGCTTGCCGTTGGGGCTGAGGTAGCGCTTGTTCAGCTCCTCCTCGAGATACTTGGGCGCGGGCGGCGCCGGCATGTTCTGCGCGAGCTGCGAGGCGACCGAGCCGCCGACCACCAGCACGGTGTACCGGTCGGTGCGCTTGACGGTCGGGAAGTCGTCGTTGAACAGGCCGACATTGTTGACGTTCGTGAGGCCGCACGGCGGGTTGCCGTGATGCACGAACGCCACGTAGGGGTGCGGGTACAGCGCATCGACGTAGCGGCAGGCGCCCTTCGTCAGGTCGCGCACGTAGGTGTTCTGCGTGCGCTCGTAGAGCTCCGACGCGGGCGTGTAGTGGCCGTCCTCGATCATCAGCCAGACGATCGCCGTCACCTCGACGGCGGCCAGCGCCATGACGATGCCGAGGAGCCCGGTGATCCAGCCGAAGATGCGCTGCTTCATCGGGCTGCCCTTACTTGCGGCCATCCTTGTGGCTGTCCTGGCGGCTGTCCTGGATCGCCTGCCAGACGCGCTGCGGCGTGGCCGGCATCTGGACGTTGCGCACGCCGAGCGGCCACAGCGCATCCATCACCGCGTTCATTACCGTCGGCGTCGAGCCGACCGCGCCCGACTCGCCCACGCCCTTGGCGCCGATCAGGTTGGTCTTGGACGGCACCGAATCGTCGAGCTGGTTGTTGAAGGTCGGGAAGGTCTCGGCGCGCGGCATGGCGTAGTCCATGAACGAGCCGGTGATGAGCTGGCCCGACTCGCGGTCGTAGACGTTCTCCTCGAGCAGCGCCTGGCCGATGCCCTGGGCGCAGCCGCCGTGGATCTGGCCGAACACGATCGGCCGGTGCAGCGGACGGCCGACATCGTCGACCGTCGTGTAGCGCTTCAGCTCGACCATGCCGGTGTCGGGATCGATCTCGACCTCGCCGACATGCGCGCCGTTCGGCCACGCGATGCCGTCCACGGTGTTCACGTTCTCGATGAAGATGCGCTTGTCGGGCTGCTTGGCCGCCAGCTCGCCGAGGCCGATGCCGCGGTCGGTGCCGGTGATGGTGAAGCGGCCGCTGGCATAGACGATGTCGGCGGTGCTCGCCTCCAGCGCGTCGGCCGCCAGCTCCTTGCCCTTGTCGACCAGCTTCTCGCTGCCCGTGAGGATGGCCGAGCCGCCGATATAGGCCGAGCGCGAGCCCATCGAGCCGACGCCGCCGACCTTGTCGGAATCGCCCATGGCGATCCTGATCTTCGAGGGATCGACGCCCAGCAGCTCCGAGGCGAGCTGGGTGAAGCTGGTCTCCAGCCCCTGGCCCATGCCCTGGGTGCCCATCCAGATCGTAACGGTGCCGTCGGCCTTGGCCTCGTAGTGCGCCATCTCGTTCATCACCATGGCGCTGGTCCACTCGACATAGGAGGCGAGCCCGCGGCCGTAGAGCTTGCCGCGCTTCTCGGCCTCGGCCTTGCGCGCCGGGAAGCCGTTCCAGTCGGACGCCTCCAGCGTCTTGGTCAGGAACAGGTTGAAGTCGCCGGTGTCGTACTTCTCGCCCATCGCGGTCGTGTACGGCATCTGCTGCGGCGTCACGAAGTTGCGGCGGCGCAGCTCGGCCGGATCGATGCCGGTCTGGCGCGCCGCGCTGTCCATCAGCCGCTCGAGGTCGAGCAGGCACTCGGGACGGCCGGCGCCGCGATAGGCGCCGACCGTGCCGGTGTTGGTGACGACGCAGGTGATCGCGAAGTCGATCAGCGGCACATTGTAGGTGCCGGTCGCGACCTTCGGCCCGACGAACAGCGGGATCGCGATGCCCGCGCCCGACGGATAGGCGCCGACATTGGCGAAGGCCTCCATGCGCAGGCCGAGGATCTTGCCGTCCTTGTCCAAGGCCAGCGCCATCTTGTGCAGCTGGTCGCGGCCGGCGGTCGCGGCCTGGAATTCCTCGCTGCGCTCGGCGCGCCACTTCACCGGGCGCTTCAGCACCTTGGCCACCCATACCGCGACCGATTCGTCGGGCTGGATGTTGGTGCGCATGCCGAAGCCGCCGCCGATGTCGCGCACCAGCACACGCACCTTGTCCTTCGGCATCTTCAGGATGACGTCGGCCAGCGTGTCGCGCGTGACCGACGGGTTCTGGCTGCCGATATGCACCAGGATGCGGTCGCCGTCCCACTCCGCCATGACGGCGCGCGGTTCCATGGCGTTCACGATCAGGCGCTGGTGGACGATGTCCATCTTCACGACGTGCGCGGCGGCCTTGAAGGCGGCATCGGCCTTCGCCGTGTCGCCGAAGCGGTTGAAGCCCACGCGGTTGCCCGGCGCGCCCTTCCACACCTGCGGCGCGTCGGCCTTCAGCGCGTCCTCGATCTCGGTGACCGACGGCAGCTGCTCGTACTCGACCTCGACCAGTTCGGCGGCGTCGGCCGCCTGGGCGCGCGTCTCGGCCACGACGGCGGCGACCGCCTCGCCCACGTACCGCACGACCTCGTGCGCCATCGGGCGGCGCGGCGTCATGTCGGGCTTCTTGCCGTCGGCGTTGGGGAACATGGCCGGCAACACGAAATAGCCGGCGCCCTCCTTCTCCATGTCGGCCCAGGTGTAGACCGCGACGACGCCCGGCGCCTGGCGCGCGGCCGTGCTGTCGATTTTGGTGATCTTCGCGTGGGCATGCGGCGAGCGCACCAGCACGACATGGACCTGGTTCGGCCGGGTCTGGTTGTCGGAAAAGCCGCCCTTGCCGGTCAGCAGACGGTCGTCCTCGACACGCTTGATGTACTGGGCCTTGCCAAACACAGCCATTACGCCACTCCTCGCTCGTCCGCCAATCCGGTTCGGGGCGGACTATAGCGACGGGCGGCGGGGCGACAAGCGGCCCCGCTGGGGGCTCAATGGGGGGCTTTCCGCCCCGTTTGCACGGTCAGTGCTTGAGGCTCGGCAGTTCGGTCAGCGGCACGATGCGGATGCCGGCGGCCTCGAGGCCCTTGCGCACCGCGGTCGAGACCTCGATCGCCGTGGGACCGTCGCCATGCACGCAGATCGAATCGACCTGGCAGGGAATGCGCTTGCCCGAGGTCGAGTAGATCGCCTGCTCGTCGACCATGCGGCGCACATGCGCGACGGCGGACGCGGCGTCCTTGATCATCGAGTTCTTTTCCTTGCGCGGCGTCAGCATGCCGGCGTCGGTATAGGTGCGGTCGGCGAACACCTCCTCGGCGGCGCGCAGCCCGTACTTCTTGGCGGCCTTGCCCTGCTCGGTGTTGGCCTGGCAGAGGAAGATCAGGTCGCGGTCGACGGCCTTCGTCGCACGCGCGATCGCCTCGGACATTTCCGGGCTGTCGGCCGACATGTTGGCCAGCATGCCGTGCGGCTTCATGTGCGTGACCTTGGCGCCGTGGATGGCGGCGATCGCCTGAAGCGCGCCGATCTGGTAGGCGATGTTGGCCTCCAGTTCCTTGGTCGTGAGATTGATGACCCGGCGGCCGAAGCCCTGGAGATCGGCGAAGCCCGGATGGGCGCCGATCGACACGCCGTTCTCGGCGCAGAGCTTCACGGTGTCCATCATCACCACGGGATCGCTGGCATGGAAGCCGCAGGCGACGTTGGCCGAGCGCACGATCTTCAGCACCTCGGCGTCGTTGCCCATCACCCAGGGCCCGAAGCTCTCGCCGAGATCGGAGTTGATGTTGACGTGTCCGGCGTTGGTCGCTGCGGCCATGGGAGACTCCCTGAAACGAAGGCGCTATCCTAGCAGACGTGAGCGTACGTTACCTCTCCTGCGGCGACACGGCCTTTACCGTCGAATTCGGCAACGAAATCTCCCCCGAGATCAACGGCCAGGTGATGGCCCTGCATGCCGCGATCGGCCGGGCGAAATCGGCCGGCAAGCTGGCGGGCGTGGTCGAGACCGTGCCCACCATGCGGTCGCTGATGGTGACCTACGATCCGCTGGCCACGACACGCGCCGCTTTGCAGCCCGAAATCGAGGCGCTGGTCGCCATGGGACTGAAGTCCACCGGGACCAGCCGCCAGGTCACGATCCCCTGCTGCTACGACGATCCCGAGTTCGCGCCCGATCTCGAGGAAGTCGCCAAGCGCACGAAGAAGACGCCGGAGCAGGTCATTCAGGCGCATCTCAATTCGCCCTTCAAGGTCTACGTGCTGGGCTTCATGCCGGGCCTCGCTTACGTGGCCGGCCTCGACCAGGGCCTCTATCTCCCGCGCCGCAGCCAGCCCCGCGTGCGGCTGCCGCGGTCGACCGTGGCCATCGCGATGGACATGACGACGATCTATCCGTTCGAGAGTCCGGGCGGCTGGCACCTGATCGGCCGCACGCCGCTCTGGATGTTCGACAAGCGCAAGCCGCAGCCGGTGTTCCTCGCGCCGGGCGACTCCGTCACCTTCCAGCGCATCGACCGCAAGACGCACGACCGCCTCGCCGCCGAGTCCGAGCGCGGCACGCTCGACTGGTCGAAGATGGTGAAGGCATGAGCGCCCGTCTCACGAGCATGACCCCTCCGTCCGCTGCGCGGACACCTCCCCCTCTGAATGGGGAGGAGGAGAGCGGCCTTCGTTTTTCCCTCCCCATTCAAATGGGGAGGTGCCCTCGTCATACGAGGGCGGAGGGGTCAGACATCCGGCCTCTCCGACGCATGACCCCTCCGTCCGCTGCGCGGACACCTCCCCATTTGAATGGGGAGGAAGGAATATGAGCGCGGCGCTCAGAGTCGTGCGGCCGGGGTTGTTCGACACGGTGCAGGATTTCGGCCGTATCGGCTTCATGGCGCTCGGCATGCCGACGGCGGGCGCGATGGACAGGATCGCGCTGTCGCTGGCCAACGCGCTGGTCGGCAACCCGCACGACACCGCGGGCATCGAGATCGGCGTGATGGGACCCGACCTGCTGGTCGAAGCCGACAGCGTGCGCGTGGCTCTGGTCGGTCCGCTGTCGCCGTCGCTGATCGACGGTCCGGACGCTCCGCCCAAGCCCATCGAATCGGATCGCTCGCATCTCCTGAAGCGCGGCCAGATCCTGCGCGTCGGCATGATCGAGGGATCGAGCACGGCCTATCTCGCGATCGCGGGCGGCCTCGCGATCCCCGCTTTCATGGGCAGCCTGTCGACGTACAGCCGCGCCGGCATCGGCGGCTTCGACGGCCGCAAGCTCGCGGCGGGCGACCTGCTGCCGCTCGCCAAGGAAGCCGCGGCCGAGGGCAACGAGCGCCGGCTGGGCGCGCCGTTCGACTATGGCAAGGGCCCGGTCCGCGTGATCTGGGGGCCGCAGGACGACTATTTCAGCGCCAAGGGCCGCAAGACCTTCATCGAGTCCGAATACAAGGTCTCGAAGGAAGCCGACCGCATGGGCATCCGTTTCGACGGGCCCACGATCGAGCACGAGAAAGGCGCCGACATCATCTCCGACGGCATCGGTCCGGGCGCCATCCAGGTGCCGGCGGCCGGCCTGCCGATCGTGCTGTTGGGCGACCGCCAGACCGTCGGCGGCTATTCCAAGATCGCGACCGTGGCCTCGGTCGACCTGCCGCGCTTCGGCCGGCTGTTGCCCGGCCAGACCGTGCGCTTCGAGGCGATCTCGGTCGCGCAGGCCGAGACCTTGCGCCGCGAGCAGGAGCAGCGCCTCAAGAACGCCATCGCGGGCTTCCAGGTCGCGCGACCGCCGGGCGGCATCGATCTGGCGAAGCTCTACGAAGAGAACCTGATCGACGGGGTCGTCTTCGACTAGCGCGGCTTGAGATCGATCGCGAGGGCCGGCGGCAGCCGGTCGAGCTTGTAGACCTTCATCGCCGTGCCGCTGAACAGCGCCGTCTTCTCGTCGGCGCCGGCCTTGGCCGACAGCCGCTTCAGCGCGTTCCACAGGACGTGGTAGCTGCACATGCCCTTGTCGACCGGGAAGTTGCTCTCGAACATGCAGCGCTTGGCGCCGAACGCTTCGATGCAGGTCTCGACATAGGGCCGCCACGCCTCGGCCAGTTCCTCCGAGCCCGGCGGCTTGGGCCGATGGTGATAGTCGTGGCCGCTCACCTGCATGGCGAGGCCGCCCACCTTCACGACGGTGTTGGGCAGACTGGCCAGCGTCTCCATCTGCTTTTTCCAGCCCGGAAAGACCTCGGCGCGCTTGCCCGCGAACGGGCCGATGCCCAGCGGACCGCCGCAATGGTCGATCACGACCGTGAGTTCGGGCACCGCGCGCGCGAGCTTCTCCACCAGCGGCAGCTGCGTGTGATAGCCCCAGACGTCGAGCGGCAGGCCGAACGCGGCGAGGCGTTTCGCGCCGTCGATGAAGGCCGGATCCTCGAGCGGGCCCGGCGGCGGCGTCACGAGGTTGGAGCGCACCTCGGGCGAGGGATGCCAGGCGGTGCGGTTGCGCACGCCGCAGAAGCGACCGCCCGAGATCGTGGTGTGCTTCTCGAGCAGGCCGATCACCTTGTCGCCCAGCAGCAGGTCGACCATGCCGATGATGCCGGCAGCGGCGCGCGTCGGGCCGTACTGGCCGCTGGCGCTTTGTGCCGCGATCCCGGTCGCGAACTCGGTCTCGCCGAGCGACTTCTCCGCGTCCGGCCCGCTCGCGCGGAACATCGCCCCGCACTGCACGAAGATCGTGGCGCGCACGTCGTGGCCGCTGCCGGTGTCGGACAGGAGCTGCGGCAGGAAGTAAGTCTCGCCGTGCAGGTCCCACAGATGATGATGCGGGTCGAGGATCGGCAGGCCGGGCTCGAGGATCGGCTCGACGGTCTGGTTGACCCAGTCCTCGCGCACGACCACCTGCATGCCGGGAGTGAGAAGCGGATCGGCCATGATGTCCTCGTTGTTCGATACGGATGTTCGCCGACGTCACGATCGCACGATCAGCCCGGGGATCGCGGCCAGCGGGCCGCGTGCCCGAAGTGTGGGCCGGCGCGGCGCAGAATCGCAACCGGCTGAGCGCGATCAGCGAAACTGACGGGCCGAAAAACATCAGGTATTTCGCGCTCGGATGGATGAACGTGACCAAGTTGGGCGATTCGCGGCACGACGCCTATGATTGGCCTGCCGGATAGAGCTCCGGCGTCCGGTCGTTTTATTTGCTGCTTATTAAAACGGAGATAACGGGACGGCCTACTCCTCGACGGCGCTCAGCCCGTCGAGCGAGAGGCGGCCCGGGCCGGAGACGTAGAGCGAGAGGAGGCCGCCCGCGATGGCGCAGTTCTTGAGGAAGTGGAACATCTGGGCATGATCGAAGAAGTTGGCGTGGAACAGCAGCGCGGTCAGCACGCAGAAGCTCGCGAGCGCGAGCGACGTGAAGCGCATGCGATAGCCCGCGATCAGCAGGATGGCGCCGGCCAGTTCGATGAACACCGCGACCGGCAGGAGGTTCGCCATCACGCCGTTGTGGATCATGAACGACGCGGTCTCGTCGTAGCCCTGCACCTGGCCGATGCCCGACCACAGGAAGAGGCCGGCCACCAGGCAGCGCGCGACCAGCAGCACGCTCGCGTTGCCGCTCTCGTCGAGCGGGGCGGCGTCGGCTCCGGCCATCGGGTGGGCGTGCAGGTCCCTCATGCTTTCAGTCTAGCGGTTGCGGGTCCTCGTTGGTACGAAGCGAGGGTCGTTTGAGACGATTGAAACAATCACCGGGGAAGCGCTGAACATGGTCTGGCAACCGGAAATGGACGAGCTGCGGCGGCGTCAGGAGATGACGAAGCGCATGGGCGGCGCCGACAAGGTGAA
>JAFEFH010000194.1 GCA_018240695.1 Pseudomonadota bacterium | reverse complement strand
TGGTCGCCTAGGAGTTCAACCCAACAAGCAAGACTATCTTCCTCTCAAATAGCCTGGGCGCCGGTTCTCCCACGAACCGGCGCCCTTCTCTTTGGGGGAAGGTGCCTGTATTTTCCCGCCATGCCCGACACGCTCGCTCCCGCCGCCACCGATACGATCGAACTGACGCGCGCGCTGGTGCGCTGCGAGAGCGTGACGCCGCGCGAGGCGGGTGCGCTGCAGCTCCTCGAGAAGGTGCTGAAGGATGTCGGCTTCCGCTGCGAGCGCATGGACTTCACCGAGAAGGGCGCCGACGACGTCGCCAACCTCTATGCGCGGATTGGCGAGGACAAGCACGGCAACGGCAAGCATTTCTGCTTCGCCGGCCATTCCGACGTCGTGCCGGTGGGCGACCTGTCGTCGTGGACGATCGGACCGTTCGCCGCGGAACTCTCCGGCGGCTACCTGTTCGGACGCGGCGCCGCCGACATGAAGGGCGCGATCGCGGCCTTCGCCGATGCCGCCCAGCGCTTCGTCGCGCGCCGCGGCACGAATTTCGGCGGTGCGATCAGCCTGCTGATCACTGGCGACGAGGAAGGCCCCGCCGTCAACGGCACGGTGAAGATGCTGAAGCGCCTCGCCGACCGCGGCGAGACGATCGATGCCTGCATCGTGGGCGAGCCGACCAGCTCGAAGCGCTTCGGCGACATGATGAAGATCGGCCGGCGCGGCAGCATGACCGTCGACATGACGGTGCGCGGCATCCAGGGCCACGTCGCCTATCCCGAGCGGCTCGACAACGCCATCCACCGCCTGTCGGCGATCATCGAGGCGCTTGTGCGCGAGCCGATCGACAAGGGCAGCACGCACTTCCAGCCGACGTCGCTCCAGTTCACCACCGTCGATGTCGGCAATCCCGCGACCAACATCGCGCCGGGCGTCGCCAAGGCGCGCTTCAACACGCGCTTCAACGATCTCTGGACGTCCAAGACGCTGCTCGCCCACCTCAAGGAGCGGGTCGACAAGGTCAACGCCACGCTGGGCGGCAACGGCATCGTCGAATACCAGGTCTCGGTGTCGGGCGAGTCCTTCTACACGCCGCCGGGCCAGCTCTCGGAGCTGGTCGCCGGCGCGGTGCGCGACGTGGCGGGCGTCGAGTGCGAGCTGTCGACCACCGGCGGCACCTCGGACGCGCGTTTCATCCGCAGCTACTGTCCGGTGCTGGAGTTCGGCCTGGTCGGCGAGACTATGCACAAGGTCGACGAGAAGAGCGCCATCGCCGACCTCAAGACCCTGAGCCGCGTGTACGAGACCGTGCTCGACCGCTACTTCGCCGCCTGAGGCCGCCCGCGTGCTGAGTACGAGCGACATCGCCCGGGGCGTCAACGGCGCGCTCAAATTCCTCCAGCGCGACCCCGGTGCGCCGCATTATTTCGAGAACTCGATCGAGGCCTGCGTCGCCTCGTTCAAGGTCATGGCGCTCGCGGCGCCGGTCTACGGGCTCTACCTGCTGCTCTACTACGCACGGGTCGATACGATGGCCGACCTGCCCGAGATCCTGCTGGTCGAGACGCTGCACTTCGTGGTCGACTGGCTGCTGTTCCCGGTACTGTTCTACGAGATCGCGCGCCGCCGCCGCTGGCTCGGCAACTACCCCCGTTACATCGCGGCGCTCAACTGGATCAACCTGCCGGTGATGGTGCTGGCGGTGATCGCGCTCGGCGTGTCGATGCTGGCGCCGCGTCCGATCGGCGAGCTGGTCGGCGCCGCCACGCAGTTCCTGTTCTACTACTGGTTCGTGATGGCGACGCGCCTGTCGCTCGGCACCGGCTGGCTGCTGTCGTTCCTGCTGCTGATCGTGAACTGGATGCCGTCGCTGCTGCTGTCACTCATCGTCGACCGGCTCCTCGGCGTCGTCGCCCTTCCCGGCGTCTAGCGCGCCGTAGCGCACTTCCATCAGGCAGAGGCCGAGCGGCGGGGCCGTCGGCCCGGCGCGCGCGCGGTCGCGGGCGGCCAGCGCCTCCTCGACGTCGCGCCGGCTCCACTGGCCGCGGCCGACCAGCGCCAGGGTACCGACCAGGATGCGCACCTGGTTGTGCAGGAAGGAGCGCGCCCCGACATCGACCAGGATCTCTTCCTCGTCGCGCCGCACCGACAGCATCTCGAGCGTGCGGACCGCCGACTTGGCCTGGCAGGAGACCGAGCGGAAGCTGTTGAAGTCGTGGTGGCCGATCAGGACCGAGGCCGCGTCGGCCATGCGGTCGAGGTCGAGCGCGACCGGCACGTGCCACACGAAGCCCGCGTCGATGCCGGCGCGCGTGCGGCGATTGAGGATGCGGTAGCGATAGCGCCGGTAGTTCGCCGAGAAGCGCGCGTGGAAGCCGGGTGGCGCGATCTCCACCGTCGGCACCGCGATCGGGTTGGGCTTCAGGTAGTAGTTCAGCGCGCCGCGCACTTCCTCGACCGGCTTGTCGGCGACGAGGTCGAAATGGGCAACCTGTCCGCGCGCATGGACGCCCGAGTCGGTGCGGCCGGCGCCGCGCACATGCACGCGCTCGTGCGTGAAGGCGAAGAGCGCATCTTCGAGCGACGCCTGGATCGACGGGCCGGTATCCTGGCGCTGCCAGCCCACGAACGGCCCGCCATCGTACTCGACCGAGATCTTGTAGCGCGGCACGGGATCAGGGTCGCGTCTGCGGTAGCGAGACGACGGTGGGCGAGGGCAACACCGTGCCGGCGGGAATGTCGAAGCCGCGCAGGAACGCGTCCGCCGGCGTCGCCTGCTTGCCCGGCCGCTGGAGCTTCAGCAGCTTCAGTCCGCCCGAGCCGCAGGCCACGACGGGGCATCCGTCGCGGGCGACGGTGAGCGTGCCGGGCGTGCCGCCGGCCAGGGTGAGAGCGGCCTGTAGCACCTTGATGCGCTCGGACTTCTCACCCGTCGGCAATTCGAACGACGTGCCCGGCCAGGGATGGAACGCGCGCACCTTGCGCTCCAGTTCGGCGGCGGGCCGGCGCCAGTCGAGCACGCCTTCTTCCTTGCCGAGCTTGTGGGCGTAGGTGACGCCTTCCTGCGGCTGCGGCGTGGGATCGATCGACTTGCGCATCAGCCCGTCGAGCGTCGAGACGACCAGGACGGCGCCCATGTCGGCCAGCCGGTCGTGCACGGTGGAGGCGGTGTCGGCCGCGGAGATCGGCGTGCGCTCGGCCAGCAGCATCGCGCCGGTGTCGAGGCCTTCGTCCATGCGCATCGTCGTGACGCCGGTCTCGGCGTCGCCGGCCAGGATCGCGCGATGGATCGGCGCCGCGCCGCGCCAGCGCGGCAGCAGCGAGCCGTGGATGTTGACGCAGCCCAGCACCGGCGCGTCGAGAAAGGCCCTGGTCAGGATGTGGCCGTAGGAGACGACGACCGCCACGTCGAGATCGAGCGCGCGGAACGCCTCGGCCTCGGCGTCGCTCTTCAGGCTGGAGGGCGTGCGGACGGGCAGGCCGAGCGTATCGGCCAGCAGGTGCACGGGCGTCTTGCGTTCCTGCTGCCCGCGGCCGGCCGGGCGGGGCGCGCGGGTATAGACGGCGGCGACGTCGTGGCCGGCCTCGACCAGAGCCTTGAGGGCGGGCACGGCGAATTCCGACGTGCCGAGGAACGCGATCTTCATTGCCGCATCTTATAGGCAGGCGCGCGCCGGTGAGCTAGGTAGTGGCCGCCATGGACTCGGAAATCCCCACGACCGGCAAGGGACCTGCCGCCAATCTCGCCGCGCGCCGCGCCGCCGGCCAGGTCCACGCCGATCCGGTGCAGGAGAAGGTCGTGGCCCGCCTGCAAGCGATCCACGACCAGTTGAAGGCGCTGGGCAGCGCACCGGCCAAGGGCGGATTCCTGGCGCGGCTGGGCTTCGGCCGGGCCGAGCGGCCGAAGGACGCGCCGCACGGGCTGTACATCTGGGGGCCGGTGGGCCGCGGCAAGTCGATGCTGATGGACCTGTTCTTCGCCGACGCGCCGGTCGCGAAGAAGCGCCGCGTCCACTTCCACGAATTCATGCTCGAGGTCCACGAGCGCCTGCACCGCCGCCGCGAGGAGCTGGCGGCCAGGGGCGCGCCGCCGGAAGCCGACACGATCGTGCCGATCGCCAGGGCGATCGCCGAGGAGACGCGGCTGCTCTGCTTCGACGAGTTCCAGGTCACCAACATCGCCGACGCGATGATCCTCGGCCGCCTGTTCGAGACCCTGTTCGAGGAGGGGCTGACCGTCATCGCCACCTCGAACCGCACGCCCGACGATCTCTACAAGAACGGCCTGCAACGCGACCGCTTCCTGCCGTTCATCGAACTGGTGAAGCAGCGGCTGGAGATCCTCAAGCTGGGCGGCGGCCAGGACTACCGCATGGACCGCATGCGCGAATTCGACATGTACCTGACGCCGCTCGGGCCGTGGGCGACCAAGAAGCTCGACGAGGCGTTCCGCGCGCTGGCCAACGGCGCCGACGGCGAGCCGCGCGTGCTGCGCACGCAAGGCCGCAACGTCGAGGTGCCGCGCGCGGCGCCGGGCGTGGCGATGGCCGACTATCTCGACTGGTGCGCCAAGCCCATGGGCGCCGCCGACTTCCTGTGCATCGCCGACCATTTCCACAGCGTGATCCTGTCGGAAATCCCCAAGATGGGACCGGACAATCGCGACAAGGCGGCCCGCTTCGTGACCATGATTGACGCCTTCTACGAGAAGAAGGTGAAGTTCATCTGCTCGGCCGCGACGACGCCCGAAAAGCTCTATACCGACGGCGACGGCGCCTTCGAGTTCCAGCGCACGGTCTCCCGGCTGATGGAGATGCAGAGCCCGGAATACCTGGCCCTGGAGCACATCGCCTAAACGTGATTCCCGCCCCGGCAGCCGCCAGCCTAGGCTCGCAGCTCTACTGAAACGGGGAGCGACACTCATGGACGGCGACAACATTTCCTTCGACGACAGCGTCTCGCGCCGGCGCGCGCTGTTCGGCACCACCGCGGCCCTTGGCAGCGCCTTCGCGCTCTCGGTGCAGCCGGTGCAGGCCCAGACGATGATCGTCACGCCGGGCGACGGCATCGTGACCGGCGAGGTCTCGATCCGCACCAGGGACGGCAAGCAGATGCGCGGCTATCGCGCTTATCCGGCGACGGGGTCGCGCTTCGGGACGATCCTGGTCACGCAGGAGATCTTCGGCGTCCACGTACACATCGCCGACATGTGCCGCCGCTTCGCCAAGGCCGGCTACTACGCCATCGCGCCCGAACTCTATTTCCGCCAGGGCGACCCGCAGAACGAGGCCGACATCGCGAGCCTGCAGAAGAACATCGTGATGAAGGTGCCCGACGCGCAGGTCATGAGCGACCTCGACTCGACGGTGGCTTTCGCCGCCGCCGATGGCGGCAAGGCCGACACGACCAAGCTCGGCATCACGGGCTTCTGCTGGGGTGGCCGCATCGTGTGGATGTACGACGCGCACAATCCGGCGGTGAAGGCCGGCGTCGCCTGGTACGGCCCGCTGGTCAAGGACGCCACGCCGCTGTCGCCGACCAACCCGATCGACATCGTGAACCAGTTGCATGGTCCGGTGCAGGGCCTGTACGGCGGCGCCGACACCGGCATCAGCCAGGATTCGGTGAACAAGATGACCGCGGCGCTCAAGGCCTCGAGCAATCCGGCAGCGCAGAAGTCGCAGATCAAGGTCTATCCGGACACGCCGCACGCCTTCAACGCGGACTACCGCCCGTCCTATCGCAAGGCGGCCGCGGACGACGGCTGGAAGCTCTGCCTGGCTTGGTTCAAGGCCAACGGCGTGGTCTGATCGGAGGCATGGAAACCACCCAGATCAAAACCCGATCCGGTCTTAGTTTCACTGCGGACGTCGCCGGCCCTGCCGGCGGCGTCCTTGTGCTTCTGCTGCACGGCTTTCCCGAGTCGCGCCACAGCTGGCGCGGCGCGATGCCCGAACTCGCGAAGGCGGGCTATCGCGCGGTGGCGCCCGACCAGCGCGGCTATTCGCCCGGCGCGCGACCAGACCCGGCCAACCTCGACAACTATCTCTTCGACAAACTGGTCGCCGACGCGATCGACATCGCCGACGCCTCAGGTGCGGAAGGCAAGCGCTTCCATCTCGTGGGCCACGATTGGGGCGGGCAGGTCTCGTGGGGCGTGGCGCACAAGCATCCCGAACGGCTGGCCTCGCTCACCGTGCTGTCGCGGCCGCATCCTCTGTCGTTCCGGCGCGCGCTGCAGGACGATCCCGACCAGAAGAACCGCTCGCGCCATCACGGCAAGTTCCTCGAGCCCGATACCGCCGAAAAGCTGCTGGCCGACGACGCCAAGCGCATGCGCGAGGGCCTGTTCGGCCAGAGCGCCGAGTCGGTGAAGCAGCATCTCGGCATCCTGGGCAGCAAGCCCGCGCTCGAAAGCGCGCTGGCCTGGTACCGCGCCAACAAGGGGCTGTCGGGAGATTTCGGCGTCACCCAGGTGCCGACGCTCTATATCTGGGGCGATGCCGACGCGACCGTGGGGCCGCATGCGGCCAAGGGAACGGCCGATTTCGTGAGCGCGGCCTACGGGCTGGAAGTGCTGCCGGGTGTGGGCCATTTCGTGATGGACCAGGCCGCCGCCCGCGCCACGGAACTGCTGCTGGCCCACCTCAGGAAACATCCCGCGTAACGGCGGTTCGGAGGCGTTCCGTCTCCTTGCCGCCCCAGCGGAATCGCGCTACCACGCGCCGCGTTCACGAACAGGAGAATTTCGCATGGCTCGCAAGAAGATCGCGCTGATCGGCGCCGGACAGATTGGCGGCACTCTCGCTCTGTTGGCGGGTCAGAAGGACCTCGGCGACGTCGTGCTGTTCGACATCCCGCAGGCCGAAGGCACCGCCAAGGGCAAGGCGCTCGACATCGCCCAGCTCAGCCCCGTGGCCGGCTTCGACGCCGCCTACTCGGGCTCGTCGAACTACAAGGACATCGCCGGCGCCGACGTCGTGATCGTCACCGCGGGCGTGCCGCGCAAGCCCGGCATGACGCGCGACGACCTGGTCGGCATCAACGCCAAGGTCATCAAGGCGGTCGGCCAGGGCATCAAGGAGAACGCTCCCAACGCGCTGGTGATCGTCATCACCAATCCGCTCGATGCGATGGTCGGCCTGATGCAGGAAGTCACCGGCTTCGCACCGAACAAGGTGATCGGCATGGCCGGCGTCCTCGACAGCGCGCGCTTCCGCCTGTTCCTGGCGCAGGAGTTCAACGTCTCGGTCGAGGACGTGACCGCCTTCGTGCTGGGCGGCCACGGCGACACGATGGTGCCGCTGATCCGTTATTCGACGGTCGCCGGCATCCCGCTGCCCGACCTCGTGAAGATGGGTTGGACCACCCAGGAGAAGCTCGACAAGATCGTCCAGCGCACCCGCGACGGCGGCGCCGAGATCGTGGGCCTCTTGGGCAACGGCTCGGCCTTCTACGCCCCGGCGGCCTCGGCCATCGCGATGGCGGAGTCCTACCTCAAGGACAAGAAGCGCGTGATCCCGTGCGCGGCCATGCTGAACGGGGAGTACGGCGTGAAGGGCCTCTATATCGGCGTGCCGGTCGTGGTCGGCGCCAAGGGCATCGAGAAGATCGTCGAGGTCTCGTTCAACGCCGAGGAAAAGGCGATGTTCGACAAGTCGGTCGCCGCGGTGAAGTCGCTGGTCGAGGCCACCAAGAAGATCGTCGCCGCGGGCTGAGGTCCGCTGCGCAACCCTCCCTCGCCGCGGTCCGCCGCGGCGGGAGGAGGGCGCCCTGGCCGCCCTCTCCGACCAATGGGGGGAGGGAAAACGGGCCGGTGACCCAAAAGCGTCACCAGTCCGGCGTTGCCAAGGGGTCCCGACGCACATAAAGTGCCGCAAATCCTAGTCGGTCTCAATTTGAAACTGACCTAGCGGCAGCGACGGGAAGCCATGAATATTCACGAGTACCAGGCCAAGGCGTTGCTGGCCAAATTCACCGTCCCTCTGCTCAAGGGGGGAGTGGCCTATACCAAGGAAGAGGCGGTGGACGTCGCGCGCAAGCTCGGCAGTCCGGTCACCGTGGTGAAGGCCCAGATCCACGCCGGCGGCCGCGGCGCGGGCCGCTTCAAGGACGATCCCAACGGCAAGGGCGGCGTCCGCGTCGTGAAATCGATCGAGGATGTCGGCAGCGCCGCGACGGCGATGCTGGGTCACGACCTCGTCACCAAGCAGACCGGCCCGGCCGGCAAGACCGTCAAGCGCCTCTATATCGAGCAGGGCTGCGACA
>JAFEFH010000193.1 GCA_018240695.1 Pseudomonadota bacterium | reverse complement strand
TTCGAGTCCGACAACATCCAGCGCGCGCGCAAGAATTCGGCGCTCACCGTGAACGACTATGTCGGCTCGGGCGCGCAGGTCTACGCCTTCAACACCAAGGTCGCGCCGTTCGACGACGTGCGCGTGCGCCAGGCGCTGGTCATGGCGATCGACCGCAAGAAGATGTCGCAGGCGCTGACCAACGGCCTCAGCCGCCCGGCCAGCAATCCCTACGGCGACGGCTCGTGGGTCAAGTGCCAGGACGACGGCGCGCTGCCGACCGATCCGGCCAAGGCCGCCGCGCTGATCAAGGAGTACGGCAAGCCGGTCGAGTTCAAGATGCTGGTGACCGCCACGCCGCGCGGCCGCGCCGTCGGCCAGGTGTTGCAGCAGTTCTGGAAGCAGGTCGGCGCCAACATGGAACTCGAGCAGGTCGACCAGGCGACGATCGTGCCGCGCGCCTTCCAGCGCAAGTTCCAGCTGACGCCGTGGCGCATCATCGACCTGTCGGATCCCGATCCGCAGATGTACGCCAACTTCAAGAGCGGCAGCCCGGTGGCGCTGGCCAACTACGCCAACCCCGAGCTCGACAAGCTGCTCGAGCATGCGCGCATCACCGCCGACCGCAAGGCGCGCACCGACGACTATTGCGCGATCAGCCGCCTGATCAACAAGGAGGCGATCTGGTTCTGGACCTTCCAGAACACCTACTACGCGATCAGCAAGTCGAACGTGAAGGGCATCCCGAAGATGTACAACGGGGTGATCTCGCTCGGGAACGCGTGGATCGAATAGACGCGTAAGACGGACACGTAAGACGGGTTCGGGCGTATGGCGCGTTTCGTCGGACGGCGGCTGCTCTACCTGCTGCCGGTCCTGCTCGCCGTCACGCTGCTGACCTTCCTGATCGCCGCACTCCTGCCCGGCGATCTCGCCTACACGATGCTGGGCGACCAGGCGACGCCGGAGAAGATCGCGGCGTTGCGCGCCACCATGGGCCTCGACCTGCCGATCTGGCAGCGCTACCTGCACTGGCTGGGCGGCGTGCTCCAGGGCGACTTCGGCCGCTCCTTCCGGACCGGCGAGACCGTGCTGTCGGCCGTCGCCGACAGGATGCCGGTGTCGCTCGAGCTGATGGTCGCGGCGGAGGTGCTGGGGCTGGTGATCGGCATCCCGCTCGCCATCCTGTGCGCCGTGAAGCAGGGCAGCGCGATCGACCGCTTCCTGACCGGGCTCGCCTTCGCCAAGCTGTCGCTGCCGTCCTTCATGGTGGCGATCCTGCTGATCTATCTCTTTGCCGTGCAGCTCAACTGGCTGCCGGCGACGGGCTACGTGCCGTTCACCGAGGACCCGCTCGGCAACCTGCGCAGCTTCCTTTTGCCCGCAATGACCTTGGCCTTCGCCGAGTGGCCGGTGCTGATGCGCGTGCTGCGCTCGGACATG
The DNA here is from genome assembly GCA_018240695.1 of Pseudomonadota bacterium. GTDB lineage: Bacteria > Pseudomonadota > Alphaproteobacteria > Reyranellales > Reyranellaceae > Reyranella. The sequence goes on along the minus strand of JAFEFH010000193.1, from coordinate 6,984 downwards.
ATCGCGACCTTGCAGGAAGACTATATCGCGATGGCCAAGGCCAAGGGCCTGAAGCCCGCGCGCATCCTGCTGGTGCATGCGCTGAAGCCCTCGTCGCTCACCCTGGTCACTGTGACCGGCATCAATATCGGCCGGCTGATCGGCGGCGCGCTGATCGTCGAGACGATCTTCGCGCTGCCCGGCCTCGGCCGCCTGCTGGTGGCGGCGATCTACTCGCGCGACTTCATCATCCTCCAGGGCGTCGTGCTGTTCGTGGCGGTGGGCTTCGTGATCGTGAACTTCATCGTCGACATGCTCTACGCCGTGCTCGATCCGCGGATCCGCCATGGCCGCGCCTAGGGGAGGCCGCCGGCCGGGCGCCGTGCTGGCCTGCGCGCTGGTCTGGCTGGCGCTGATCGGCTGCGCCGCGATCTTCGCCAACCTCCTGCCGCTGCCCAGCCCGACCGAGATGGACCTCTTGGGCAAGCGCGCGCTGCCCGACGCGCAGCACTGGCTGGGCAACGACCAGCTCGGCCGCGACATGCTCTCGCGCCTGATCCATGGCGCGCGCATCTCGCTGTCGGTCGGCCTGCTGGCGCCGGTGATCGGCGTCACCGTCGGCGGGGCGCTGGGCATGCTGGCCGGCTACTTCCGCGGGCCGCTGGAGACGCTGACGGTGGGCGGCGTCGACGTGCTGCTGGCCTTCCCGCCGCTGGTCTTCGCCCTGGCCGTCACGACCTATCTCGGCCAGTCGGTGCTGAACCTGATCCTGGTGATCGGCATCCTGGGCATCCCGGCCTTCACGCGCGTGGCGCGCGCCGTCACGCTCTCGCTGACCGAGCGCGAGTTCGTGGTCGCGGCGCGGGCGCTGGGCGCCACCCATTCGCGCATCTTGCTGCGCGAGATCCTGCCCAACGTCGCGCTGCCGCTCACCGCCTTCTTCCTGCTGGGCGTCGCCGTCACCATCGTGGTCGAGGGCGCGCTGTCGTTCCTCGGCCTCGGCGTGCCGCCGCCGGCGCCGAGCTGGGGCAGCATGATCGGCGAGGGCCGCGAGAGCCTCGACCTCGCGCCATGGCTCGCCTTTCTGCCGGCGGTCGTGATGTTCATGACGGTGCTGGCCTTCAACGTGGTGGGCGACTCGCTCCGCGCGCTCACCGATCCGCGGCCCGGTGCCCTGTGAGCGCCCTGTGAGCGCGCCGCTGCTTTCCATCGAAGGCGTGTCGGTCGAGCTGCCGACGCCGCGCGGCCTGCTGCGCGCCGTCGACAGGGTCGACCTCACGCTCGAGGCCGGCCGGACGCTGGGCGTCGTGGGCGAGTCGGGCTGCGGCAAGACCATGCTGTCGCGCGCCATCCTGCAACTGCTGCCCAAGCGGGCGAAGCTCGACGGCCGCGTGATGTTCGGCGGCCGCGATCTCGCCGGCCTGTCGCGCGAAGCATTGCGCAGGCTGCGCGGGCCCGAGCTGGCGGTGGTCTTCCAGGACCCGATGACCTCGCTCAATCCGGTGCTCACCATCGGCACGCAGATCGTCGAGACGTTGCAGGTCCATCTCGGCATGAGCGGCATCGCCGCCACCAAGCGCGGCGCCGAGCTGCTGGCGGCGGTCGGCATTCCCGCGCCCGAGCAGCGGCTGCGCCAGTATCCCAGCCAGCTCTCGGGCGGCATGCGCCAGCGGGTGGCGATCGCCATCGCCCTGTCGTGCGAGCCGAAGCTGCTGATCGCCGACGAGCCCACGACCGCGCTCGACGTCACCGTGCAGGCGCAGATCCTCGACCTGCTGGCGCGCGAGCAGCAGCGCCGCCACATGGCGATGATCCTGATCACCCACGATCTCGGCGTCGTCGCCGGCCGCACCGACGAGGTCGCGGTGATGTATGCCGGCCGCGTCGTCGAGCGCGCGCCGACGCCGCGGCTCTTCGCGCACATGCGCATGCCCTATACCGAGGCGCTGCTGGCGGCGATCCCGCGACTCGACTCGGCGCCGCACACGCCGCTGCCGGCGATCGGCGGCCGGCCGCCCGATCCGACGCGGCCGCTGCCCGGCTGCTCCTTCGCGCCGCGCTGCCGCTACGTCGAGGACGATTGCCGCGCCGCCAAGCCGCCGCTCGCCGATCCCGAGCGCGCCGGCAGCCTCTATGCCTGCTGGCATCCGCGATGAGCGCGCTGCTCTCCCTCGAGAACCTCACCGTCGAATACGCCGTCGGCGGGCGCAGCCTGTTCGCGGTGTCCGACGTCAGCCTGCACGTCGACCGCGGCGAGACCTTGGGGCTGGTGGGCGAGTCGGGCTGCGGCAAGTCCACGCTCGGCCGCGCGGTCCTTCAGCTGCGCCGGCCGACCGGCGGCAAGGTCGTGTTCGACGGCACCGAGCTCACCGGGCTCGGCGCGGAGAAGATGCGGCTTATGCGGCGGCGGTTGCAGCTCATCTTCCAGGACCCGATCGCCTCGCTCAATCCGCGCCGCCGCATCGGCGACATCATCGCCGAGCCGCTGATCATCGTGGGCGTCACCGACAAGGCCGAGCGCGACCGGCGGGTGCGCGAGGTGATGACGGCGGTCGGCCTCGATCCCGACGTGGCGATGGGCCGGCTGCCGCACGAATTCTCGGGCGGCCAGTGCCAGCGCATCTGCATCGCCCGCGCGCTGATCCTCGAGCCCGAGCTGGTGATCTGCGACGAGCCGGTGTCGGCGCTCGACGTGTCGATCCGCGCGCAGATCCTCAATCTCCTGGAGGAGATGAAGCGGCGCTATGGCCTGACCCTGCTCTTCATCGCGCACGATCTCGCGGTGGTGAAGGCGGTGTCCGACCGCATCGCCGTGATGTATCTCGGCAAGCTCTGCGAGATCGCGCCGACCGAGCGGCTCTTCGCGCAGCCGGCGCACCCCTATACCGCGCTGTTGCTGGACGCGATCCCGGTGCCCGATCCCACGGTGCGGCCCGCCACCAATCTCGCCGTCGGCGAGCCGCCGTCGCCGCTCGACCCGCCCTCGGGCTGCCGCTTCCGCACCCGCTGCCCGCGCGCCGACCGGCAATGCGCCGCCGAGGTCCCGCCGCTGCGCGAAGTCGCCGCCGGCCAGTTCGCCGCCTGCCACCATCCGCTGACCGGGCCGGCCTGAGCAGATACAACTTCTGCGTGCTTTACATATAGGATATTCGTTCTTTAATTGTTCCCTCATCGAAGAGGGATCGCGGGCATGCAGGCACAGGTTCGGACGGTGGCGTTCCAGGGCATCGATGTCCTGCCGATCGACGTGCAGGTCATGATCGCGCCCGGGACCCTGGCCTTCGCCATTGTCGGGCTGGCCGACAAGGCGGTGGGCGAGAGCCGTGAGCGCATCCGCGCGGCGCTGCGGGCGCTGGGGCTGACCCTGCCGTCGCAGCGCATCACCGTGAACCTCTCGCCCGCCGACCTCGCCAAGGAAGGCAGCCACTACGACCTGCCGATCGCGCTCGGCCTGCTGGCGGCGATGGGCGTGATCACGAAGGATAGCATCGCGGGCTATGTGGCGCTGGGCGAGCTGGCGCTCGACGGCTCGCTCTGCCGCGTGCCCGGCGTCCTGCCCGCGGCCATCGCCGCCGCGGCCGGCGGGCGCGGCCTGATCTGTCCCGCGTCGTGCGGTGGCGAAGCTGCGTGGGGTGGCTTCTCCACGGAGGACGAGGACAGGCAGGCCGTGCTTGCCGCGCCTTCTCTCTTGGCTCTCATCAACCACCTGCGCGGCCAGCAGACCTTGCCGGCGCCGCAGGCTGTGCTGTCGGATGCCGACGCGACCCATCCCGACCTGTCCGAGATCAAGGGACAGGAGACTGCCAAGCGCGTCCTCGAGGTCGCGGCGGCGGGCGGCCACAACCTGCTGATGATCGGCCCGCCGGGCTCGGGCAAGTCGATGCTGGCGGCGCGCCTGCCCGGCCTGCTGCCGCCGCTCGAAGCCGACGAGGCGCTGGAAGCGACGATGGTGCGCTCGCTGGCCGGCGAGACGGGCGACGGCCGTCTCGATCGCCGCCGTGCCTTCCGCGACCCGCACCATTCGGCGACCCTGCAAGCGCTGATCGGCGGCGGCACGCGGGCGCGGCCGGGCGAGGTCTCGCTCGCCCATCACGGCGTGCTGTTCCTCGACGAGCTGCCGGAGTTCGCGCGCGCGACCCTCGAGGCGCTGCGCCAGCCGCTCGAGACCGGCCGGGTCAGCGTGGCGCGGGCCAACGCCCACGTCACCTATCCGGCGCGTTTCCAACTGGTGGCGGCGATGAACCCGTGCCGCTGCGGCAATCTCATGGAGCCGGGCCAGGGCTGCGGCCGCGCGCCGCGCTGCGGCGCCGACTACCAGAGCAAGATCTCCGGTCCGCTGCTCGACCGCATCGACCTCGCCATCGACGTGCCGCCGGTCGGTGCCGCCGATCTCGCGCTGCCGCCGCCGGCCGAGACGAGTGCCGACGTGGCCGCGCGCGTCGCCGCCGCCCGCGCCGTCCAGCGCGAGCGCCTCGCCGCGCTCGACCGCAAGGGCAAGCTGGTCACCGTCGAGGCCGAGCCGACCGCCGGCCTTCTCTCGGGCCGCGCGCGCAACTGGTGCAAGCCGCGCTGCAATGCCGATACCGATGGCGCGCTCCTCGCCGCGATCGCCGAGCCCGATGCCGAGGGTCGCGCGCTGCTCACCCGCGCCGCCGAGCGCCTCGGCCTCTCGGCCCGCGCCTGGCATCGCACGTTGCGCGTCGCCCGCACCCTGGCCGATCTCGACGGCTCGGAGTCGGTCCGCCGCCTGCACATCGCGGAAGCCTTGTCCTATCGCCGCCCGCAACAGCGCACGGCGCTTGCCGCGTGATGTCTAGCCGAACGGATTCATGATCGCGCGGCGGGCGCGCAGCACCTTGGCGGCGGTGCGGAAGCCCAGCGTGTTGTAGAGCGTGGGCAGGAAGCCCGAGCCCGGTACCTTGAAGGCGGGGTCGAGTTCCTTGATCCAGTCGTAGACGCGCGTCGCCTCGTCGAGGTCGTAGCGCGCGATCTGGTGGGCGAGCGGCCACAGCCGGCCTTCCGTCGAGGCGCGGGCGCGCCGCTCGGTCATCTCGCCGCGGTCGGCCAGCATGCGGTAGATCTTGCGGTAAATCTTGAGCTCGGCCAGGTGCACCGGCACGGTCTCGGACGGCGTCGGCGCCTGCAAGCGGCCCCGCGCATGATGGCGGTGGACCAGCGCGAAATGGTCCCACAGCGCGATCTTCGGCTTCTTCAGTGCCACTTCGAGTACGAACATGCGGTCGTCGTTGGCGATGAATTCCTGGCGATGCGGCACGTCGGCGATGAAGCTGCGACGGAACAGGAACGCCGAATAGTGCGAGCCCTGGCATTCGCCCAACTGCTGCGCCAGGAAGTCGTCGCACGGCTCCCACGGCGCCTCGATCCAGGTGTCGGTGCGCTCGTCGACCGTGCGATAGCCCGCGACGACGAGATCGGCGTCCTCTCTCAGGGCGACCTCGAGCTGGGCGTCGTTGGCCTCGGGCTCCAGCCAGTCGTCGGAATCGAGGAAGCGCACATACTGGCCGCGCGCCATCGAGAAGGCCTTGTTGACCGCCCAGTCCTTGCCCCAGTTGTCGGTGCGCACCGTTACGAGGCCGGGCTGTTGCGCCAGCCACGCCGAGGTATCGTCGGTGCCGCCATCGTCGACCACGATGATCTCGTGCGGGCTCTTGGTGGCACGGCACGATTCGATCGCCTTGGGCAGGGCCCACAGGCGATTGTAGGTCGGGATGATGATGGAGAGGGCGACCACGATGCGAGGCGACTATGGCGCAGGCTGGCCGGGCTGCGCAACAAGCGCACGCCGTCGCGGAAGGGCGGCCCTGCGGCCGCGCCGCGCTGGCAGGTCGGCAGGCGATGGCGTAGAACGCCAATTCACATGCGCCTTGCGCTCCTCTCCCTTCTTTTCCTGGCTGCCACCGGCCTGTCGTGGGCCGCGCCGGCCCATGCCGCGCCGGCGTCCCTCTACCTGGAAGAGCTGACCTGGACGGAAGTGCGCGACGCGCTGAAGGCCGGGGCCACCACCATCATCCTGCCCGTCGGCGGCACCGAGCAGAGCGGTCCGCAGATCGCGCTGGGCAAGCACAATGCGCGAGCGCGCCTGTTGGCCGGGCGGATCGCGACCCAGCTCGGCGACACTCTGGTCGCGCCGGTGCTGGCCTATGTGCCCGAAGGCAGCATCGCGCCGCCGGCCGGCCACATGCGCTATCCCGGCACGATCTCGATCTCCGATGCCGCGTTCAGGGGCACGCTCGAAGGCGCCGCCCGCAGCTTTCGGCAGGCCGGCTTCACGCATGTCGTGCTGATCGGCGACCATGGCGGCTATCAGGCGACGTTGAGGGACGTGGCGGCAACGCTCAATCGCGAATGGGCCAAGGCCGGCGCGGCGCGCGTGCATTTCATCGACGCCTACTACAAGACCACCGAGACGCTGTACGTGCAGGCGCTGCGCGCCCATGGCGTCAGCGAGGCGGCGATCGGCAGCCACGCCGGTCTCGCCGACACCTCGCTCACGATGGCGCTCGATCCGTCGCTGGTGCGGCCCGATCGCCTCGGGACATCGCCCAGCGGCAGCGCCACCGGAGTCAGCGGCGATCCGCGCGGCTCGACGGCGGCGCTGGGGCAACTCGGCGTCGACCAGATCGTTGCTCAAACCGTGGCCGCCATCCGCAAGGCGCGCCAGGAGACACCCTGACCTCATGATCCGCGTTCGCCTTGTTCCCGCCCTCGCTGCCCTCGCATGCGTCGCCGTGTCCGGAGCAGTCGTCGCCCAGACGGCGAGCCCCGCGCCGGCGGAAATCGTCACGGTGCCGGGCATGCCGCCGGTGATCGACCCGACCAATCTCTACAGCGAGATCGGGCCGGACCGCCTCAGTCCCGCGGTGCGCAACGATCTCGCGCGCGTCTACGTGCCCAATCGCCGCTCGAACACGGTGACGGTGATCGACCAGAACACGCTGGCCGTCGTCGACACGATCAAGGTCGGCCGCAATCCGCAGCACGTCG
>JAFEFH010000192.1 GCA_018240695.1 Pseudomonadota bacterium | reverse complement strand
GAAAGCCGCGCGGCATGAGCCAGGCGACCATCGACCCGCCCGTCGCGGCCCGGCCGCAGACGCCGTTCCAGCGCATCGTCTCGGATTTCTGCGAGGACAAGCTCGCCGTCTTCGGCCTGCTGCTGGTGGTGGCGGCGCTGTTCGTCGCGATCTTCGCGCCGCTGATCTCGCCGCAGAACCCGTTCGACATAGGCGCGCTCGACCTGCTCGACGCCAAGTCGCCGCCGGGCACCGTCTCGGGCGACGGCAAGATCACCTACTGGCTGGGCACCGACGGCCAGGCGCGCGACATGCTGTCGGCGATCTTCTACGGCATGCGGACCAGCCTGTTCGTGGGCTTCACCTCGGTGGTCGCGGCGCTCGGCATCGGCATCGTGGTCGGGCTGGTCGCGGCCTATGTCGGCGGCCGCACCGATGCGTTCCTGATGCGCACCGTCGACATCATGCTGTCGTTCCCGGCGATCCTGGTGGCGCTGATCCTGCTGTCGATCCTGGGCAAGGGCATCGACAAGGTGCTGATCGCGCTGGTCCTGGTGCAATGGGCGTATTTCGCGCGCACCGCCCGCAGCGCGGCGCTGGTCGAGCGCAACAAGGAATATGTCGAGGCCGCCAACTGCCTGGCGCTGCCGCCGAGCCGCATCGTGTTCCGCCACATGCTGCCCAACTGCCTGCCGTCGCTGATCGTGATCGCGACCATCACCTTGGCGCGCGCCATCGCGCTCGAGGCGACGCTGTCGTTCCTCGGCGTCGGCGTGCCGGTGACCGAGCCGTCGCTCGGCATGCTGATCTCCAACGGCTTCGAATTCCTGATGTCGGGCAGCTACTGGATCAGCTTCTTCCCCGGCATCGCGCTGGCCGTCGCCATCATCGGCATCAACCTCGCGGGCGATCACCTGCGCGACGTGCTGAACCCGCGGAACCTGCGATGAGCAAGGCGACGACTTCGACGCCCAGCGTGACGCCGACCCTCAGCGTCCGGAACCTGCGCACGCACTTCTTCACCAAGGAAGGCGTCGCCAAGGCCGTGGACGGCGTCGACTTCGACGTGGCGCCGGGCGAGATCCTGGGGCTGGTGGGCGAGTCGGGATCGGGCAAGACGGTGACCGGCTTCTCGATCCTGGGCCTGATCGATCCGCCGGGCCGCATCGTCGAGGGCAGCTCGATCAAGGTCGGCGGCGAGGAGCTGACGACGGCATCGCCGCAGCGGCTGCGCGCCATCCGCGGCGCCGAGGTCGCGATGATCTTCCAGGACCCGATGATGACGCTCAATCCGGTCCTGCGGGTCGACACGCAGATGATCGAGACGGTGCAGGCGCACCTGAATGTCGGCCGCGCCGAGGCGCTGGCGCGCGCCCGCGCCGCTCTGGTCCAGGTCGGCATCGCCTCGCCCGACGAGCGGCTGCGATCCTATCCGCACCAGTTCTCCGGCGGCATGCGCCAGAGGGTCGCCATCGCCATCGCGCTGTTGCACAAGCCCAAGCTGATCGTGGCCGACGAGCCGACCACCGCGCTCGACGTCACCATCCAGGGCCAGATCCTGTACGAGGCGCAGCGGCTCTGCCGCGACAGCGGCACGTCGATGATCTGGGTGACGCACGACCTCGCCGTCGTCGCCGGCCTCGCCGACCGCATCGCCGTGATGTACGCCGGCCGCATAGTCGAGACGGGCCGCACCGCCGACGTGATCGAACGGCCGCTGCATCCCTATACCAAAGGGCTGATCGGCTCGGTGCCGTCGCAGAACACGCGCGGCCACAAGCTGACGCAGATTCCCGGCATGACGCCGTCGCTGCTCAAGCTGCCGCCGGGCTGCTCGTTCAAGGCGCGCTGCCCGATCGCGATCGACAAATGCAACACGATGCCCGACCTGGTCGAGCACCGGCCCGGCCACTTCGCGCGCTGCTGGCGCGCGGGCGAAGCGGCGGCGGCATAGACGAGAGGGAGAACAGGATGCTCGACAGACGTTCGATACTGACCGTCGGCGCCGCGGCGCTGGCGGTGCTGCCCATCGCGGCCCGGGCGCAGGACACCGCGAAGCTGCGCGACGAGCTGATGGCCCTCGAAAAGGGCAGCTGGGATTTCCTGCGCGACAACAACAGCGCCGGCATGCGCGGCTTCCTCGCCGACGACGCGCTGCTGATCTTCAATGACGGCAAGCGCTACAACAAGCGCGAGTTCCTGGCGCTCATGCCGGAACTCAAGCTGACGTCCATCGCGATCGAGCCGACCTTCGCCGTGCGCATGATCGGGCCCGGGATCGCCACGCTGCTCTACCGCGCCACCTACACCAGCACGTTCAAGGGCGGCGCGCCCGAGACGGCCAAGGTCATCTCGTCGAGCGTCTACGCGCGGCGCGACAACAAGTGGTGGAGCGTCCTGTACCAGGAGACGCCGATCAAATGACCGCAGCGGGCGGCCCCATCCTGTCCCTGCGCAGCGTCACCAAGCGCTTCACGCAGAAGGTCGATCTCGCCGGCAAGATCGCGAACTCGCTGGGCGCCAAGGTGCGCGAGACGGTCGTGCAGGCCGTGTCCGACGTCGACCTCGACATCGCCGAGGGCGAGGTCGTGGGGCTGGTGGGCGAGTCGGGCTGCGGCAAGAGCACGCTCGGCCGCATCGTCGCCGGGATCATGCCGCAGACCACCGGCACCATGACGTGGCGCGGCAAGGATGTCGGCGCCATGCACGGCAGCGAGCGCCGCGCCTGGCAGCTCGCCGTGCAGATGATCTTCCAGGATCCCTACGCCTCGCTGAACCCGCGGCTGCGCGTGTCGGAGATCGTGGGCGAGGCGCCGCGCGTGCACGGGCTGGTGAGCCGCGGCGCGCAGGGCAAGTACGTGGCCGACATGCTCGACCAGGTCGGGCTCGATGGCGCCTATGCCACGCGCTACCCGCACCAGTTCTCGGGCGGCCAGCGCCAGCGCATCGGCATCGCGCGCGCGCTGGCGGTGAAGCCGTCGTTCATCGTGTGCGACGAGGCCGTGGCGGCGCTCGACGTGTCGATCCAGGCGCAGGTGCTGAACCTGTTCATGGAGCTGCGCCAGCGGCTCGGCCTCACCTATCTGTTCATCAGCCACAACCTCGCGGTGGTCGAGCATCTCTCGGACCGCGTGGCGATCATGTATCTCGGCCGCATCGTCGAGGTGGCGCGCGCCGAGGAGCTGTTCGCCCGTCCCAACCATCCCTACACCCAGGCGCTGCTGGCCGAGGTGCCGACCCTCGACGCGGCGCGGCGGACCTACAAGCCGATCTCCGGCGAGCTGCCCTCGCCGCTCGACCCGCCGCCCGGCTGCGCCTTCCATCCGCGCTGCCCGCACGCCTTCGACCGCTGCAAGGCCGAGCGGCCGGCGCTCAAGGAAGTGGCGCCGGGACATATCAGCGCCTGCCATTTGAACGGCTGACAGTCCGGGCGCTTTGCGGTAACCCACGGCCATCATGATCCTGTTCCCCGCCATCGACCTGAAGGACGGCAAGTGCGTGCGGCTGCTGCGCGGCGACATGGCGCGCGCCACCGTGTTCAACGACAGCCCGGCGACGCAGGCCAGGGCCTTTGCCGACGCGGGCTGCGAGTGGCTGCACCTCGTCGACCTCAACGGCGCGGTCGAGGGCCATCCGGTGAACCGCGCCGCGGTCGAGAGCATCCTGAAGCAGGTCGAGGTGCCGACCCAGCTCGGCGGCGGCATCCGCACCATCGAGAGCATCGCCCAGTGGTTCGAGGCCGGCGTGAAGCGCGTCATCCTGGGCACCGTCGCGGTGAAGGAGCCGGGCCTTGTGAAGGCCGCGTGCAAGCAGTGGCCGGGCCAGGTCGCCGTCGGCATCGACGCGCGCGACGGCATGGTGGCGGTCGACGGCTGGACCAAGCAGAGCACGGTGCGCGCGCTCGACCTCGCGCTGCGCTTCGAGGACGCCGGCGTCTCGGCGATCATCTACACCGACATCGACCGCGACGGCGCGATGGGCGGCGTCAACATCGACGCCACGATCACGCTGGCGCAGCATCTCACCACGCCGGTCATCGCCTCGGGCGGCGTCAGCTCGCTCGACGACCTGCGCGAGCTGCGGCCCGCCGAGGAATACGGCATCACCGGCGCGATCGTCGGCCGCGCACTCTACGACGGCCGCGTCACCGTGCCCGACGCCATCCGCGTGCTGCGCGGGGACTGACGGTGAGCATGCTCAAGGTCCGCATCATCCCCTGCCTCGACGTCAAGGACGGGCGCTCGGTCAAGGGCGTGCAGTTCGTCGACCTGGTCGATGCCGGCGACCCGGTCGAGCAGGCGCGCGCCTACGACGCCGCCGGCGCCGACGAGCTCACCTTTCTCGACATCACCGCCAGCCACGAGAACCGCGACACCATCTTCGACGTGGTTAGCCGCACCGCCGAGCAGTGCTTCATGCCGCTGACCGTCGGCGGCGGCGTGCGCACCATCGAGGACATCCGCAAGCTCCTGCTGGCCGGCGCGGACAAGGTCTCGATCAACTCCGCCGCCGTGACGCGGCCTGAATTCGTGCGCGAGGCCGCCCAAAAGTACGGCGACCAGTGCATCGTGGTGTCGATCGACTGCCGCCAGACCGCGCCGGGAAAATGGGAAGTCTTCACCCACGGCGGACGCAAGGGCACCGGCCTCGACGCGATCGAGTGGGCGAAGCGGATGACCGGTTCGGGCGCGGGCGAGATTCTGCTGACGTCGATGGACCGCGACGGCACCAAGTCGGGCTTCGATCTCGAGCTGACCCGCAAGGTGTCGGACGCGGTGCCGGTGCCGGTCATTGCCTCCGGAGGCGTCGGCACGCTCGACGACCTGGTCGACGGCGTGACCAAGGGCGGCGCCTCGGCGGTGCTGGCCGCCTCGATCTTCCACTTCGGCACCTTCACCATCGCCCAGGCGAAGGATCGTCTCGCGCGCGCCGGCGTTCCGGTGCGATCGATCTCGCGCGCCGCATGATTTTGCGGTAAGATGGCAAATACGCTCGCTCAAGAAGCGTCAGTAGAGTTCCGTCGCATGGCCAAGAAGAAAAAAGCCAAGAAGAAAGCCTCCAAGCGCCTCGAAGCGGGTGGCGTCGACGAGCACGTGCTCGACCGGCTCTATCACGTGATCGACGGCCGCAAGGGCGCCGACCCCGACACCTCCTACACCGCCCGCCTGTTCAGCCGCGGCCGCCAGCAGATCGCCAAGAAGCTGGGCGAGGAAGCGGTCGAGGCGCTGATCGAGGGGATCCGCGGCGACAAGGCCAAGCTGGTCGGCGAGAGCGCCGACATGCTCTATCACCTGCTCACGCTGTGGGCCGCGGTGAACGTGAAGCCCAAGGCGGTCTGGCTCGAGCTGGCCCGCCGCGAGGGCCTGTCGGGCATTGCCGAGAAGGCGTCGCGCAAGCAAAAGTAGCGGCCATGCCGGCCTCCGCCTACGACCGCAGCAACATCTTCGCGCGCATCCTGCGCGGCGAGCTGCCGTGCAGGAAGGTCTACGAAGACCCGTTCGCGCTGGCCTTCCACGACATCCACCCCAAGGCCGCCGTGCATGTGCTGGTGATCCCGAAGGGCGAGTACGTCTCCTTCGTCGACTTCACCGCCGACGCCCCGGCCGAGATGCAGGCCGGCTTCTGGCGCGCCGTCGCCGCGACGGCCAGGGCGCTGGGCGTCGAGCCCGGCTTCCGGCTCGCGGCCAACACCGGCGCCGCGGGCGGCCAGGTCGTCTTCCACTTCCACGTCCATATCGTCAGCGGTCCGCGCACGTGACGCGCCGCCGCGCGCTGCTGTTCGGCGGCGCGGCCTGGCTCGCCGCCGGCGATGCCGCGCATGCACAAGTTCGCGGCGTGCCGCCCTGGTATGCCACGGGCACGCTCCCGCGCGAGGTCCGCTTCTCCGGCGCCGATGGCGCGACGCTATCGGGGACGCTGCTGCTGCCGCTCGCCAGCGAGATCCAGCCGGTGCCCGGCGTGGTGCTGATCGCGGGCAGCGGCCCGACCGACCGCGACGGCAACACGCCGCTGATTCCCGCGCGCATCGACACGCTGAAGCTGATCGCCGCGCGCCTCGCAGCCGCCGGCATCGCCACCCTGCGCTACGACAAGCGCGGCGTCGGCCGGTCGAGCCCGCCACCCGAGGGGTTGGCGGCGCAGGAGCGTTTCTTCCAGTGGGACCATGCCGTGGCCGACGCCGTCGCGGCGCACACCGAGCTGCTGCGGCACGACGAGATCAAGTCCTACGCCACGGCATTCCTCGGCCACAGCGAGGGCGGGCTGCTGGCGCTCGCCGCACTCGCGGGCCTCGATGCGAAGAAGCGGCCGCACGCGCTGGTGCTGGCCTCGACCCCCGCCGGCCGATGGCCGACATCGTGCGTGCCCAGATCGCGCGCACGGCGCCGACGCTCGCGGCGGACGCCGATCGCATCGTAACGGCGATCCTCGACAGCGGCCGCGTGCCGGCCGACATGCCGGCGGAGTTGCGGCCGGTCTTCCCGGCCTATGCCGGCCCCTTTCTGCGCGATCTCTTCGCCTTCGATCCCGCGGCGGCGCTGGCGCGCCTCGACACCCCATGCCTGCTGATCCATGGCGGCGCCGACAGCCTGATCGTGCCGTTCGCCGACATCCAGCCGCTGATCGATGGGCTCGGCAAGCGCAACGCGACGGGAGAGGCGCTGGTCGTGCCGGCGGTCAGCCACAACCTCAAGACCGTCTACAACGGCACCGATCCCGGCTATATCGGCGCCCTCGCGCCCGCGGTCGGCGACAAGCTCGCCCAGTGGCTGGGCGACGTGCTGGGCGCTTGATCGGCCGGCGACGACGGCCGATCATCGGCCCGCAACGACAGGCGGAGGAAACGACATGGCCGTGACCACACGTCCGCTGACGGAGGCCGTCGGCGCCGAGATCGCGGGCGTCGACCTCCGGAACCCCAGCGCCGCCGACTTCGCCGCGGTCGAGCGCGCCTGGCACCGGCATTCGGTGATCCTGCTGCGCGACCAGAAGCTCGATGACGACGCGCTGCTGGCGTTCAGCCGCCGCTTCGGCGAGCTCGACCCGCCGCCCAACCAGGAGCGCGGCAAGATCAGCCCGCCCGGCTATCCCGACATCTATGTCGTCTCCAACGTGCTCGACGCCAAGGGCGACCCGATCGGCGCCCTCGGCGCGGGCGAGGCGGTGTGGCACACCGATATGAGCTATCTCGACACGCCGCCCGACGCCTCGATGCTGTTCGCGCTCGAGATCCCGCCGAGCGGCGGCAACACCTGGTTCTGCGGCATGCAGGCGGCGTGCGACGCGCTGCCGCCGGATTTGCGCGCCAGGATCGAGGGCCGCCGCATCAAGCACGACGGCACCTACAATTCGGGCGGCTACCTGCGCAAGGGCGTGACGCCGACCGACGATCCGATGGCCGCGCCCGGCGCCTGGCATCCGGCGATCCTGAAGCATCCGGCCAACGGCCGCGCCACGCTCTATCTCGGCCGCCGCCGCAATTCCTATGTCGAGGGCTATACGCGCGCGGAGTCGGATGCGCTGCTGGAGGCGCTGTGGGCGCACGCCACGCAGCCGCAGTTCCTCTACGAACACAAATGGCGGCTGGGCGATCTCGTGATGTGGGACAACCGCTCGACCATGCATCGCCGCGATCCGTTCGACGGCGCGGCGCGGCGCGTGATGCACCGCACGCAGATCAAGGGCGGCACGAAGCCGCTGGCCTACGCCGCCTAGCGCAGGTTGCCGGTGTGGCCGAGCGAGTAGCGGCCGGGCTGCGGCCAGACCGTGAGCCCGTGCGGCTCGCGCCCGACCTTGATCTTGTCGACCGCGCCCGACGTCGTGTCGATGCGGTAGACGACGTCGTCGAAGCGGCCCGATAGCCAGAGATACTTTCCGTCGGCGCTGACATTGCCCATGTCGGGGCTGCCGCCTTCGGGGATCGGCCAGGTCTGCACGACTTTGCGCGTGGCGAAGTCGATCACCGACACCGAGCCCGCGCCGCCCGGCCGGCCGATCATCTTGTTGCTGCCGCGGTTGGCAACGTAGAGCTGCTTGCCGTTGCGGCTGGGATAGAGGCCGTGCGCGCCGAGCCCGGTCGGGATGAAGCCGATCTGGCGGAACGAGGCACCGTCGACCACGTGCACGCCGTCGGCCAGCATGTCGGCCACGAAGAACAGCTTGCCGTCGGGCGAGATTCGGATGTCCTGCGGCATGCCGCGCGACGTGAAGACCGGCCCGCCGAGCTCCGGACGGTTGAACACCAAAGCGGGCTTCTTCTCGAAGGTCATGAGCTGCGCCACGACGCTTGGCCGGTCGTAGAACGGCGTCAGCATCAGGGTGCCGACGACCGCGCGGTTGACGAGGTCGATCTTGGTCACCGCGCCGTCGAACTCGCAGGTGAACAGCGCGAATCTGCCGTCGATCGCGAAGTCGGCATGGTTGACGCCGCCGCACTTCGGCACCGCGATCGAGAAGTCGAGCTTCATGGTCTGCGGATTGCGGAAGTCGAGCCGCCGCAGCTCCTCCGCCACGATGATGGCGCGCCGGCCGGACGGCGTGAAATAGACGTTG